>NZ_PSLG01000011.1:0-51067 GCF_040289485.1 Thermoflexus sp.
TGCCCCGCGGCCGGCTCCGCCATCGGCCGACGGGGCCGCCGCGTCGTCCGCCGCCTCACAGCCCCTGCATCCCGAGCCACAGCCCGTCCTCACCGACGGCGCTGGACGATCAGGGAGAGCAGTACAAAGGTCAACGAGACACCGAAAAGCAGCGAGGAGATCGCGTTGAGCTCGGGGGTGATGCCCAGGTGCACCTTGGAATACAGCAGGACCGGCAGCGGGGTGGACCCCGGTCCGGTCACGAAGAAGGTGATCACGAAATCGTCGATGGAGAGGGTGAAGGCCATCAACGCCCCGCCCAGGATCCCCGGCGCCAGCAGCGGCAAGGTGACCCGCCGGAAGGTCTGCCACTCGCCGGCCCCTAGGTCCTGGGCCGCCTCCTCCAGGGTGCAGTCGTAGGTGGCCAGCCGCGCCCGCACGATCACATACACGAACGGCACACAAAAGGCGATGATCACCCCGCTGTAGCGGTTCGGTGTCCCCTCCGGAGCCTCCCGGCTGAGGCGGATCCGCTCCGGCCGCAGGGCCACCGTCACCGCCTGACCGCGGACCACCCCTCCGGGCGGCGGGGCGGCCAGGATCGACAGACCCTCCACCTTGACCCGGACCCAGCCCTCCGCATGGTCCACGACCTTCCCTTCCAGGAAGTTGGTCTCGCCGATGAAGTCGGCCACAAAGTGGGTGGCGGGATGCTCGTAGATCTCCACCGGCGTCCCCACCTGCAGCACCCGCCCCTGGTTCATCACCGCGATGCGGTCGGACATGGTCATCGCCTCTTCCTGATCGTGGGTCACATAGATGAAGGTGATGCCGACCTGATGCTGCAGGGTCTTCAGTTCCAGCTGCATCTCCTTGCGCAACTTCAGGTCCAGCGCCTGGGCCAGGGCGACCCGCTGCTGCTGCCCCCCCGAGAGCTGGCGAGGATAGCGGTCCTCTAGGCCGGCGAGCCGGACCAGCTGCAGGGCCTCGGCCACCCGCCGCCGGATCTCATCCCGCGGCAGGCGTTTCATCTCCAGGCCGAAGGCCACGTTCTCGAAGACGGTCATGTGGGGGAAGAGGGTGTAATGCTGGAAGACTGTGTTCACCGGGCGGTGGAAGGGCGGAACCTCGTTCATCCGCTGGCCCTTGATGTAGATCTCGCCGGCGGTGGGCCGTTCGAACCCGGCGATCATGCGAAGGGTGGTGGTCTTCCCGCACCCCGAAGGCCCGAGGAGGGAGAAGAACTCCCCGTCCCGGATCTGCAAGCTGACCCCGTGGACCGCTTCGACCTCCCCAAAGCGCTTGGTGACGTCCCGCAACTCGACCGCGAACACCATCCCCTGCCCCTCCTGAACATGGCATGCGCGCCGTCGCCCCGTCCGGGGCGCCTGCCTTGCGGCGGACCTCAGGGAAAGCGACGGGGGGTCGCTTACCGCGCCATGACTCAAAGGCCCTCCGGGCGGCCCCCGAGGAGGGCGATCCCAGGCATCCCCTCACGGCGGCGGACCGCCAGCAAGGCCAGGACCTCGTAGACCACGTTGGCGGCCAGCAGGGCGGTGATCCCTCCGGGATCGTAGGCCGGGAGCACCTCCACGACATCCGCCCCCACCATCGGCAGCCCCGCCAGCCCCCGCAGCAACGCGAGCCCCTCCCAAGAGGCGAAGCCCCCGACCTCCGGCGTGCCCGTGCCCGGCGCATACGCCGGGTCGAAGAAATCGATGTCCACGGAGAGGAACGTC
Source organism: Thermoflexus sp. (assembly GCF_040289485.1). Taxonomy (GTDB): domain Bacteria; phylum Chloroflexota; class Anaerolineae; order Thermoflexales; family Thermoflexaceae; genus Thermoflexus. Next base: position 1,719 of record NZ_PSLG01000011.1, read on the forward strand.
GGGCGGTCCCCCACCCGCCGCAGGATACGGCGAACCACGGCGTCCAGGCCCAAGGCCCGGACCTCCGCGGCGGAGAGGATCTCCAGGCCCAGATCGCGGGCGGCTTGCCAGTCTGCCGGGCCGTAGAGGGGCCCCCGCAGGCCGACCTGGATCGAGTGTTCCGGGCGGATGAGGCCTTCCTCCGCCGCGCGCCGGACGACGGTGCCATGAGTGTATCGATGGCCGAAATAGGCGTCCCAGGTGTCCGGATGGCTGTCGAACTGGACGAGGGCAACGGGGCCGTAGGCCGCAGCGACCGCCCGCAACTCGCCGAGGAGCACCGAGTGGTCGCCGCCCAAGCCGATGGGGATCACCCCGGCCGTCGTCAGCGGGGTGAGGAAATCAGCGATCCGGCGGAGGGAATCCTCGATGAAGCCGGGAGCCACTGGCGCATCCCCGTAGTCGACGATGGAGAGATGCTCGAAGAGATGGACCCCGAGGAACGGGTGATAGGGGCGGAGGAGGACGGAGGCGCTGCGGATGGCCTCGGGCCCGAAGCGGGCCCCCACACGGAAGGTCGCCCCGGTGTCGAAGGGCAGCCCCACGATGGCCACGTCCATGCCCTCAGCCGTCGACACATGGGGCAGGCGCATGAACGTCCGGATGCCGGCGAAACGGGGGAACTCCAGCGCGTCAGGGGGCTGATACCCTCTCATCCGGATCCTCCACCCGACAGAATGCCCGGGCGCCCTCCCGCCTTCCCCCGTCCCGAGCCCCGCCCCCCTATGGCGGGGATCCCCGGACGGCGCGGGTCACCGTCGGGGAGGGCGCCGGGGCGCCCAGGCCGATTCCACAATAAGGACACACCGTCCACTCCAGAGACAACGGGCGCTGACAGCGGGGGCACAGTTGCTTGAGCCGGGTGTGGCAATAGGGGCAGACGATGAACTCCGCCTTCACCCGGCGGCCGCACCCCGGACATTGCTCGATCTCCTCCAGGCTCTGCAGGATCAGTTCCTCCTCCAGGGCCCGTTCGTAGGCCTCCGCCAATGTCTCCCGGGGCCGCAGGATCAGGTAGATGAGCAGCCCGGGGAGGTTGAGCACAGCCACCAGCAAGGTGGCCAACAACTGGGTCGGCAGGTCCCGGGTCCGCGCGCGGATGTCGCGGAAGGTCCAGATCACCATGCTCAGCCAGAAGGCGGCGACGGTGGCCCCCAGGAAGGCAATGGGCAGCAGGATCAGATCCGTAAGATCCATCGAGCTCGCGTCCTTTCGCAGGATCGCCGTCCTCGGATAGGGGAATTATAGAGGGGATGCCAGAGGAAGGCAACGCTCACCGCGAACCCAGGGCCTCCCGATAGGCCTGTATCACCGCCCTCGGATCCGCCGCGGCCATGACGCTCCCCAACGCCGCCACCCCGGCGGCGCCGGCTTCCAGGCAACGGCGCGCGTTCTCCGGGGTGACGCCGCCGAGGGCGATCACTGGCAGCGGGACCGCTGTGGCCACCTGACGGAGGACCTCCAGCCCCAGGGGCGGGCCGTAATCTGGCTTGCTGATGGAAGGGAAGATGGGGCTCAGGGTGATGTAATCGGCCCCGGCCTCCGCCGCCCGCTGGGCCTCTGCCAGGGAATGGACGGAGACCCCGATCCAGCGCCCGGGGCCCAGGCGCCGCCGGGCTTCGGCCACAGGGACCCCCTGCGGCAGATGGACCCCATCGGCCCCGCAGGCCGCCGCCACTTCCACAGCGGCGTTGACCATCACCACCGCGCCATACCGCCGGGCCCGCTCCAGGACCCCCCGCACCACCTCGGCCAACGCCGGGTCGGGGAGGTCCTTCTCCCGCACCATCAGCCAGCGGGCCCCGGCCGCCAGGATCTCCTCGATGAGATCCAACAGGGACCGGCGGGCCTGATGGCGGTCGGTGATCACCAGCAACGGCGGGTCGGGCAGCGCGATCCGCCCCATCCCGGGCTCCCTGGCCAGGGCCGGCTACACCTCAATGCGGTCCTCCATCGGGCTGGAGGGGACAGCGTAAAGGCGGCGGGGGATGCGGCCGGCCTCGTAGGCCAGGCGGCCGGCCTCCACCGCCAGGCGCATCGCCCGCGCCATCTTCACCGGGTCCCGGGCCTGGGCCACCGCCGTGTTCAACAGCACCCCATCGCATCCCAGTTCCATGGCGATGGCCACATCGGAGGCCGTGCCCACCCCGGCGTCCACGATGACCGGCACCGTGCACATCTGGCGGATCAGACGGATGTTATAGGGGTTGAGGATCCCCATCCCGGAGCCGATGGGCGCCCCCAGCGGCATCACCGCCGCGCAACCGATGTCTTCCAGTTTCTTGCAGAGGATGGGATCGTCGTTGCAGTAGGGCAGCACCACGAAGCCGTCCTTCACCAACTGACGGGCCGCCTCCAGCAACTGCTCGACGTCCGGATACAGGGTCTCCTCGTCCCCGATCACCTCCAGTTTGATCCAGTTCGTCCCCAGGGCCTCCCGGGCCAGATGAGCGGTGAGGATCGCATCCCGCGCCGTGTAACAGCCAGCGGTGTTGGGCAGGATGAAATAACGGTCCCGCAACAGATCGTAGAGGTTCTCTCCATCCGCCCCCGGGCGGACCCGGCGGATGGCCACGGTCACGACCTCGGTCCCGCTGGCCTCCAGGGCGTCCAACATCACTTGGAGGTTCGGATAGCGGGCGGTCCCCAGGATCAGCCGCGAGCGAAAAGACCGCCCGGCGATCGTCAACGGCTCGCTCATGGGCATGCCTCCTTCACCAATCAGGAATCCGCTCAGCCGCCGGCCACCGCGTGGACCACCTCCACCCGGTCGCCGGGCTGCAGGTGGACCACGTCCCACTCGGAACGGGGGATCACCGTGGCGTTAACGGCCACGGCGATCCCCGGGCGGTCCGGATCCAGCCCCAGGTCCGCGAGCAGTTCTCGGACGGTCTGGGGCCGATAAGGATACGTCTGTCCGTTCACCACCAGCGTCGCCTCGGTCGGTCCCTCACGGATCATCGGTCGTCCTCCTCAGGGACGGGCGGATTCGTTTTCCGCCGACATCGCCTGCACCACCCTCGTCCGCTGAAAGCGGTCCAACGTGAAGGGCCGGGCGATCTCCGGGAGCGCCCCGTGGACGATGAGCTGATGGATGGCGTAAGCGGTGATCGGGGCCAGGAGGATGCCGTTGCGGTAGTGGCCGGTGGCCATGATCAACCCCTCCACGGCCGTCGGGCCCAGGATGGGGGCGTCGTCGCGGCTCCCCGGCCGGAAGCCGACCCACATCTCCACGATGGGGCACTCGTCGATCCCTGGGAGGATCTCCCAAGCGCCCCGCAACAGCCGGAAGATCCCTCCAGCGGTGAGGCTGGCGTCGAACCCCTTCTCTTCCACTGTCGCCCCGATGAGCAGCCGGCCATCCCGCCGGGGCACCAGGTAGGCCTCTCGCCCCCAGACCACATGCCGGAGCAGGGGCGCCTCCGGGGGCATCTGAACGGCGAGCATCTGGCCCTTCACCGGGCGAACCGGAGGGCGGACCGTCTCGGGGAGGCCCGGGATCTGGGCGGACCAGGCGCCGGCGGCCAGGACCACCACCCGGGCCTCCAAGAAGCCCCGCTGCAGGCGCACCCCCAGGACCCGATCGGCTTCGATGACGATGCCGGTGACCTCGGTGTGCTCCCGCAGGCGCCCGCCGGCCCGGCGGAAGGCCTCGATCAGCGCCCGGGCGACCTTCCGGTTATCCACCTGGTGATCCAGCGGGCTGTAGATGGCGGCCACCACGCGCCGGGAGAGGTGCGGCTCTAGCCGCCGGGCCTCCTCCCCGGAGAGCCACTCGGTGGGCAGGTTCTGGCGTTTCTGGAAATCGTAGAGGAACCGCAGCCGGGCGGCGTCGTCCCGATCCAGGGCCACCACCAGCGTGCCCTCCTCCCGATAATCCACCGACATCCCGGCGGCGGCCTCCAGCTCGCCGGCGAAATCGGCCCACATGCCGCGGCTGGCGCGCAGCAACGGGAGGAGCCCTTCCTCGCCGGGCTCCGCCTCGGCGTGCGGGGCCAACATCCCCGCAGCCGCCCAGGTGGCCGCGAGCCCCGCCCCGCCGCGTTCCAGGATGGTCACCGGGTAGCCGGAACGGGCCAGGAACCAGCCGATGGAGAGCCCGCAGATCCCCCCACCCACGATCACGATCTCCTCGGGCATCGCGGCCTCCTGGCGAAGGCTAGGGAGCCGTCGGGAGGGATCCGGGAGGCTGGTGTGGGAGGGGATGCCGCAGGCGCGCCCGTGTTCCCTCCGGGGTCCCCACAAAGTCCAAAGGACTTGGTGGGGTGCCCCTCCGCCGGCATGATCCGGATCAGGTTCCAGGGGTCGACGGCGGATCCGGCCGTCCTCTCAGCCCGGCTCACCCGGACTCCCCCAACGGACCTGCGCCCTCTTTGGGTTTTAGATCCAACGGGCGCCCCCCGTCAAGTTTCCGGATCGCCCTCCCAGGACGGCACGGCGCAACGGGGGGGCGCGCCGGTCCGCACGGCCGCCCGACGCAGGTCGGCCACAAAGGCCTGCAGGGCCTCGCGGTCGAACCCACAGGCTTCCCCATGCTGGATCAGGGCGCTGCCGATCACGACCCCATCCGCTTCCCGGGCCAGGGCCGCCACCTGTTCCGGCCGCGAGATCCCGAAACCCACCGCCACCGGGACCCCCTCGGCGGCCCCCCGGGCCCGTCGCAGATGGTCAACGACCTCCTCGGGCAGCCGCTCTCGAACGCCGGTGATGCCGGTGACCGAGACCAGATACAGAAAGCCGGTGGCCGTCGCGGCCAGGGCCCGCAGCCGGGGATCCGGCGTGGTCGGCGCGGCCAGAGGCACCCACGCCAGGCCGGCGGCCTCCGCCGCCGCCCGGAAGGGCGCGCTCTCCTCCAGCGGGACGTCCGGGAGGATGACCCCATCCCCCCCGGCCCGTCGGGCAGCCTCCATAAAGGCCGAAAGGCCCCACGCCAGCACCGGGTTCACATACGTCATCAGGCAGAGGGCTTGCCGCACCCCAGCCCCACGGATGCGAGCCACCGCCTCCAGCACGGCCGGGGTTCGCACCCCATGCTGCAGCGCCCGATGGGTCGCCCGCTGGATGGTCGGCCCATCGGCCAGGGGGTCCGAAAAAGGCACCCCCAGTTCGAGGGCATCGGCCCCGGCCTGAGCCAAGGCGACCACCACGGCGATGGAGGTCTCCAGATCCGGATAGCCCAGTGGCCAGTAGAGGACCAAAGCCGCCCGGCCCTCGGCCCGGGCCTGTTGAAACGCCCCCCGAACCGCCTCCTTCCCCCTCATCCCAGGGCCTCCCCCAGGGCCTTGGCCACGGTCTCCATATCCTTGTCCCCGCGGCCGGAGAGGTTGATCAGGATGGTCCCCCCGGGCCGCTCCTGGGCGATCCGCATGGCCTCGGCGACGGCGTGGGCAGACTCCAGGGCGGGGAGGATCCCCTCCAGCCGCGCCAGAGCCTGGAAGGCGGCCAGCGCCTCCGCGTCGGTGACCGCCGTGTAGCGCACCCGGCCCCGGTCCCGCAGCCACGCATGCTCCGGCCCCACCGCCGGGTAATCGAGCCCGGCGGAGATCGAATGCGTCTCCAGGATCTGACCCCATGGATCCTGCAGCACCATTGTGTGGCTCCCGTGCAGGACCCCCGGACGGCCCCGCACGGGATCCGCGAAGCGGGCGGCGTGGCGTCCCCCCGAGATCCCCTCCCCGCCCGCCTCCACCCCGACCAGCTCCACCGGATCATCCAGGAAGGCCGCGAACAGGCCGATGGCGTTGCTGCCGCCGCCCACACAGGCCACCGCCACCTCGGGCAGCCGGCCGATGGCCTCCAACGCCTGCGCCCGCGCCTCGGCCCCGATGACCGACTGGAAGGTGCGCACCATCAGCGGATATGGATGGGGGCCCAGGGCGGACCCCAACAGATAATGGGTGGTCCGAACGTTCGTCACCCAGTCCCGGATGGCCTCGTTGATGGCGTCCTTCAGGGTGCACGAGCCGGCCTCCACCGGGCGGACCTCGGCGCCGAGCAGACGCATGCGGAACACGTTGGGGCGCTGCCGGACCATGTCGGCGGCGCCCATGTAGATCACGCACTCCAGGCCCAGCAGCGCGCACGCCGTGGCGGTTGCCACCCCGTGCTGCCCCGCCCCGGTCTCGGCCACCACGCGGCGCTTGCCCAGACGCTGGGCCAGCAACGCCTGGCCCAGGGCGTTGTTGATCTTGTGGGCACCGGTGTGCGCCAGGTCCTCCCGTTTGAGCAGGATCCGCGCGCCGACGGCCTCGCCCAAGCGGCGGGCCTCGGTGAGGGGCGTGGGCCGCCCGACATAGGTGCGCAACAGGCGCTCGAACTCCGCCAGAAAGGAGGGATCCGCAAGGGCCTCCCAGAAGGCCGCCTCCAGTTCCTCCAGGGCGGGGATCACGGTCTCCGGGACGAAACGTCCTCCGTAAGGCCCAAAGTAGCCGGCGCGCGCCAGGGCCGGCGGCGGGATCAGCCGGAGCATGCCATGCCTCCTTCCGCCGAAGGGGCCCCGACCGCTGCCCACGCCGCCCGGGCGGTGGCGATAAACCGGCGCACCCGATCCGGATCCTTGCGCCCGGGCGCCTCCTCCACCCCGGAGGAGACGTCCACCCCCCACGGCCGGACCCGGCCGATGGCCTCGGCGACGGTCTCCGGCGTGAGGCCGCCGCCGAGCAGCAACCGGTGGATTCGGGCCCAAGCCGCCGCCAACGTCCAGTCCGCCGGGCATCCGGTGCCCCCATAGGCGTCCGGGGCCCAAGCGTCCACCCCCAGCGTCGGGCCGTCGAGCAGCCGCCCCCGATAGGGCTCGGGATCGATCGGCGCCCCCGGCCGCAGCCGGAGCACCTTATACGCCCGGCCCTCCAAGGCCTTCAGGGCCTCCGGCGGCTCGTCGCCATGCAACTGCGCCCAGTCCAGGCCCAGGGCCTCCAGCAAGGCGCGCACCCGCTCCACCGGCTCGTTGACGAAAACCCCCACCCGGCGCACGTGGGGAGCCTCCTGGCGCAGGATCTCACAGAGGGCCGCCACCCGCTCCGGGGGCACAAAGCGGGGGCTCCGAGGATACAGCACGAACCCCACCGCGTCGGCCCCGGCCTCGATGGCCACGCGGGCGTCCGCGAGGGTGGTGATCCCACAGATCTTCACGAACCCGATCCGCTCGCCGTCCATCCCGCCTCTCCATCCTCTGGGCCGTCGACCAGCGCCCGCACCCGGCGGGCGACAGCCTCCAGGTCGAAGCCCCCCGGCCGGATGCCGGCCTCCACCAGGGCCTCCCCGATGAGCACCGCATCGTAGCCCAGCCGACCCATGGCCCGGACATCAGCGGGGGTCCGCAGCCCGCTCTCGGCCACCGCCCGCACCCCCGGCGGGATGCAAGGCCGCAGCCGCGCCGAGACCGTGCGGTCGATGCGGAAAGTCCGCAGGTCCCGATGGTTGACGCCGATCCACCGGGCCCCTGCGGCCAGGGCCGCTTCCAGTTCCTCCTCCCGATGCACCTCCACCAGGGCGGCCATGCCCAGTTCCACCGCCAGAGCCAGCAGGTCCGCCAGCCGCGGCGGCTCCAGGACGGCCGCGATGAGCAAAACCGCATCGGCCCCCGCTGCCCGGGCCTCGTAAACCTGGTAAGGATGCACAAGGAAATCCTTCCGCAGGACCGGCGTCCCCGGACACGCCCGGCGCACCATCTCCAGATGGGCCAGGTCCCCCCGGAAAAACCGGGCGTCTGTCAGGACCGAGAGGGCGGCGGCTCCCGCCTGCACATACACCCGGGCCAGGGCCGCCGGGTCAGCGTCCGGGGCCAGATCCCCCCGTGAGGGGGAGGCCCGCTTCACCTCGGCGATCAGCGCCGGCCGGTCTCCTCGGCGCACCAGGGCCGCCGTGAAATCCAGGGGCGGCGGTACCGCCTCCGCCGCCGCGCGGACGGCCGGCAGCGGCCGTTCCCGCATCCGCTGGTCGAGCTCCTCCCGCTTCCAGGCCAGGATGGCCTGCAATCGATCCATCCGGCTCCTCCCTGCTCGATCCATCTTTACCCCCGCGCCGCGGCGAGGGCCTGGGTGTAAGCCACATAGCGCTCCAGGACCGCCAGGGCGGCCCCCTCCTGGAGGGCGCGCTCGGCCTGGAGCAGCGCCTCCCGGAGATCCTCCGCCCGTTCCGCCGCCAGCAGGGCGAAGGCCGCGTTCAGCACCACGGCCGTCCGGAGGGGCCCGTCCGCCCGCCCCTGCAAGAGGGCCCGCAGCCGCTGCGCGTTCTCCTCGGGGGTGCCGCCGCGCAGGGCCTCCAGAGGAACCCGGGGGATACCGTAGTCCGCGGGATCAAAGATCCAGGACCGGACACGGCCCCCCACGAACTCCGCCACCCGGACCGGCCCGTAGGGGACGATCTCATCCACGGGGCCGGCCCCGCACACCACGAAGGCATGGCGGCGGCCCAGCGCGCCCAGCACCTCGGCCAAGGGTTCCACCCATGCGGGGTCAAACACGCCCATCACCTGGTAAGGCACCTCCGCGGGGTTACACAGGGGGCCGAGGAGGTTGAAGATCGTGCGCACCCCGATCTCGCGGCGGGGCCCGATGGCGTGCTTCATGGCGGGGTGGAAGGCTGGGGCGAAGAGGAAAGCGAAGCCGATCTCCTCCAGGGCTCGGGCGGCCTGCTCCGGGGTGAGGTGGAGTTCCGCCCCCAGCGCCGCCATCACGTCGGCGCTGCCGCTGGGGCTGGAGACGGCGCGGTTGCCATGCTTGGCCACCGGCACCCCTGCCCCGGCCGCCACGAAGGCGGCGGCGGTCGAGAGGTTGAAGGTGCGGGCGCCGTCGCCGCCAGTGCCGCAGGTGTCCACTGCCTCCCCGGTGTAGGGCACGCGCTGCATCGCCCGCCGCATCGCCCGCGCGCACCCTACGATCTCCGGGACGGTTTCGCCTTTCATGCGCAGGGCGATGAGGAAGGCGCCGATCTGGGCCGGGGTGGCCTCGCCCCGCATGAGGGCGTCCATCGCCGCCTCGGCCTCCTCCGCGGACAGATCCTCCCGCCGTGTCAGTTTCGCGATCGCCTCCCGGATCATGGCTTCCCCCCTTCCGGATCTGAAGGGCTCTCGAGCGCCAGCCGAAGGAAATTCCAAAGGAGCCGTGCCCCCTCCGACGTGAGGACCGACTCCGGGTGGAACTGGATGCCGAAGGTCGGATGGCTGCGGTGGCGCAGGGCCATCACCTCCCCTTCAGGCGTGCGGGCGGTGACCTCCAGGACCTCGGGGAGGGGCTCAGCCACCAGCAGGGAGTGATATCGGCCGGCCATAAAGGGGTTGGGCAGGCCCTCGAAGAGGCCCCGGCCGTCGTGAAGGATCGGCGAGGCTTTGCCATGCATGAGCCGGCTGGCACGGACCACCCGGCCGCCGAAGGCCGCGGCGATGGCCTGGTGCCCCAGGCAGACCCCCAGGATGGGCACGCGGCCGCTCAGGCGGGCGATGACCGGCACGGTGATGCCGGCCGTCTCGGGCCGACCGGGCCCCGGCGAGATCACCACGGCCTTCGGTCGCAGCGCCGCCACCGCCTCGGCCGGGAGGGCGTCGTTGCGGACCACATGCAGGGGCATCGACGCGGCGGCTTCCGCCAGCAGCTGGCCCAACAATTGGACCAGGTTATAGGTGAACGAATCGTAGTTATCGATCACCAAGATCACGGCCCACCTCCGGATCGCCGTGGCTGAGGTCGACGGCCAGGCACATCGCCCGCGCTTTGTTCCACGTCTCCTCGGCCTCCCGCTCGGGGATGGAATCGGCGACGATGCCGGCCCCCGCCTGGACGATGGCCGTGTTCCCCTGCACCATCACGGTGCGGATGGTGATGCACCAGTCGGCGTTGCCCCTGGGGTCGAAATAGCCCACCCCGCCGGCGTAGGGGCCCCGCGCCTCCCCCTCCAGTTCGGCGATGATCTCCATGGCCCGCACCTTGGGGGCCCCTGAGACCGTCCCCGCGGGAAAGGTGGCGGCCAAGGCGTCGAAGGCATCGCACCCCGGGCGCAGCCGGCCGCGCACCGTGGAGACCAGGTGCATCACCTGGGAGTAGCGCTCCACCACCATCCACTCGTCCACCCGCACCGTGCCGTAGGCGCACACACGGCCCAGATCGTTCCGTCCCAGATCCACCAGCATCACGTGCTCCGCCTGCTCCTTGGGATCAGCCCGCAGTTCCGCCTCCAGCGCCTGGTCCTCCGCCGGGGTCCGCCCCCGGGGCCGTGTCCCCGCGATCGGGCGGACGGTCGCTTCTCCGCCCTCTACCCGCACCAGCATCTCCGGCGAGGCCCCGATCAGGGCCAGGTCCTCCCCACCCCGCCCCATCCCCGGCAGGTGAAGGAAGAACAGATAGGGAGAGGGGTTCAGCCGCCGCAGCGTCCGGTAAATGGCGAAAGGGGAGACCGCGATGGGGCGGCTCCAGCGTCGGGAGAGCACGATCTGGAAGGCCTCCCCTGCGGCGATCTCCGCCTGGGCCCGCTCCACCATCCGGCAGAAGGCCGCCACCGGCGTGTGGGCCTTCCAAGAAGAAGCCGGGGCCGAGGGCTGCAGGGCCGGCTCCTCCGGCGGCGGCCCCTCCGGCAGCCGTTCCAGCAACGCCTCCAGGCGGGCCTCCGCCTCGGCCTCTTCCCCCGGAGCAACCCAGGCGAACAGCGAGAGGGTCTGGGTGACATGATCGAAGGCCAACAGGGTGCCCATCTGCATCAACACGGCGTCCGGGAAAGCCAGATCCTGGGATGGGGCGCGGGGCACGCGGTCGAAGAAACCGGCCATCTCATAGCCCAGGTAGCCGGCCAGGCCACCGATGAAGCGGGGGAGCGGCTCGTCCCCCGACGCCGCCTCCAGTTCCGCTAGGGCCTCCCGCCAGACGGCGAAGGGGTGGACGCGGGCCAGATCGTGGATCCGCGTCCCCTGAGACGAGCGCTCGATCATCTGCCGCTCGTGCACGCAGTAAATCCGCACCGGCTCCAGCCCGATGAACGAGTAACGGGCGAGATAGGCCCCGCCCTCCACGCTTTCAAAGAGGAAAGCGGGCCCTCGGGGCCGGAGGGCCCGATACAGGCGGATGGGCGTCCACATGTCGGCCGGCCGCGTGATGTGGACCAATCGACGCAGCCGCTCCGATGTCCGGATCCGCATCCTCCACCTCCTCCGATCTGCCGGGTGCGCGATCCTGGAAAAAAGGCGCCCGCCCCCCTTGAGGGACGGGCGCCGCGATGGCCCCGTGGTGCCACCCTCCTGAGGCCGGCCTCTTGGCGCCTCCTGGAAACAAAACACCCCCGTCGGTGAGACGAGGGTGTTCAGGTCGGCCAGCCCCACTCCTTCACGGGGACGGGATGGTTCCCCATCCGATCCCCTCCGCCCAGATAACGGTGGCGGCTCCGGCCCAGACTACTGGGGGCACTCCCGGCGCCCCGTTCGCCCGGCGACTCCCGGGCCCATTCGGCCTCGGCGTGCGCAGCGGGCTTCCACCCCAACCCCGCCTCTCTGGGCGCCGGCCCGAGGCCTACTCCTCCCGTTCGTCGTCTTTCGGTATGGAGTTTGGGCATAACTATAGCCGAACCCCCCGATCTTGTCAAGTTCACGCCCCCTGGGTATCATGGCTCTCAAACGGCGATGAGGCTCGCCGGCGGGGGGAGTCCCCGCGAACCGCTGCGCCGAGGCGCGGCTGATAGCCTCTATCCCCGAAGGGGATAGAGGCTTTTTTGTTCGGGAGGTTCGACCCGATGGGCTGGGGGATCGCCAACGTGAAGCACGCCATGAGGCAGCCGGGCTGCCCCCTTTGCCGCCTTTGCCGGGAGGCCGAGCGGCGTTATCTGGAGAACCTGTTGTGGGAGAACGTGAACGATCCGGCCACCCGAGCCCAGTGGACGGCCGGCTTGGGGTTCTGCCCTCGCCACGCGTGGCAACTGCAGCGCATCGAGGCCCACCGATATGGGGATGGCCTGGGGAACGCCATCCTGTATGAGGACCTCCTCCAACGGGTGATCCCAGCGTTGGAGGCGATGGTCCCGGGGCCTGGGGCCGCGCCGGAGCCGATCTGGCGACGGCTGGCCCGCGCCCTCGGCCGGGTGGCCCCTGCAGAGGGCCACAAGGAGGCCGCGCCGGGCCTGCAGGGGCGCCAGCGTTGCCGGGTGTGCCGGTTGGCCGAAGACACCGCCTGTGCCTATGCCGACTGGCTGATCGAGGGCCTGGCCGAGGCCGAGATCCGAGAGATCTATCGGAACTCGGACGGCTTGTGCCTGCCCCACCTGCGGCTGGTCCTGGCCCGGGGGCGAAGCCGCTCTCCTGAAGCCATCCAGTGGCTGGCCGAGGAGACAGTCCGCCGCCTGCGGGCCCTGCTGGCGTGCTTGCGGGAATACATCCGCAAACACGATTGGAACCATCGCCACGAACCCATGCGCCCGGAGGAACGGCGCGCCTGGATCCGGGCGGCGGCCTTCTTCGCCGGTGAGGAGGGAGCCGATGATCCGCTGGACGATCGAGGTGGATGAGGAGACCGCCCGACGGTGGCAGGCGCTTTGGGAGGCCCGGGGGCTGGATGTCCAGGAGGGGCTACGCTATCTCCTGAGCCTGGGGGCCGCCTATATCGAGGGCCAGCTCACCCTGAGGGGGGTGGCGGCCGGCACCCGCTCCCCGGAAGAGGTCGAGCGGCTGATCCGGCGCCTGATCGAGATGGAAGGCCGCTATGCGGTGATGAAGTTCCGCCTGTTCCAGGCCGAGCAGGCCCTGCAGCGATGGGAGCTGAGCCATGGGGCCATCGAGGCCATGAGCACTGGGCTCCAGGAGGTGGTCCGGCGCCTCCAGGAAGAGAACGCCCGACTCCGCGAGGCCCTTCGCCAACTGCAGGAGAGAGGTTCGCCTTCCTCTTCGGAATGAAGGAGGCTCAGCCATGGAACACCTCACCCGGTTCTGCCCGAACTGCTGGGAGGAACTCCCCCCGGAGGCCCAGGGGATCTGTCCGGCCTGTGGGCGCCCTCTGGACGAGGCGGATGGGTTCCTGGAGAAACTCCTTCGCGCCCTCTGGCATCGGGAACGAACCCGGGCCGCTTTGGCCGCCACCCTCCTCGGCCGCCTGGGCCAGCCGGAGGCGGTGCCGGCCCTGGTGGAGGCGGCCCTCCATCATCCCGACTTCGGGGTTCGGGCAGCGGCCGTCCACAGCCTGGGCCTCCTTCGGGATCCCCGAGCGCTCCCGGCCTTCATGATCCTGCTCCGAGAGGAGAGCCCTTTGCCCGTCCGTCTGGCGGTGGTGGAAGCGGTGGCGGGTTGGACAGACGAACGGGCCCGGGCCGTGCTGCGTGCTGCTCTCCACGATCCTTCCGCCGTGGTGCGGGAGCGCGCCCGCGCCCTCTACCATGGGGCCCCCGCCGAGGCATAACGGTTCAAGCAAACCACCACGGGCATGGGACGCGGGGAGGATCAATCCAGGCGCGCCGCCGCGGCGGCGATGAAGGCCTTGAACAGGGGATGCGGGCGGTTGGGCCGGCTTTTGAACTCCGGATGGAACTGGGTGCCGACCATAAAGGGGTGATCGGCCAGTTCCACGATCTCCACCAGTCGCCCGTCGGGGGATAGCCCGCTGAGCACCAGCCCGGCCCGCGTCAGGAGGTCGCGGAAGGCGTTGTTGAACTCGAAGCGATGGCGGTGGCGCTCGTAGACCCGCTCGACCCCGTAGGCCTGGGCCGCCTTGGTCCCCGGCACCAGCACGCACGGATACGCCCCCAGCCGCATCGTGCCCCCCAGGTCGGTGATGTCCCGCTGCTCCGGCAACAGGTCGATCACTGGGTAGCGAGTGTGGGGATTGAACTCCGTGCTGTTGGGCTCGTCGGAGCCCAGGACGTGGCGGGCCAGTTCGATGACCATCACCTGCATCCCCAGGCACAGCCCTAGGTAAGGGACCTTGCGCTCGCGGGCGTAGCGGGCGGCCAGGATCTTGCCCTCGATCCCTCGGTAGCCGAAGCCCCCCGGCACCACGATGCCATGGGCCCGCTCCAGGCGGTCCCACGCCCGGCCGTGCTCCAGGTCCTCGGCCGCGATCCATTCGATCTGGACGTCCACGCCGACGGCCACCCCCGCATGGATGAGGGCCTCCCGCACGCTCAAATACGCGTCGTGGAGGTCCACGTATTTCCCGACCAAGGCGATGGGCAGTTTCTCCTTCGGGCGCTTCATCTCGCTCACCATGCGCGCCCACTCCGTCCAGTCCGGCGCCCGGGCGGGGAGGCCGAGCCGCTGCACCACGAAATCCCCCAGGCTGGCCTCCTCCAGCATCAGGGGGACCTCGTAGAGGATCTTGGCCGTGGGGAGCGGGACCACCGCCCGCAGGTCCACATCGCAAAAGAGGGCGATCTTCTCCCGCAGGCCGTCGGGGATAGGGTGGTCGGCCCGGGCGATGATGGCGTCGGGCTGGATGCCCACGCTGCGCAGCGTGTTGACGCTGTGCTGGGTGGGCTTGGTTTTCAGTTCGCCGGTGGCCCCGATGTAAGGGAGCCAGGTCACGTGGATGTAGAGGACGTTGTCCCGCCCCACATCCCGCCGCATCTGGCGGATGGCCTCCAGGAAGGGGAGCCCCTCGATGTCCCCCACCGTCCCGCCCACCTCCACGATGACCACGTCGGGGTCCTGGTGGGCTTTGGCCACCAGGCCGATGCGCCCCTTGATCTCGTTGGTGATGTGGGGGATGACCTGGACGGTGCCGCCGAGATAATCACCCCGGCGCTCCTTGGCGATCACCTCGGCGTAGATCTGGCCGGTGGTGACGTTGCTGGCACGGGTGAGGTTCTCGTCGATGAACCGCTCGTAGTGTCCCAGGTCCAAGTCGGTCTCGGCCCCGTCCTCGGTGACGAAGACCTCCCCGTGCTGGAACGGGTTCATGGTCCCGGGGTCCACATTGATGTAGGGATCCAGTTTCTGGATGGCCACCCGCAAGCCGCGGGCCTTCAACACACGACCCAAGGCGGCAGCGGCCACCCCCTTGCCCACGCTGCTGACCACCCCGCCGGTGCAGAAGATGTATTTGGTCATCCAGACCTCCCCCGCCGTCCCTTAGCCACAAAAATCGATGGGGAGGGCTGGCGGGCCGCTCCCCATCGAAGGCGCAACGGATCCATCGCCCCCTTACCCCATCAGTTTGGCCAGGTCCTGGGCCGCCCGGCGCATCTCCAAGAAGACCAGGCCGAGCTTGGCGTTCTCCCGGGCCAGGACAGTGAGGACGGCCTCCTGGCCCACGGCCATCAGGATCACGTAGCCGTTGGAACCGTGCACGTAGACCTGGTCGAGGTTCCCGCGGCCGAGCTCCCCAGCGATGCGCTCCCCGAGGGAGAGCATCGCCGCTGACATCGCCGACACCCGGTCCTCCTCCACGTCCCGGGGCAGGGCCGAGGCGATGATCAGCCCGTCCACCGAGACCAGGGCCGAGGCTTCGATATCGGGGGTGCCGGACTGGAGATCCTTCAACCGCTGGACGATCAGATCGGTGCGGGATTTGGCCATCGGCGGCGCTCCACCGCAGAGGGTTCACCATCCCCTATGGTATCCCAAAGCCGAGAGAGAGGCAAGACGGCTGGCTCAGGGCCGCCGCCGGCCGTTGCGGGGGGCCGAGCCCTCCCGGAGGACCCGGCGCAGGAACTGGCCGGTGTAAGAGGCCTCCACGCGGGCCACATCCTCGGGGGTCCCCTCGGCCACGATCGCGCCGCCCCGCTCGCCGCCCTCCGGCCCCAGGTCAATGATCCAGTCGGCCACCTTGATGACGTCCAGGTTGTGCTCGATGACGATCACGGTGTGTCCCTGGTCCACGAAGCGCTGTAACACCTCAATCAGCCGCTGGACGTCGGCGGCGTGCAGGCCCACCGTGGGCTCGTCCAGGATGTAAAGGGTGTGGCCGGTCGGCCGGCGGGAGAGCTCCTTGGCCAGTTTCACCCGCTGGGCCTCCCCGCCGGAGAGGGTGGGGGCCGGCTGGCCCAGCCGGATGTAGCCCAGGCCCACGTCCCGCAGGGTCTGCAGCTTGCGCCGGATGGCAGGGAAAGCCTCGAAGAAGGCGTAGGCCTCGTCAACAGTCATGTTGAGGACGTCGGCGATGCTCTTCCCCCGGTAGCGGATCTGCAGGGTCTCTTTGTTGAAGCGGGCCCCCCGACAGACCTCGCAGGTCACAAAGACGTCCGGGAGGAACTGCATCTCGATCTGGATCTGCCCCTGGCCCTCGCAGGCCTCGCAGCGTCCTCCCTTCACGTTGAAGGAGAAACGCCCGGGTCCGTAGCCCCGCAGCCGGCTCTCCGGCAGGCTGGCAAAGAGATCCCGGATGTCGGTGAAGACCCCTGTGTAGGTGGCGGGGTTGGAACGGGGCGTGCGGCCGATGGGGGACTGGTCGATGTTGATCACCTTGTCGATGAACTCGACCCCCTCGATGGCCTCGTGGGCCCCCGCCGGCTCCCGGGACCCGTAGAGGATCTGGGCCAGGCGCTTGTAGAGGATCTCCACCACCAGGGTGCTCTTGCCGGAGCCGGAGACCCCCGTGACGCAGATGAAGCAACCCAGGGGGAAGCGGACGTCGATGTTCTTGAGGTTGTGGGCCCGTGCCCCCCGCACGATCAGGGCGCGGCCGTTCCCCGGACGCCGCCGGGGCGGGATCGGGATGGTCAGGCGCCCGGCCAGATAGGCCCCGGTCAGGGAGCGGCGGTTGCGCATGATCGCCTCCACCGTCCCCTGGGCCACCACGTAGCCGCCGTGCTCCCCGGCCCCGGGGCCCAGATCAATCACCCAGTCGGCGGCCCGGATCATCGCCTCATCGTGCTCCACCACCAGCACCGTGTTCCCCAGGTCGCGCAGGCTCTTCAAGGTGCGGATCAGCCGCTCGTTGTCCCGCGGATGCAGGCCGATGCTCGGCTCGTCCAGGACGTAGAGCACCCCAGTCAACTGGCTGCCGATCTGGGTGGCCAGGCGGATCCGCTGGGCCTCGCCCCCCGAGAGGGTGGACGTGGGCCGGTCCAGGGTCAGGTAGTCCAACCCCACGTCGACCATGAAGCGCAGGCGGTTGTGCAGTTCCCGAAGGACCTGGCCGACGATGGCCAGCCGCCGCTCGTCCAAGGCCGGCGGCCGGCCGTTCCCTCCGCGCAGGGACTCGATCCACGCCATGGCCTCCACCACGGACATGCGGGTGACCTCGTAGATGTTCTTGCCGGCCACGGTGACCGCCAGGGCCTCCGGGCGCAGCCGGGCGCCGCCGCAGGCCGGGCAGGGCCGCTCGCTCATCCATCCCTCCACCCGGGCCCGGAACAGATCAGAGGTGCTCTCCTCATACCGCCGGCGCAGGTTGGGGATCACACCCTCGAAGGGCGCCTCGTAGGTCCTCCAGGTCCCGTCCCGGGCCAGATACCGGACCGGGATGCGGACCTCCCCGGCCCCGTAGAGAAGGAGATGCAGTTGCTCAGGGGTCAACTGGCGCACCGGGACGTCGGTGGGGATGCCGAAGGCGCGGCAGGCGGCCTCCAGCAGTTGCCAGTAGTAGCCGCCCTCCTCCGCACCGCCCCAGGCGACGATGGCCCCCTCGGCCAGCGAGAGGTCCTTGTTGGGGATGAGCAGGTCGGGGTCCAGCTCCAACTGGACCCCCAGGCCCTCGCAGGTCGGGCAGGCCCCCTTCGGGCTGTTGAAGGAGAAAAGCCGAGGCTCCAGCTCCGGCAGGCTGATGTTGCAGTAGGGACAGGCGAAGTGCTCGCTGAAGAGGAGATCCTCCGGTGGATCGGCCGAGGCGTTGTGCACGATGACCAGCCCGTCCCCCAGGCGCAGGGCCGTCTCCACCGAGTCCTGGAGCCGGGAGCGGTCAGCCCCGTCCCGCCGCACCACCAGACGGTCCACCACCGCCTCGATGTGGTGGATCTTGTAGCGGTCGAGTTCGATGGGCTCGTCAAGATCCCGGATCGTCCCGTCCACCCGAACGCGGACGAAGCCCATGCGGCGCAGTTCCTCGAAGACGGGGCCGTGATGCCCCTTGCGGCCACGGACGATGGGGCCCAGGATGAGGATGCGGCTGCCCTCGGGGAGGGCCAGGATGGCCTCGACGATCTGCTCGGGGCTCTGCTTCTGGACCTCCCGGCGGCAGCGGGGGCAGTGGGGGACGCCGGCCCGGGCGAACAGCAGCCGGAGGTAATCGTAGATCTCCGTCACCGTCCCCACCGTGGAGCGGGGGTTGTGGGAGGCGCCCCGCTGGTCGATGGAGATGGCCGGGGATAGGCCCTCGATCTGATCCACGTCGGGCTTCTCCATCAGCCCCAGGAACTGCCGCGCGTAAGCCGAGAGGGACTCGACGTAGCGCCGCTGGCCCTCGGCGTAGATGGTGTCGAAGGCCAGGCTGGACTTCCCGGAGCCGGAAAGCCCGGTGATGACCACCAGTTTGCCCCGGGGGATCTCCACGGTGATGTTCTTGAGGTTGTGCTCCCGAGCGCCTCGAACGATGATCTTGTCCTTTGCCATAGCGACCCCGCATCCCTCGCTTTCAGGCGGAGAGGGGCGAAGCCCCATGGGCCAAGGTGCGACGCAGACCGATGGTGGGCATTCTCTATCCTAACAGCATAGCACGAGCGGCCGCTCCCTTCCAACGAAAGCCGCGGGGAGCGCTTCCCGATGCCCCCCGCGGCTGCCGCCTGAGGGATCCAAACGCACGCCTCAACGGGGCTCCGGCTGGCCCAGGAGGGAACGGACGGCCTCCAAGACGGCTTCATAGTTGGGGTGCTGGGTGATCTCCGGCACATACTCCACGTAACGGACGGTGCCGTCGCGGTCCAGGACGAAGACCGACCGCTGCTCCAAGCGCAGTTCCTTCACCCAGGTCCCATAGGCTCGGCCGAAGGCCATCTCCCGGTGATCGGAGGCCAGGATCACGTGCTGGGCGTTGGCCTCCGCTGCCCAGCGCCGCTGGGCGAAAGGGAGATCGGCGCTGATGGTGATGCAGACCACCTCATCGCCCAGCCGGGCGACCTCCTGGTCGAAGCGGCGGGTCTGGGCGTCGCACACCCCCGTGTCCAGGGAGGGGACCACGTTGAGGATCCGGATCTTGCCGTCGGTGTTGCGGATGTGGAAGGGGCTGAGGTCCGTGGCGACCAGCTCCACGTCCGGGGCGATGTCGCCGACCTTCAACGGCTCCCCGATCACCGTGAGGGGCTTCCCCCGGAACGTTACCGCTCCGAAGCGCTCGACCGTCATCGCCTACCTCCGCAGGATCAGGGTTGCATGCGTGATTATAAAGAAGGCTCGCCCGGGCCGCCCGAAGGCCCTGGCGCCTGGGTCTCCCAAACGTTCGGGGGCGCCAGGGCCTTACTCCTCGAGGGTGGAGAGATCCCCCTCCGGCAGGCCCAGGGCACGGGCCCGCAGGACCCGGCGCATGATCTTGCCCGAACGGGTCTTGGGGAGCCGGTCGACGAAATGGATGGCCTCCGGGCGGGCGATGGGCCCGATCAGTTGGGCCACGTGCTGACGGAGCTCCTCGGCCAAGGCCTCGCTGGGGCTGTATCCGGCCTTGAGGATCACATAGCAGTGGATCCCTTCCCCCTTCACCTCGTGGGGGAGGCCGATGGCGGCCGCCTCGGCCACCGCGGGATGGGCCACCAGAGCCGACTCGATCTCGGCCGTCCCCAGCCGGTAGCCGCTCACCTTGAGCACGTCGTCCACCCGGCCGATGATGTAGAAGTAGCCGTCCTCATCGCGCCGCGCCGAGTCCCCGGTGAAGAACCAGCCGGGATACTTGGACCAGTAGGTCTTCACGTAGCGCTCGGGATCCCCGTAGAGGGTTCGGGACATGCCGGGCCACGGCGTCTGGATCACCAGGTAGCCCTCCACCCCCGGCGGGCAGGGGTTGCCGCTCTCATCCACCACCTCTGCCCGGATGCCCGGGAAGGGCACGGTGGCGGAGCCGGGCTTCAGGGGGACGCAGGGCATGGGGGTGATCATAAAGCCCCCGGTCTCGGTCATCCACCAGGTGTCCATGATCGGGCAGCGCCCTTTGCCGATCACCCGGTAATACCAACGCCAGGCCTCGGGGTTGATCGGCTCCCCCACCGTGCCCAACAGGCGCAACGACGAGAGGTTGCGCCGGTTGGGCCACTCGTCCCCGAACCGCATCAGGCCCCGGATGGCCGTGGGCGTGGTGTAAAGCACCGTCACCCCGTATTTCTCTACAACGCTCCACCAGCGGTCAGGATAGGGATACGTGGGCGCGCCCTCATACATCACGCTGGTGGCCCCCAACATCAACGGTGCGTAAACGATGTAGGAGTGGCCGGTCACCCACCCCGGATCCGCCGTGCACCACCAGATGTCGTCGTCCTTGATGTCGAAGACCCACTTCATCGTGGTGTAGGTGAAGACCGCGTAGCCCCCGTGGGTGTGGACCTGGCCCTTAGGGGCGCCGGTGGTGCCGGAGGTGTAGAGGATATAGAGGGGATCCTCAGCGTCGGTGATCTCCACCGGGCACTCGGACTGGGCGAAAGGCAGCCGGGCCAGTTCATCGTAGAAATAATCCCGCCCCGGCTCCATGGGGACCTCGCGGCCGGTGCGGCGAACCACCAGGACGTGCTCCACAGTGGGAGCGCGCTTGACGGCCTCGTCCACCGTCCGCTTTGTCTCCACGACCCGCCCGTTCATGTAGCCGCCGTCGGCGGTGATCAACAGCCGCGACTTGGAGTCCTCGATGCGGGTGTGGAGGGCTTCCACCGAGAAGCCGGCGAAGACCACGCTGTGGATCGCCCCGAGGCGCGCGCAGGCCAACATGGCGATGGGCAATTCGGGGACGCGCGGCATGTAGATCGTCACCCGGTCGCCCTTGCGCACCCCCAGGGCCCTGAGGACGTTGGCGAAGCGGTTAACCTCCTTGTAAAGATCATAATAACTAAGGACGCGGCGCTCGCCGTTCTCCCCCTCCCAGTAGAGGGCCACCTTGTTCTTACGCCACGTCTTCATATGGCGGTCCACCGCGTTGTAGCAGATGTTGAACTTCCCGCCGACGAACCATTTATAGAAGGGCTTTTGGGAATCATCGAGGACACGGTCCCATCGCTGGAACCACTCCAGTTCCTCGGCCCGTTCCGCCCAGAAGCCCTCCAGATCCTGCATGGCCCGCTGGTAAACCTCCCGGTAGTCTTTGATGTAGGCCCTCTCGAGGACTTCGGGGGAGGGATAATACACCTCGCCGCTGAGATGACGGATGTCCGCCAGCAGCTCCTTGACCGCCATAGGGCCCTCCTTCCCGCTCGGGACGCTTTTCCCCGATTCTACCACACCGCGATGAGACGGACCGGGCCGCCGGAGGCGCCTTCGATCCGCAGGGCCCCCACGAAGACGGTCGCCCCCGCCGGCGGGATGCGGCCCAGGTTGGCTACGTTCTCCAGACCCCACTTGTTGGCCGGCAGGATCGTGTAATGGGTCTTGAAATCCGCGGAGGCCCCGTAATCCAGGCTCAGGGTGTCCACACCGATCCCGACGATGTTGCGCTCCTGGAGCAGAAACGCGGCGGTGTCCGGATGGAAGCCTGGGAAGTGCATCACGCCCCGGGCGTCCATGTTCCGATAGGCCGCCTCATCCCCCACCCGGGCCCCCCACCCGCTCCACATGAAGACCACCGCGCCGTCCGGCAGGCGTCCGTAGCGCCGCTCCCAGGCCCGGATGTCCTCCGGGACCACCTGGGCATCCGGGTTCCGCCGCGCCCGGTCGCGGATGTCGATCACTGCCGCCGGCGCCACCAAAACCTCTGCCGGGAGCCGTTCGATGGTGAGGGCGTTCTTGCCGAAGTGGACCGGGGCATCCATATGGGTCCCGTGGTGCTCGTAGATATGCCAGCGGTTGGCGTAGAAGCCATGCTGGGCGTGGTTGAAGACGTTCTCGATCTGCAACCGCGGCGCCCCAGGCCAGATGGGGAAGTTCGGGTTCTGGACGTAGGTCAGATCCACCTTGCGGGCAAAAACCCGCGCCGACGTCCGGACCATCACCCCCGCCGGGACAGAGGCGGCCTCCCCATAGGCGGGCCGGCGCCACGACACGAAGCCGTGGGCGCTCACCAGCGTGGCCGCCGGATGCGGGAGGACCTCGTAGCGGAAGGGCCCTAGGGTTCCCTTCGCCGGGATGCCCTCCGCCAGCCAGACCGCCGACTGCAGATCGCTGCCCTCGGCCTCGAAACCCCGGAACCAGGCGCCGGGCGGCGTGGCGGTGGCGGCGACGAAGTCGGCGTTGCGGGGGACGTGGCCGGCGACATAAAGATCGGCGACGGGCTCGTCGATGAGGTTGCGGACGGTCAGGGTGAAGACGACGCGTTCCCCTTCGCGAGCGCCCCGGATCTCCACGGCGAGCCACGGCCACTGGGAGGCTGCCCTCGAAGCGGGGAGGGCCGTGGCGGCCAGGGCGCCGCCCAGCATCTTGAGGAAATCCCGACGGCTGTAGGCCCGCGCCATCGCCTCATAAACCTGCGGCCCGCACATGGCTCCCTCCTTCTCTTGTCCATAGGGACAGGGACCTTGCCCCGCTAGGGTTCCTCGCCGCGATCCCGCGGCATCGGGCGCTCCGGAACTTCCTCCAACAGCCCACCGTGGCCCATGGCGGCCACCTCCGCCTGGGTCAGCCGCATGCCGGCCATCAGGCGCGGGATCACCTCATCCACCACGTTGCGGTGTCGGCTGCGGGCGCAGCCCGGCGCGCCCAGGATGGGGACCTCACCGCGATAGGCGACCAAAAGCAGGTTCCCCGGATCCACCGGGGCTCCGAACACCGCCACCACGCCCCCGATGCGCCGGATGGCCCGCGGGGCCATATCCTCCTCGTCCATGATCGCCGTCTCGCCGGCCAGGATCAGGAAATCCACCCCCTGATCCAGCGCCCCTGCCATCGCCTCGGCCAGGTCCCCTTCCCGATGGAGCACCGTCCGGGTTCCCAGCCATCGGCCGCCGCACGCCTCCACCCGCTCCCGCAAGGGCTCCTCGAAATCCGCCACCAGTCGGGGCCAGACGGCCGGATGGCCGGAGAGGATCAGGGCGACCCGGCGGGGCTGGAAGGGGGCAACCCCCATCAGGGGGCCATCGCCCCGCGCCACCGCCTCCGCCTGGGCCACCCGCTCTTCCGGGAGCGCGAAGGGAATGATCTTCAGGCTGGCCACCATCTGCCGCGGCCGGACGACGCTCCCCCGCAGGAGCGTGGCCAGGGTGACCCCACGGATGCGATTCAGGGCCTCCAGCCGGGGGACTTCCACCCAGAAGACCCCGGCCACCTCGGCGATGAAATTGACGCGGCCCCCGGCCGCTTTGACCAGGCGCAGCCCGGGGCCCGCGCACCCCTGGGCGATCCGCCAGGCGGCCTCGTCCTCTTCCACATCCCCAGGCTCCAGGGTGGCGACCACCACCTCGCGGTAGCCCGCCGCCCGCAGCCGGTCCACGTCCTCCGGGGTCAGGGGCCGCCCTTTCCGGAACAGGCGGTTCCCCTGCCCATCGGCTATGTTGTGGGCCAGCCGCCGGCCGACCGCTTCCTCCACCGGAACCGGTCCGAATTTCACAAAGGGGCCTCCTCCACCGCCGGGACGTGTTCCTTCCGGCGCAGGCGGTTCTGTTCCGCCACGATCTCCGCCATAATGCTCAGAGCGATCTCCTCAGGGGTCCGTGCCCCGATGTCCAAGCCGATGGGCGCGTGCAGCCGCGCTAGGGCGGCCTCCTCGACGCCCTTGCGCCGCAGCCGCTCCAACCGGCGGGCGTTGGTCTTGCGGCTCCCCAGGGCCCCCACATAGAAGGCCGGGCTGCGCAGCGCCGCCATCACCGCAGGGTCGTCCAGTTTGGGATCGTGGGTGAGGACGGCCACGGCGGTGCGGGCGTGGATCAACTCTGGCAGGACCTCATCCGGCCAGGCGGCGATCAAACGGTCCACATGGGGGAAGCGTTCGGGCGTGGCGAAGGTGCGCCGGGGATCCACCAGGTAAACCTGCCAGCCCAGGATCTTGGCGATGGCCGCCAAGGCGATGCCGATGTGGGTGCCTCCGACGATGATCAGGAGCGGCGGGGGAACAACCGCCTCAATGAAGACCTCCACTTCCCCTTCCGGCGTGGCCAGGGTCACCGTCCCGGATTGGCCGAGGGCCAGATAACGCCGGGCCACCTCCCGGACCCGATCGTCCAGGTCTGGGTGCGTCCTCCCGCTCGCGTTCCCGTCCGCATCGACAATCCACTTGGCCCCCAGCCAAGGCTCCGGCCCCCGGATGAGGGTGGCGACGGCCAGGGGCTCTTCTTTCCGAAGGGCCTCCCCAACCCGCTGGAACCAGTTCATCCGGGCTCCCTCCTCAGGGCAGCGGCTCGACGAAGACCTCGATGGTGCCGCCGCAGGCCAACCCCACGTCCCACGCCATTTCGTCGCTGATCCCAAAGCGGACCAGGCGCGGGCGGCCGGTCCGGAGCACTTCCTGGGCGATCTCGAAGACCGCCCCCTCCACGCAGCCGCCGCTGACGGAGCCGGCCATCTCCCCGCTCGAGGAGACGGCCATCTTCGCCCCGACCTCCCGGGGGGCCGAGCCGATCACCTTCACCACCGTCGCCAGGGCCACCCGCTCCCCGCGTCCCTTCCAGCGCTCCACCGCCTCCAGCACCTCCCGCATGGCTTCCCTCCCTGTCTCCTCGGAGGTGCGGGCGCCGCCCGCTGTGCCTCTACACGGCCGCCTGGACCAGGCCGGAGCGACGGGCGGAGCGGCGGGGCGGCAGCCGCTCCAGATGGGCCGCCAGTTGCTCCAGGCTGGCCAGGTTGTGCACCGGCAGGAAATCGTCGATGAAGGGCAGCGCGGCTTGCATCCCCCGGGTCAACGGCTGATAGCCCGGGAGCCCCAGCAGGGGGTTCAGCCAGATCAGACGGTAGCACGATTTTTGCAAACGCTCCATCTCCCGACGGAGCAGCGCCACGTCCCCACGGTCCCAGCCGTCGCTGATGATCATCACCACCGCCCCCCGCCCCAGCACCCGCCGGGCCCAGTCCCGGTTGAACACGTGCAGGCACTCTCCAATCCGCGTCCCTCCCGACCAGTCGACCACCCTCCGGCCGACCTCCCGCAACGCCTCGTCCACATCGCGGTGACGCAGACAGCGGGTGATGCGGGTGAGGCGCGTGCCGAAGACGAAGGTCTCCACGTGGCGACGGGTGTGACTCAAGGCGTGGAGGAAATGCAACAGCATACGGGCGTAGCGCTCCATGGAGCCGCTGATGTCACACAGCACCACCAGCGGCCGGGGCTTGCGCTTGTGGTCCCGCCAGAACAGGCGGACCCACTCCCCATGATGCCGGAGGCTCCGCCGCAGGGTGCGCCGCACATCCAGTTGCCCTCCCTTGGGGGCCGGCCGCAGGCGCCGGGTCTCCCGCTCGTGGATCCGCCAGCGCAAGCAGGCCATCAGGCGCCGGGCAGCCGCGATTTCCTCCTCGGAGAAGCGCTCGAACTGCTTGTGGCGCAACTGCTCCACTGGACTGTAGGTCATGGCGCGGTCCGCCAGGATCACCGGCGGGGCCTCGGGACGGGGCGGGCGGGCGTCGTCGGCTGGGGGGTGGCCCACCTCGGCGGGGCGCGGGCGGTTCTCCTGCCGACGCATCGGCCCGGGGGCGGTCTGCAACAGGCCCGGCGGGATCGCCCCGCCCATCAGCGGGTTGCGCCAGAACCACTCGAAGACCCGATCGAAAACCGCCAGGTCCTCATGCCGGCAAACCAGGGTGCAGCGGGCGGCATGGTAGAAAGCCTCCCGATCGCCGATGGGAATCCAGGCCAGGGCGCGGACGAAGGTCATCATCTGGCCCGGGGTCACCGGCACCCCAGCCGCCCGCAGCGTCCGTCCGAACCGCACGATATGGCGCAACAGATAACCGCCCATCCCCCCTCGCAGCCTCGCCGGCCGCCGCCGGAGTCTACGGGATCCCGGGGGCCCGCTCCGCTTGCAACAGGGCCTTCGCCAGCAGATCCCGGGCCACCTCCCCTCGCACCTTCAGGACGTCATCTTGATATTTCAGCAGCGCCCCCAACGTCTCGTCGATCACCACCGGATCCAGCTCGGTCTGGTCCAGCGCCAGCAAGGCCGCCGTCCAGTCCAGGGTCTCCGCCACGCCGGGGACCTTATAGAGGTCCAGCCGGCGCAGTTCCTGGACGAAAGCCACCACCTGGCGGGTGAGCCGCTCCGGGGCCTCCGGCAGGCGCGCCCGCACGATCTGGTATTCCTTTTCGAAGGTGGGGTAGTCGATCCAGAAGTAAAGACAACGCCGCTTGAGGGCATCGTGGATCTCCCGCGTCCGATTCGAGGTGATGACCACCACGGGCGGCTGCTCCGCCCGGACCGTCCCGATCTCCGGGATGGTGATCTGCCAGTCGGAGAGGAGCTCCAACAGGAAGGCCTCGAACTCCTCGTCGGCGCGGTCC
Source organism: Thermoflexus sp. (assembly GCF_040289485.1). Lineage (GTDB taxonomy): Bacteria > Chloroflexota > Anaerolineae > Thermoflexales > Thermoflexaceae > Thermoflexus. The sequence goes on from NZ_PSLG01000011.1 coordinate 28,142, forward strand.
AGTTCGTCGATGAGCAACACGGGGGGACGTCCGTTCCGGGCCTCCAGGGCCTGGAGGAGCGGCCGCCGGATCAAGAAGTCGGGGCTGAAGATCTGCTGCCGGACCCGCGACAGTTCTCGTTCCCCGGCCGCCTCCAGCATACGGATCTGCAGGATCTGGCGGGCATAATCCCACTCGTAGACCGCGCTGTGCACATCCAGCCCCTCATAGCACTGGAGGCGGATGAGTTCTGTCCCCAGCAGGTCCGCTAGGACCTTGGCCACCTCCGTCTTACCGACCCCTGGCTCCCCTTCCAGGAACAGGGGGCGGCCCAGGCGCAGGGCCAGGAAGATGGCGGTGGCCAGCCCCCGGTCGGCGATGTAACGGTGGGCCTGGAGAGCCCGGATCACCTCCTCCACGGATGTCGGGACCACGGGAACCGTCCTCCGGATCACGTTCTGCCCACAGGGCGCTCCTTCCGCATCCGGCTGGCTCGAACGAAGATTTCGGAGGAACGCCTGACTATTACCATTGTAGCGCCCAAGGCGCGCCCCCTCCATCGCGAGGGGGCGGCCTCCCGAGGGTCGACCGCTTGAAGCGCGCTGAGGCCGCGGGGATAGCGGCCTCAGCGCGCGGGATGACGCGATGGGGCCCAGGGGGCATCAGGCCGCCCGGCGGGCGGCCCGGAGCAGGGCACGTCGGGCCAGGACGGCGCACAGGTGGGCGCGGTATTCCGCCGAGGCGAAGGGATCACTCAGCAGCCCCTCGGGGCCCACCGCCTTCTCTACCGCCGCTCGGATCGTCGCCTCCTCCAGCGGCCGGCCGGCCAGCGCCTGCTCGATAGCCGTCGCCCGGAAGGCCTTGGGGGCGGCCCCGGTGATGCCGACACGGGCCTCCCGGCACACCCCGCCCTCCACCCGCACCACCGCCGCCACCCCGACCACGGCGTAGCGGGAGGCAGGATGCGGGAACTTCTCATAGGCCCAGCCGGTCCCCGGGCCCAGCACCGGCACGTGGACTTCCGTCAAGATCTCGCCGGGCTGGAGGGCGGTGGTGAGCATCCCGACGAAGAAGGCCTCCGCGGGGATCATCCGTTCACCGCCCGGCCCGACCGCTTTCATCGACGCCCCCAGGACCAGCATGGCCGCCGGGTAATCCGCGGCCGGGTCGGCGTGGGCCAGGCTGCCTCCGAGGGTCCCCATGTTGCGGACCGCCGGGTCGCCGATCTGGGCGGCGACCTCCGGCAACAGCGGGCACCATTGCTTCAGCGCCTCGGAGAACTCCACCTCGCGGTGGGTGGTCAGCGCCCCGATCACCACCGTGCCGTCGGTCCGCCGGATCCCCTTCAGTTCCGCGATGCGCCCGATATCCACCAGGGCCGAGGGGCTGGCCAGGCGCAGTTTCATCAGGGGGATCAAGGAATGGCCCCCGGCCAACACCTTGGCCTCCGGATGCTGCTTCAGGAGGCTGAGGGCCTCCTGAAGCGTGGTCGCCCGATAGTAATCGAACGCCGCCGGATACATCGTGCCCTCCTGTGGGTCGGGATCCGTGGGCAGGCGCGCCCGCTCCGGTCAGGCAGCCCGAGCCGCCTGGATGGCTTTCCAGATCTTCTGTGGAGTCAGCGGCATATCCAGGTGATGGATCCCGAAGGGCGCCAGGGCGTCCATCACCGCGTTGACCACCGCCGCGGTCGCTGCGATGGTCCCGGTCTCCCCGATCCCCTTCACCCCCAACGGGTTGTGCGGACAGGGGGTGACGGTGTGGTCGATCTCGAAGGCCGGGAGGTCGTCCGCCCGCGGCAGGGCGTAGTCCAGGAGCGAGGCGGAGAGCAACTGGGCGTTCTCATCGTAGACGGCGCCCTCCAGCAGGGCCTGGCCCACCCCCTGGGCGATGCCGCCGTGGACCTGGCCCTCGGCGATGAGCGGGTTGATGATCCGGCCCGCGTCGTCCACAGCCACGTAGCGCAGGATCTTCACCTTCCCGGTCTCGGGGTCCACCTCCACCACAGCGATGTGGGTGCCGAAGGGGAAGGTGAAGTTCTTCGGGTCGTAGAACGAGGAGGCCTCCAGGCCCGGCTCCAGCCCGGGCGGGTAGTTATGGGCCAGATACGCCTGGAGGGCGACCTCGCCCCAGGTTTTGAAGCGATCGGGGACGCCGCGGACGTAGAACTTGCCGTCCTCGAAGACCACATCCTCCTCGGCGGCCTCCAGCAGATGGGCGGCGATCTTACGGGCCTTCTCTTTGATCTTCTGCAGGCTCAGGACGATGGCGCTGCCGCCCACCGGCGCGCTGCGGCTGCCATAGGTCCCCATGCCGAAGGGGACGCTGCCCGTGTCCCCGTGGACGATCTCCACGTCCTCGATGGGGATGCCCAGTTCGTCGGCCACGATCTGAGCGAAGGCGGTCTCGTGGCCTTGGCCGTGGGCATGGGTGCCGGTGTAGACTGTCACCTTTCCGGTGGGGTGCACCCGGACCAGGGCGCTCTCCCACAGGCCGGCCTGGGCGCCCAGGGAGCCAACCACCTGGGAGGGGGCGATGCCACAGGCTTCGATGTAACAGGAGAGGCCGATGCCGATGTAGCGCCCTTGCCGGCGCAGCTCCTCCTGCTGGCGGCGCAGTTCTTTGTAGTTGATCATCTCCAGGGCTTTGTTCAGCGCCCCCTCGTAGTTGCCGCTGTCATACTGCAGGGCCACCGGTGTCTGATAGGGGAACTTGTCCGGCGGGATGAAGTTCTTGCGCCGGAACTCCGCCGGATCCTCGCCGAGCTCGCGGGCCATGCGGTCCATCAGGCGTTCGACCACGTAGGTGGCCTCCGGCCGCCCGGCCCCGCGGTAGGCATCGACCGGGGTGGTGTGGGTGAAGACCCCCGTGACCTCGCAAGAGATGGCCGGGATCTCATACTGGCCGGAGAGCAGCGTGCCGTAAAGATAAGTGGGGATAGCCGGGGCGAAGGTGGAAAGATAGGCCCCGAGGTTGGCAATGGTCCGCACCCGCAGGCCCAGGATCTTCCCCCGCTCGTCCACCGCCAGTTCCGCCTCGGTGATGTGGTCCCGGCCGTGGGCGTCGCTGACGAAGCTCTCGCGCCGCCGCGCCGTCCACTTCACCGGCCGGCCGACCCGCTTCGCGGCCCAGGTGACGATGGTCTCCTCCGGGTAGACGAAGATCTTGCTGCCGAAGCCGCCGCCGACGTCGGGCGAGATCACCCGCAACTTGTGCTCGGGGATGCCCAGGACGAAGGCGGCCATGAGCAGGCGGTGGACGTGGGGGTTCTGGCTGGTGACCCAGAGGGTGTATTCGTCGGTGGCGGGGTTGTATTGGGCCATGGCCGCTCGGGGCTCAATGGCGTTGGGGATCAGGCGCTGGTTGACCAGGTGCAACCGGACGGTCCGATGGGCCCGCCGGAAAGCCTCCTCCGTCTTCTCGGCGTCCCCGATGGACCAGCGGAAGCAGACGTTGTCCGGGGCCTCGTCGTGGACGGCCGGGGCGCCGGGCTGGAGGGCCTTCTCCGCGTCCGCCACCGCCGGCAGCGGCTCGTATTCCACCTCCACCAGCGCCGCCGCGTCCTCGGCGACGTATCGATCTTCCGCAATGACCACGGCCACGATCTCCCCCACGTGGCGGACCTTGTCCACCGCCATGGGGTAGTGGGGAGGCAACTTCATCCCGGGCAGCAGCCAGCCGCAGGGGAGGGATTTCACGCCGCTCTCGACCATGTCCCGGCCGGTGAAGACGGCGATCACCCCGGGATGTTGGCGGGCTTTGTCGGTATGGATGGCCTTGATGCGGGCATGGGCGTAGGGGCTGCGCACCATCGCCGCGTAGGTCAGGCCGGGGAGCGTGAGGTCATCCACATAGGTGCCGCGCCCGGCGATGAAGCGCGGGTCCTCCCGCCGTTTCATCGCCACACCGAAATAACGGGTCGCCATCGCCGCCCTCCTTCGTGAGAGAGATGCTCCCGAGGGGTCACGCCTGAACGCGGAGCCGGTCCGCCGCGTAGCGCACCGCCCGGACGATGTTGTGGTAACCGGTGCAGCGGCAGTAGTTCCCCTCCAGGGCGTGGCGGATCTCCTCCTCGGTGGGGTTGGGGTTGCGCTGCAGCAGATCGTAGGCGGCGAGGATCATGCCGGGGGTGCAGAAGCCGCACTGAAGGCCGTGCATCTCCCAGAAGCCCTCCTGGAGGGGATGGAGCCGGCCGTCCCGGGCCAGCCCCTCGATGGTGGTGATCTGGGCCCCGTCGGCCTGGACGGCGAAGAGGGTGCAGGATTTGACCGCCCGGCCGTCCATCAGGACCACACAGGCGCCGCACTGGCTGGTGTCGCACCCCACGTGGGTCCCGGTCAGCCCCAGCACCTCCCGGAGGAAGTGCACCAGGAGCATGCGGGGCTCCACCTCCCGCTGGACCACCTGGCCGTTCACCGTAACGGTCACCGGGATCTTCATGGGCCCCTCCCCCTGAGGTTTGGAGATAGAGACGCTCGCTCCACCGCTCGGCGGCGGATCCCTTTCCTATGAAGGGGTGTCCAGCAGTCCCTCCAGGGCCTTCAAGCCCTGCTGGATCAGCATCTGGGCGACGGGCTCCAGCAGCCGGGCGCCCATGCTCATCAACAACCCCGTCACCACCGCCTCGCCCTCATAATGCATCACCGTCCCATCCTCCTGGGCCGTCAGGTCGACGGTCCCGTTGGCGTCGACGGCGCCCTGGGGGCCCTGGGCCTGGATGCGGAGGCGGTAATGGTTCGGGGGATCGATCTCGGAGAGGGTGATGCGAGCCTGGTAGTGGCCACTGATGGGGCCGATGCCCAAGCGCATCTCCGCTTCGTAGACGTTATCGCCCACCGGCTCCAGGCGCTCCACGCCGGGCAGGAGACGGGCGATCACCTGGGGGTTCATCAACGCGCCCCACACACGGGCGATGGGCGCAGCAAACCGATGGGATCCCCTCAGCCGCATCAGGCCCTCCCTCGACCGAGAGCGGTGTCCACAATCCGGTTCCCAAGAGGCGCTCCCATTATAGCAAGGGCCCGCCGCATGTGTCAAGCATTGAGAAGAAGAACGTTCTTCCTTTACCGCGGACGGGTCTGTGCGTGATGATATTCACTATATAGAGAAAACTGACGCGATATTGAAAGCAAAATCACGAAAGGGTGGGAGGCTCCTCGGGGATCGCTTCCAGGCGGTGGACCTTCAAGAGGTTGGTGTGGCCGGGGCGGCCGAAGGGGACGCCGGCGGTGAGCACCAAGAGATCCCCGGGCTGAGCCAGGCCGCTCTGGAGGGCCGCCTGGCAGGCGGCGCCCAACATCTCATCGGTGGTGCGCACGGCCGGCATCAGGGCCGGCTGGACACCCCACACCAGGGCCAGCCGCCGCAGGGTCGCCGGGACCGGGGTGACGGCCAGGATGGGCATGGGAGGGCGGTGGCGGGCGATCATGCGGGCCGTGTAGCCGGACATGGTCGAGGTGACGATGGCCCGGGCGCCGATCCGCTCGGCGATCTCCACGGTGGCCCGACTGATGGCCTCGGCCACCGCAGCCGTCTCCCCGATCAAGTCCAGCCACTGGCGATGGGGCAGCGCCTCCTCGGCCATCCGCGCGATGCGCGCCATCATCTCCACCGCCTCCACCGGGTAGGTCCCCGTGGCCGTCTCCGCCGAGAGCATCACGGCGTCGGTGCCGTCCAGGATGGCGTTGGCCACGTCGCTGGCCTCGGCCCGGGTGGGGCGGGGATGGTTGACCATGGAGTTAAGCATCTGGGTGGCAGTGATCACCGGCTTGCCGGCCCGGTTGCACAGCCGGATGATCCGCTTCTGGTGGATGGGCACCTCCTCCGGAGGGATCTCCACCCCCAGGTCCCCGCGGGCCACCATCACCGCATCGGCGGCCTCCAGGATGTCCTCGAAGTGAGCCAGGGCCTCCCGCTTCTCGATCTTGGCGACGATGGGGATCGAGGCCCCCAGTTCCTGAAGGAGGGAACGCAGCTGCCGGACATCTTCGGCGGTGCGCACGAAGGAGAGGGCCAGGTAATCCATCCCCTGTTCCACAGCGAAACGGACGTCCAGTCGGTCCTTCTCCGTCAGGGCCGGGAGGGTGAGGGGGAGGCCGGGGGCGTTGATTCCCTTGTGGGAACTCAAGGTGCCTCCTCGGACCACCCGGCAGATCAGATCGGTCCCATCGACCGCCTCCACCCGGAATTCCAACAGCCCATCGTCTAGCAACAGGGTCTGTCCGGGCCGGGCCAGCGCCACCAGGTCCGGATGGGGGAGGTGGACCTCTTGGGGGCCACCGGGGGCTGGGCGGGTGGTGAGGACGATCCGCTGGCCCGGGGAGACCACGATGTATCCTCCTTCAATGAGGCCAACCCGCCAGCGGGGGCCCTGGAGATCGCCTAAGAGGGCGATGATGGCACCCTCCTCCTGGGCGATCTGGCGCACCAGGGCGATCCGGCGGGCGTGGGCGGCGTGGTCCCCGTGGGAGAAGTTGATGCGGGCGACGCTCATCCCCGCCCGGATCATCGCCCGCAGGACCTCGGGGTGATCGGTGGAGGGACCCAGGGTGCAGACGATCTTGGTGCGCGGCCGCAGCATGCTTCGCTCCCTTCCGCATCGAACTCCCTTGCGGGGTTCAATCCTCATCCCGACCGAGGAGGCGGCTCGCCCAGGCGTCGAGGTGGCGCCAGAGGCGCATCCAGCGGGAATGTCCTTGGGCCGGGAGATATCGGACGAGGCGGGCCAGGCGCTCCAGCCACGCCGGCCGGGGCCGTGGGGCCGGCGCGCCCCACCGGACCACCGCGGCCGCCCAGGTGAGGCCGGCGCCGAACGCCACCATGGCCACCGTGTCGCCGGGCTTCAAGCGCCCTTGCTGCACCGCCTCGCACAGGGCGATGGGGATGCTGGCGGAGGAGGTGTTCCCATAGCGGTCGATGTTCACAAAGAACCGCTCCATCGGCAGCCCGAGCCCCCTGGCTGCCGCCTCGATGATCCGGATGTTGGCCTGATGAGGGATGATCAGATCCACGTCCGACAAGCGCAGGCCTGCCTGTTCCACCACCTCCCGCGTCGCCTTCTCCATCACCCGTGTAGCGAACCGGAACACCTCCCGCCCGTTCATCCGGACGAAGTGGCAGCCGTCCCGCAGGGCGGCCTCTGAGAACGGGATCCGGCTCCCGCCCGCCGGCAGGATCAGCAGTTCCCCGCCGGAGCCGTCGGCCCGGATCATCGAGGCCAGCACGCCACCGGGGGTCTCGCTCCCCTTCAGCACCACCGCCCCCGCCCCGTCGCCGAACAGCACGCAGGTGTTCCGGTCCCGCCAGTTCACGATGCGGGAGAGGGTCTCCGCCCCGATCACCAGGGCCACTTGATGGTCCCCTGAGCGGATGGCGGCGGCGGCCAGATGCAGGCCGTAGATGAACCCCGAGCACCCCGCCAACAGGTCGAAGGCCCCAGCCTTCGAGGCCCCCAGGGTGTCCTGGACCAGGCAGGCGGTGGAAGGGAAAAGATGCTCTGGGGTCACCGTAGCCACCAGGATCAGATCCACCTCCCGCGGGGCGATCCCCGCCACCGCCAAGGCCTCCTCCGCCGCAGCGATGGAGAGGGTGGCCGTGCTCTCCTGCGGGCCGGCCACCCGGCGCTCCCGGATCCCGGTCCGGGTGACGATCCACTCGTCCGAGGTGTCCACGAACTGGGCCAGTTCGGGGTTGGTGACGACCCGCTGGGGCACCGCCATCCCCCAGCCCACGATATGGGCGTAACGCGCCATCGTCGAACCCCCTTAGCGCGCCGCGGGCGTCCCGTCCGCATAGCGCCGGAAGATCACGCAAGCGTTGTGGCCACCAAAGCCGAAGGAGTTGGACATGGCCACGCGCACCGGCCGTCGCCGCGCGGTGTTGGGCACGTAATCCAGGTCGCACTCGGGGTCCGGGTGCTCGTAGTTGATGGTCGGCGGGATCACCCCATCGGTGATGGCCCGAATGCAGACGATGGCCTCCACCGCGCCGGCCGCGCCCAACAGATGGCCGATCATGGACTTGGTGGAGGAAATGGGGACATCGTAGGCGGCTTCCCCGAAGACGGCCTTGATGGCCTGCGTCTCGCTCTTGTCGTTGAGGGGCGTTCCCGTCCCGTGGGCGTTGATGTAATCCACCTCCCGTGGGGAGAGGCCGGCGTCGGCCAGGGCCCGGCGCATGGCCAAGGCGGCCCCTTCCCCGTTCTCCAGCGGGGCGGTGATGTGGTAGGCGTCGGCGGAGGCCCCGTAGCCCACCACCTCAGCGTAGATCCGGGCGCCCCGGGCCTGGGCGTGCTCCAGGCGTTCCAAGACGAGGATCCCAGCCCCCTCGCCCATCACGAAGCCGTCGCGGGTCCGGTCGAAGGGGCGGGAGGCCCGTTCCGGTTCCTCGTTGCGCGTGGAGATGGCTCCCATCACATTGAAGGCGGCCACGGAGATGGGCAGGATGGCCGCCTCGGCCCCCCCGGCGATCACCACGTCGGCGTCCCCGCGGCGGATCAGATGCATCGCTTCGCCAATGGCGTTCGTCCCGCTGGCGCAGGCGGTGATCACCGCCATGTTGGGCCCTCGGAACCCATAGGCGATGGCGATCAGGCCCGGGGCGGTGTCCGCCAACATCATCGGGACCATGAAGGGGCTGATGCGATCCGGCCCCCGGGTCATCAGCGTCTCCACCCCTTGCACCAGGGCCCCGATGCCCCCGATCCCGGTCCCCAGGATCACCCCAACCCGCTCCCGGTCCACATGGCCTGGATCCAGCCGCGCATCCTGCAGGGCCTGTTGGGTGGCGGCCAGGGCGAACTGGGCGTAGCGGTCCATGCGCCGCGCCTCTTTCCGTCCGAACCAAGCCTCCGGGTCGAACCCCTTGACCTCGGCCGCGATGCGGGTCTTGAGGGCGGAGGCATCGAAAAGCGTGATGGGGCCGACGCCGGATCGGCCCGCGACGACGTTCTGCCAGAAGGTCTCCACATCGTTGCCCAGAGGCGTGATCGCCCCCATGCCGGTCACCACCACCCGCGCCATCGCGCCCTCCTTCCGCATGCATCCGCCGTCCGCCTCCTAATAAAGAACACGCGGCCCCCCATCTCGTTACAGCCTGCCCCGCGGCTGGCGGTTCACCGACGCGCACGCCGTGCCGCCTCGAAGAGGAGCCCCGCGAGGCCGAGGGGGACGCCAGCCCAGGCCAGCACGCGGGCCGCAAAGGTAGGCGGGGACATCAGAAGCACCCGATAGACCGGCCGGGCGATGAGGCGCAGGGCATAGCCTTCGGGAAGAGAGAGGGTCACCTCCTGGCCATCGGCCATGGAAGGCAGCGTCTGCGCCGCCACCACCGCCCCGGTGCCTTCCGCAAAGATCGTCAGACGATCCGGGTAGATCAGCCGGACGATCCAGCCGGCCTCGGCCACAGCCGCAAAGGCCTCCCCCTCCGGAGAAGGGTGTAGCAAGAGGGCAGGGACCGGGGCGGCATCCAGCGCAGAGCGCCAGTGGAGCGGACCGGAAGGGCCCTCTCCTTGAAGCTCAAGGACCTGCCCGCTGCGCCCAGCCACGGCGATATAGGGCCCCAGCCGGAGCGGCCAGCCGGGCCGAAAACCGCTGCGGGCGAGGGGATCCCCCTGCCGCCAGAGGGAGAGACCCGATTCGTCCAGGACCAGCCAGAGATCCCCGACGGATCGTCCTTCTCCCCAGGCCAGGCGCACCCCCTGGGGCGGCGGCAGGTACCGCTCGAGGCCAGCGAGCACCAGAGCGCCCAGCAGGATCCCCCATCCCAGCGCCGCCCGCCAGCGCCGGGCTGCCCCAGCCTCCGCCGCCCGCACCACCAGCCCCAGCCCCAGCCAGGCCCCCAGCAGCCGCCACCCCGGCGTCTGGGACAACGTCCAGAGGCCCCAGCGGCTCAGGGGATCGAAGAGGGGACCGAACCGCCAGCGGGCCTGGGCCCACCACATCCAGTAGGCCGGGTCATCGGGCGGAGGGGCCTGGGGGATCAGGGCCATCCAGAGCCCGCCGAGGGCCCACAGTCCCAAGGGAAGGGCGATCCCCCAGGGGCTCCGAAGGACCTGCCATCCCTTCCCCAGCCGATCGCGCCATCGAGGCCAAAGGCGGAGAGAACCGGGGAACCCCGAGGGCTGTTCCAATGGGATCGCCTCGCTTGCGAACAAGATGCGGGATGGCCACGCCTGCGACGGGCCCGGAAAGCCACCTGCGGGATTCGAACCCGCGACCCCCCGCTTACGAGGCGGGTGCTCTACCGGCTGAGCTAAGGTGGCGCTCTGCGCTCCATTATAGCGAAAACGGCCATGGATGACAACGCCCGGTCCGGGGCCTCCGGCCGCATCCCGTTGCCAGGCGGTGGCCGCCTGCGTATACTCAAGACGACTCTCTCACTGGGGAAGGCCGCCATGGCGGAAGAGGGCGCGCGGAAAGGACGTCGGGGGCGCCGGCGCAGCAACCCGCTGGAGCGCTACGCTGCGGACATCCTGGCCAAGCAATTGTTCCTAGAGGATCTGGCGGTGGCCGCCGTGGATTTCGAAGCCCTGGCCGCTGACTATCCCGAACTGACCCCCGAGCAACTGCGGGGACGGCTGGGGATCGCCACCAAGCGGGCCCTGCTGGAGGACGTGGCGGACATCGTCCTGGAGCCGGCCGACAACTTCCACGAGAACACCGAACAGATGCGCCTGGCCATCGTGGACCCGGAGCGGTTCGCCCAGATCGTCCACGAGGAGATGATGGTCGAGGTGATGTGACGCCCCCGGGGAACGCTCTGGAGCGCGAAGGCCGTCGGGGCCGCATCCCTACGGGAGGGTGATCTGGACCGAGGTGACGCCGGTCAGGTCGTTGTGTTGATACTGGATGTTGACCGTCCGCCCGTCCTTCTGGAACAGGAGGTTCCCCACCTGCCCGTATTGGGTCGGCGCGCCCAACACCTGCCAGCCATGCTCCTGCATCCGCGCGTTGTAAAATTCCACCAGGTCTTTGACACCCAGGCGCGTGTCGAAGGCGATGCGAGCAGTGGTGATCTCCAGATTGAAGGCATCCGGGGGCAGCGGGAGGTCCGGGCGGAGGGTGGGCGTGGGCTTGGGGGTGGCTCCTGGGGACGGCGGCGTCGGGGTGGCCGCCGGACGGCCGCACGAAAGGACCAATAAGGGCAAAAGCAGCCAACGCAGCGCGCGCATGTCCCCTCCTTCCATGGGCGCTTTGGGTTCAGTGTAAAAGAAGCCGGTTGGGGCCGTCAAGGTCCTTCCCCGGTCCGGATCCTTCGCCGCGGGAGGACGACGATGGAAGGGTTGCTGCTGGGGCTGCGGGTCCTCCACAGCCTGGGGCGCTGGCTGGTGCTCCTGGCTGCCCTGGGGGCCCTTTCCATCCTGGGCCGGGCGGCCGGGGGCCATCCCCCCTCTCCGCGCGGGGAGCGCCTCGTCCGCCTCTACCCCCTTCTCCTCGATATCCAGGTGACCTTGGGGATCCTGCTGTGGCTGGGCCAACGGCTGGCGGCGGTCCCGTTGACGTCGGTCCAGATTTTCCACCCGGTGTGGGGCCTGCTGGCCGCCTTCGCCGCCCACGGGGCCGCGGCCTTCCGGTCGCAGGGGAACCCAGCCCGCTCCCGGGGCATCCTGGCCGCCTACAGCCTCTCCCTGCTGCTGATCCTGATCGCCCTGGCCACCGTGGGGGCCTTCCCCTTCGGTCGGCGATGATCCCATGCCGGAAGCGAGGGGCTTTCGATGCGGGTGCTGGTGCAGCGGGTTTGCAAGGGGGCGGTTTCCGTGGACGATACGCCGGTGGCCGCCATCGGCCCCGGCGTGGTGTTGCTGGTCGGCGTCACCCACACGGACACGCCGGACAAGGCGGACTGGCTGGCCCGGAAGGTGGCCCACATGCGGATCTTCGAGGACGAGGCCGGCAAGATGAACCGTTCTCTGAAAGAGATAGGCGGGGAGGCCCTGGTGGTCTCCCAGTTCACCCTCTACGCGGATCCCTATGAGGGGCGGCGGCCGAGCTTCATCCATGCGGCGCCCCCGGAGCACGCCCGCCCCCTTATCGAGCGGTTCGCCGAGGCGCTGCGGGCCGAGGGCATCCGGGTGCAGACGGGGGTCTTCGGCGCCCACATGCGGGTGGAGATCCACAACGACGGCCCCGTGACCATCTGGCTGGAGCGATGAGCCCGCTGCGTCGCATCGCCCGCGCGGCCACTCTCCTCACGGCCGCTTATCTGCTGAACGGTCTCCTGGGCCTGATCCGCCAGATCCTGATCTACAGCGCCTTCGGCACCTCCCGGGAACTGGACGCCTACTGGGCGGCCTTCCGCATCCCGGACCTCCTGTTCACGCTGCTGGCCGGCGGGGCCTTGATCTCGGCCTTCCTGCCCGTCTTCACGGCCCATCTGGCCCGGGAGGAGGGCGAGGCCGCCTGGCGGCTGGCGGGGGCGGTGCTGACCACCGTGGCCCTGGCGGTGGGGGGGCTGGCCCTGCTGGCCGGCCTGCTGGCGCGGCCGCTGGTGTCGGCCCTGCTCACCCCCGATGTGCCGCCGGCTCAGCAGCAACTGACGGCCTCCCTGATGCGGGTGATGCTGATCACCCCGGTGGTGTTCGGGATCAGCGGGGTGGTGATGGGGATCCTCCAGGCCCATCAGCGCTTCCTGTGGACGGCCCTGGCCCCCATCGCCTACAACCTGGGGATCATCGTGGGGATCCTGGCCTTCGCCCCCGTCGGGGGGATCTATGGCCTGGCTTGGGGGGTGGTGCTGGGCGCCTTCCTCCACCTGCTGGTCCAGTGCCCCGGATGGCGGCAGGTGGGCGGGCGCTATCGGCCCCGGCTGGGATGGGGGGACCCGGATGTGCGGGAGGTGGTGGCGCTGATGGGGCCGCGCCTGCTGGGCCTAGCGGCCGTCCAGGTCAACTTCCTGGTGAACACCCGCCTGGTCTCGGGGCTGGGGGCTGGCTACCTGGCGGCCCTCCACCTGGCCTGGCAGTTGATGCTGCAGCCGCAGATCATCCTGGCCCAGGCCATGGCCACGGCGGCCTTCCCGACCTTTTCTGCCCTGGCGGCGCGAGGGGAACGGGAGACGCTGCGGCGGACGGTCGCTGAGACCATGGGGATCCTTCTGGGGCTGACCCTGCCCATCGCGGCGGGGATGATCCTGCTGCGGCGCCCTCTGATCGCCGTCCTGTTCCAGCGGGGGGCCTTCGGAGCCGCCTCCACAGAACTGACCGCCCAGGCCCTGCAGTTCTACGCTCTGGGCCTGCCGGCCCACGCTGGGGTGGAACTGCTGGCCCGCACCTTCTACGCCCTCCACGACACCCGAACCCCCGTGGGGGTGGGGGTGGGAGCGATGGGGCTGAACGTGGCCCTGAGCCTGGCGTGGGTCAGGCCTTTGGGCCACGGCGGGGTGGCCCTGGCCAACACGGTGGCCACCACCTTGGAGATGCTCCTCCTGGTCGCCTGGCTGGCCCGGCGTCTGGGCGGGCTGGAACTGGGCCGGTGGGGACGGGCCCTCGGCCAGGCCGGGGCGGCCACCCTGTTGATGGCGCTGGCCCTGGGGCCGCTGGCCTCCTGGGCCGCCGGCCGGGGCTGGCCGGGGTTGCTGCTGACCGCCCTGGCCGGCGCCATCCTCTACGGCCTCGCCCTGTATGTCCTCGGCGCCCCCTGGATCCGCCGGTGGCGCGCGGGCCTCGGGCGCTGGCCCCGCCTTGGTTAGGCCGGCGTTGTCCCCCACCCTTGCCCGCCCCTGGGCTTCGGCTAAACTCGAAAGGCCAGACACCTTTCCTGCCGAGGAGGTTCAACCGTGGCCGATCGCAAAGTGCGGGTAGCGATCATTGGGGTCGGCAACTGCGCCTCAGCCCTGGTCCAGGGCGTGTGGTATTACCGGGATGCCCCCGACGACGCCTTCGTGCCGGGCCTGATGCACGTCCGCCTCGGCCCCTACCACGTGCGGGACATCGAGTTCACCGCGGCCTTCGACATCGATGTAAACAAGGTAGGCAAGGACCTGGCGGAGGCCATCTTCACCTCTCCCAACAACACGCTGAAGTTCGCCGAGGTGCCCAAACTGGGGGTGAAGGTCTATCGCGGCATGACCCACGACGGCATCGGACGCTATCTCTCGGGCATCATCCGCAAGGCCCCCGGCCCCACCGACAACATCGTCCGCATCCTGCGGGACACTGGCACCGACGTGGTGGTGAACTTCCTGCCGGTGGGAAGCGAGGAGGCCACCAAGTGGTATGTGGAGCAGGTGCTGGACGCCGGCTGTGCCTTCGTCAACGGGATCCCCGTCTTCATCGCCCGCGAGCCTTACTGGCAGCAGCGCTTCGAGGAGGCGGGCCTCCCGGTGATCGGAGACGACGTGAAGTCCCAGGTGGGGGCCACCATCCTGCACCGCGTGCTCACCCAACTGTTCATCGAGCGGGGCGTGCGCGTGGAGCGGACCTACCAGTTGAACTTCGGGGGGAACACCGACTTCCTCAATATGCTGGAGCGGGAGCGACTGGAGTCCAAGAAGATCTCCAAGACCAGCGCGGTGACCAGCCTGATCCCCTATGAACTGCCGCCGGAGAACATCCACATCGGCCCCAGCGACTACGTGCCCTGGCTGCAGGACCGCAAATGGTGTTACATCCGGATCGAGGGGACAACCTTCGGCGGGGCGCCGATCCACCTGGAGGCCAAACTGGAGGTCTGGGACAGCCCGAACTCGGCCGGGGTGGTTATCGACGCCGTCCGCTGCGCCAAGATCGCCCTGGACCGGGGGCTGAAGGGCGCCCTGATTGGACCCTCCGCTTACTTTATGAAGTCCCCCCCTCGGCAGTTCCCGGACCCCATCGCCCGCCAGATGGTGGAGGATTTCATTGCCGGGCGGGGCCTCTGAGGCGGTCTCCTGGCTGGTTTATGGCCTCCTCCGGGGCCTCGGGGCGGCGGTCAGCTGGCTGCCGCCCCGATGGGCCCGGGGGCTGGCCGCCCGCCTGGCGGAGGCCTTCTACCCCTGGCTGCCCGCAGCGGCGGGCCTGCGGGACAACTTGGCCCATGTGCTTGGCACCTCTCCAGAGGACCCGGCCGCCCACGCGGCTGCCCGCCGGGCCCTCCGGTTCCTGTGGCAGAACTACGTCGATCTCTTCCAGGCACCCCGACGGCCGCCCAGCGCCTGGTTCCCCGCCATCCGCATCCTCGGGTGGGAGCACCTCCTGGAGGCCCACCAGGCCGGCCGGGGGGTCATCGTCGTGAGCGCCCACTACGGCCCCGTGGAGTGGGGCCTGCAGTTTCTAGGTGCCAGCGGCCTGCCGGCCCTGGCGGTGGCCGAGCCGGTGCGCCCCCCGCCGATGTTTGACTATCTCTGTCGGCTGCGGGGCGCTCACGGCCTCCGGCTGATCCCCGCCGACGGCGCCCTGCGGGAGATCTTCCGCACCCTGGACCAAGGGGGGATCGTCGCCCTGGCCATCGACCGGGACGCCACCGGCAGCGGCCGGGTGTATTCTTTTTTCGGGGAACCGGCGTGGCTCCCGGACGGCTACGCCGAACTGGCGGCCCGACGGGGAGTCCCCGTCGTCCCCGCCTTCGCCTGGCGGGAGGGCGCCGGGATCACCCTGCGGGTCTGGCCCCCATGCTGGCCCGCCGGGCGCCGGGCGGCCGCCCGGGAGGCGCTGGTCGCCCAGGTCCTGGAGATCTTCGCCCAGGTGTTGCGGGAGGCGCCCGACCAGTGGGTGCTCACCACGCCGATCTGGCGGGTCCGGCGGTGAGGGGAGGGCCATGCGCATCGCCCTGGTCTCGCCTTATGACTTTGCCGTGCCCGGCGGGGTCAACAATCACATCGTCCACCTGGCCCGCAGCCTGGAGAGCCGGGGGCATTGCGTGCATATCATCGCCCCTGCCTCCGACGGGCGGGCCAGCGCCGAGGGGTTCATCAACGCCTCGGCCTCGGTGATCGCCTTCCCCTTCGCGGGTTCCATCGCCCGCATCACCCTTTCCCCTCGCCTCCACCGCCGCATCAAGGGGATCCTGCAGTCGGGGGCCTACGACGTGCTGCATCTGCACGAGCCCCTGACCCCCGCCCTCCCCCTGGCCGTCCTGCGACACCGCGACCTGGTCCCCTGCGCCATCGCCGTGGGGACCTTCCACGCCTACCGGGAGGTGAGCCGGACCTATTACTATGGCAAGCCGCTGCTGCGTCGCTTCTTCAAGCGATTGGACGGTTGCATCGTGGTCTCCGAGGCCGCCCGCCAGTATCACATGCGCTACTTCCCCGCCGATTACGTCGTGATCCCCAACGGCATCGATTCCATGCGCTTCGCCGACCCCCGCCTGCGACCGCCGGAGCCCTTCGCCGATGGGCGGCCTACCGTCCTGTTCGTCGGCCGCCTGGAGCGCCGCAAGGGCCTGCGGTTCCTGCTGGAGGCCTTCGCCCGCATCCAGGATCGATGCCCGGAGGCACGGCTGCTGGTGGTGGGGGCCTTCGGCAAGGCGGAGAAGGCGCCCTACGTGGCCCAGGCCTGGGCCCTGCGCCTGCGCAACGTCCGCTTCATCGGCTACGTGCCGGACGAGGAACTGCCCCGTTACTATCGGGCGGCCACAGTGTTCTGCGCGCCGGCCATCGGGATGGAGAGTTTCGGCATCGTGCTCCTAGAGGCGATGGCCGCCGGCGTCCCTGTGGTGGCCACCGACATCCCGGGTTACAACGAGGTGGTGGAGCACGGCGTCCAGGGCTTCCTGGTCCCTCCCGAGGACCCCGAGGCGCTGGCGGAGGCCCTCCTGCGGGTGCTGGAGGACCCGGACCTGCGGGCGCGGATGGGGGAGGCCGGCCGTCGGCGGGCCCGCGCCTACGACTGGAGCGAGATCGCCCGCCGGGTCGAGGCCTTCTACGAGGAGGTGCGGGAGCGGGTGCGCCGGGGCGCCAGAGGCGTGTAGTGTGCGGAAGGAGGACTGAACGATGGATGTGGCCTACGATCCAAAGACGGACACGCTGCGGCTGCGGCTGGAGCCCGCGGAAGAACCGGGAAGCGGGTGGCGGGCCGGCGGCGTCTCTTTCCGCCTCGAGGAGATCGATGGGGAACGCTACCTATTCGTCCGGCCGTTCCGGGAGGGATGGCGGCGGCTGCTGGCGGCGGTCCCGACGCTGCGGGCGCTGGCGACGGAGGCCGGCGGATGGGTGGACGTCTCCTCGAGCATGATCCGCGCCGTCCGCTATGACCCCGAGCGTCGCGTCCTGGAGGTGGCCTTCAACAAGGGCGTCTATGTTTACTACGAGGTCCCCCCCGAGGTCTTCGAGGGCCTCCTTCAGGCGGACTCCAAAGGGCGCTACATGCGGGACCGGATCATCGACAGCTACCCCTGGATCCGCAAAGACGAGCGGCGGCGCGGCGGCCCGGCCATGGCTCCCGGGCTCTGAGGGCCCGGGGGAACCCAACGGCGGGGCCTCAACCGTAGAAGGCCGCGTGGATACGGCGAACCGCCTCCTCGGCCTCGCTCTCGGCCACCACCAGGGAGAGGTTGTATTCCGAGGAGCCCTGGGCGATGGAGAGCACGTTGATCCGGCAGGCCCCCAGGGCATTGAAGACGCGGGCGGCGATCCCCGGGGTGGCCCGCAGGCCAGCCCCCACCACCGCGATGATGGCCACCCGATCCATCGCCCAGATGTCCTCGATGTCCCGCCGGGCGATCTCCCGCTCGAAGGCTGCTCGCAGGGCCTGCACCACGCGGGGGGCGGCGGCGGCGGGGATCACGAAGCAGATGTTCTGTTCCGAGGAGGATTGGGAGATCATCAGGATGTTGACCCCCAACCCGGCGACCGTGGCGAAGGTCCGCGCGGCGACCCCGGGCACCCCCAGCATTCCGCGCCCTTCAACGGTGATCAGGCTCATGCCCTTGATCAGGGTGACCGCCTTGACCTGCCCGTTCCCACGGGGTTCCGGGACGATCCACGTGCCGGGGTGCTGGGGGTTGAAGGTGTTTCGGATGCGCACCGGGATGCGACGGTCGATGCAGGGCAGCAGGGTGCGGGGATGCAGCACCTTGGCCCCAAAGTAGGCCATCTCGGCGGCCTCGATGTAAGAGAGTTCGGGGATGGTGCGGGCCTCGGGGACGATGCGGGGATCCGCGCTCATCACCCCATCCACATCGGTCCAGATCCACACCGCCTCCGCGTCCAGAGCGTATCCCAGCAGCGTGGCGGAGAAGTCGGAGCCGCCCCGGCCCAAGGTGGTGGGCCGGCCCTCGGGGGTAGCCCCGATGAAGCCGGTGACCACGGGGAGGACGCCGCGTTCGAGCAGGGGAAGGAGATGGGCCCGGGCCCGCTCCCGCGTCCGCTCCAGGTCTGGTGAGGCCTCCCCGAAGCGGTCATCGGTGACCACGAAGGCGTCGGCGTCCACGGCCTCGGCGGACACCCCCCGCGCGCGCAGGACGGCCGCCAGGATGCGGGCGCTCCAGCGCTCCCCGAACCCGGCCAGCCGATCCAGGGCGGATGGGGAAAGCTCCCCCAGGGCGGCCACCGCCCGGGCCACTGCCTCCGCCTGCCCAAACCCAGCCCGAAGGGCCTCCTCCAGGGCGGCCGCCTCGGCCGGGGGCAGGGCCAGGGCGTCGACGGTGCGCCGATGCTGCGCCGCCAGCGCCTCCAGGGTGGCGGCCCAGCCCGGATCCCCCCGGGCGGCCTGGTGCCCCAGGCGGATCAGGGCGTCGGTCACGCCGGCTATGGCGGAGACCACCACCGCCAGCCGCGGATGGCG
The DNA here is from genome assembly GCF_040289485.1 of Thermoflexus sp. GTDB lineage: Bacteria > Chloroflexota > Anaerolineae > Thermoflexales > Thermoflexaceae > Thermoflexus. The sequence goes on from NZ_PSLG01000011.1 coordinate 46,821, forward strand.
CGCCCGGACCCGCTCGATGAGATCCGCCACGTGCTGAAAACGGGTGGCGTCGCCCACCGAAGTCCCCCCGAACTTCATCACCAGCATGGCACCCTCCCCGGGCGGGTTCTTCCCAAAGAGCGACCCCCCGGCCGTTCCTTCGGCCGGGGGGTCGCCGTTTTCGCGGATGGTGTGGGATCTCACACGACCAACAAAGGGCCACCCTCCCGGCCGACGGACGGCCCGGTGGTCATCGTCCCAGTGGTGGTCATCCGCGCGGGAAGGAGGCCCATCCGACGCGATCGCTCCTTTTCAGGCTGTTTTTTATTGTATCCATCCGACCGGATCTGTCAACCGCCGGCAGGGTTTTGTCGGGCGCACCGTGCGGCGCCTCCCTCGAACCTCCGCGCCCTTGTCTTGACGCCGGGCCGTGGGGATGGTATATTCTGAAAGAGAGCAGGGCCCGTGGTGTAGCCCGGTCCAACACGCCGCCCTGTCAAGGCGGAGATCGCGGGTTCGAATCCCGTCGGGCCCGTACGGGCCTTCCCTCAAGGGCCATCCCGAACAAGGGATGGCCCTTTTGCTATCCCCCTCCGCCTGTCGCTTCCGCGGCCCCACGGCATCCGATGCGGGTTTCAGCAGAGCACCCATCCTCCAGCCCTCCGGTCATCAAAACCGTATCCCCCTGCTGAACGGCCTCCCCTGTTTCCGCAGGTGCCGTTGGAATCAGAAGGTGGGCGCCGCGGCCGCGGCGCCCACCCCTTCCCCCTCTCTGCACCCCGAAAATCCGCTCACGCCAAACGCCGGCGCAGGGCGTAGCCGGCCCCGATCAACAGGGCACCCCCCAGCCCCGCCAGGAGCCCCCACGCCCCGGCCGGAACCCCGCCGCCTTCCCCGCCCGTCCGCGGGAGGGCCGCCACGATCTCGCCGCAGGCCACGTAGACTGCGATCTCCTGCGCCGATTTGTGGACGTTGATGGCGAAGGGCTTGGCCAGCAGATCCGTGAGCCGCACGTTGACCGTGGTGGTCGACCGGCCGTCCCGGACCGGCGTCAACGGAAAGGCGGGCTTGGGGTTCAGGTTGGCGCAGGTGCCCTCATGGATGTGGGCGGGTTGGTCGACCCCCGCCGGGCCGGGGGTGATGGTGATGGTCACCTCGGTCTGATCCCCCATCGCCCGCAGGGTGGCGGTCCCGGATTGGCCGGACCCCCCTTGCTCCTTGAGGGGGATGGTCACGGTTTGCGGGGCCGGCGCCGCGGCCACCGCCACCACCCCAAGCAACACAAGCCCCCCATAGAACCACCGTCCCATGGCTCCCTCCTGAGTGAAGATTCGGGATCGCCGGCCGGCGCCGGCGGATCCGTCGGATCACGGGGCCGCCTCCTGGGCCAGAGCAGCCAGGTAGGCCAGCAGGTCAGCGATCTGCGCCTCCGAGAGATCGGCCCCGACGGCCGGCATCTGCCCGCCTCCTTCCCGGATCTGTCGGGCGATGAAGGCCGGCGTGTGCCGGCGGAGCACGTCCACCAGCGAGGGGGGCGGTGGGTCGAACCCCAGGCCCACCCCCGGCTGGCGCCCGCCCTCCAGATGGCACGAGGCGCATCGCTCCCGAAAGAGGGCCGCCCCCCGGGCCACCGCCACGGGCTCCGGCGGCGCGGGGGTTCGCTGGAAGGCCGGCGGTCCTTTCAGCGTCCGGAGGTAGTCCAGCAGGCGCGCCACCTCATCCCCCGTCAGACGGTCCTGGAAGCCGGGCATATCCCCGCGGCCCTCCTCGATCTGCCGCCGGAGGAAATCCAGCGAATGCCGCTCGGCCACGCCCCGCAACGAGGGACCGACCCCCGGGGCAGTTCCCCCCTGCGGATGACAGGCTTCGCAGAAGGCCGCAAAGAGGGCCGGCCCGGTCTCCGGCCGGGAGGTCGCCGTCGGCGTCGGGGCGGGCGCCGGCGTGGGGATCGATGGCGAAGGGGAGGGCGCCGGGGAAAGCGAAGCGCCCCGGCATCCCAGCGCCCCGAGGATCCCCAGCAGGGCCCAGCGGGCCCATCGGCCTTCTCCCCGGCGAAAGCGTCGGCGGCCCATTCGTTCGGCCAGCGGTCGAGATCCACACGTTGATACGCGGCAGGTTGGCCAGCGGTTCACCGGAGCCGGCGGCACCGCCCGCGGGGCTTTTTCGCTATCATAGAAGGCGATCTTCACCCAGGAGCCGGACGATGCCGCGGATCGGGGCCTTCACCTTCGTGCTGCACGCCCACATCCCCTACTGCCGGCGGGCCGGGCGCTGGCCCCACGGCGAGGAGTGGCTGCACGAGGCCATCGCCGAGACCTACCTTCCCCTCCTCGACGCCCTTTACGACCTTCACGAGGAAGGAATCCCCGCCCGCCTGACCCTCAGCCTCACCCCAGTGCTGGCTGAGCAACTGGCCGACCCCCTGATCCACGACCATTTCGTTGAATACGTGATGGACCGGCGCCAGCGGGCGGAGCAGGACGTGGCCCGCTTCGAGGCGGAAGGGAATCCCCACCTCAAGGGCCTGGCCCTCTTCTATGTCGCCCTCTACGAGCGTCGGCATCGACACTTCGTCGAGCGCTACGGCCGGGATCTCCTGGGAGCCTTCCGGCGCCTGCAGGAGGCAGGGGTCCTGGAACTGGTGACCAGCGCCGCCACCCACGGCTACCTCCCCCTTCTCTCCCGGGATTCCTCGATCCGGGGGCAGTTGCGGGTCGGGGTGCAGACCTACCGGCGGTTCTTCGGACGGCATCCCTTCTCCATCTGGCTCCCGGAATGCGCCTACCGGCCCGCCTATCGTCTGTCCGATGGGACCATCCGCCCGGGCCTGGAGTGGTTCCTCGCCCAGGAGGGGCTGCGCCTGTTCTTCGCCGAGACCCACGCGGTGGAGGGCGGGCGGCCGGTGGGGAAGGCAGCAGGGGACGCCATCGGCCCTTACGGGCAGATCGCCCGCCACTACGTGATCCCCTTCGAGACCGTGGCTCAGGCCCGGGGGACCACCTATCGGCCCTATTACGTGGCGCGCACCGACCTCTCCGCCGGGGAGCACTCGGGCGTGGCCGTGGTGGCCCGCAACAACCGCACGGGGATGCAGGTGTGGTCCGCCGATTGGGGATACCCGGGCGACTTTGATTACCGGGAGTTCCACAAGAAGGACGGGCGGTCAGGGCTGCAATACTGGCGGGTGACCGGCAAGGTCGATCTCGGGGAGAAAGACGTCTACCATCCGGAGTGGGCGGCCGCCAAGGTGGAGCAACACGCCCAGCATTTCGTCGACCTGGTCCACGACCTCTTGCGGGAGTTCCACCGGGCCAGCGGGCGTCTCGGCCTGATTGCCGCCAACTACGACGCGGAACTGTTCGGCCACTGGTGGTTTGAGGGGGTGGACTGGATCCGGGCAGTGTTGCGGCGGCTGGCGGCCAGCGACGAGGTCTGGCTCACCACCGCCCGTGCCTATGTGGAGGCCGAGCCGCCCGACGAGGTCCTGGTGCTCCCGGAGTCCAGTTGGGGGCTGGGGGGCGGCCACTGGACGTGGGACAACCCGGAGGCCCACTGGATGTGGGGGCCGATCCACGAGGCGGAGGCCCGCATGGAGCGGCTGGCCGCGCGCCATCGGGAGGCCGACGAGGCCACCCGCCGCGTCCTCAACCAGGCGGCCCGCGAACTGCTCCTCCTGCAGTCCAGCGACTGGCCCTTCCTGGTCACCACAGGGCAGGCTCGGGCCTATGCCATCGAGCGCTTCATGGGCCATCTGGAGCGCTTCGAAGCCCTCTGCCGCTCCGTTGAGGAAGGACGTCCGGACGTCGACCTGGCCGAGGAATACTGGGAACTGGACCGGGTGTTCCCCGATCTGGACCACCGGTGGTGGGCGGTGGAGGAACCCTGAGGGCCCCAGCCGGGAGGGGGGAGAAGGCGCAGCGCCAGATTCGAGGAGCGGCCCTCCCCCCTCAATCCTCCCGTTTGATCTGCAAGGCGATCCACACCCCGTCTGCGCGCCGCCTGGCCTTCACCTCCACCCGATCCCCGACCTGCGGGTTCCCCCGGATCTCTGTCTCAGCCGTGACTTCCACCGCACGGCCGTCGATGACCCAGGTGGTGCCGGCGATGGCCTGAAGGGTCCCCTTCCACTCCCCTTCCTCCTCCCCAGGAGTCGACGTGGGCGTGCGGGTGGGCCGCAGCGTCGGCGTGGGCTCCCGCGTTGGCACTGGCGGGGGCGAGGCCGTCGGGGCCGGGGTCTCCGTGGGCGCCGGGGTCGGGCTCGGCCGTGG
>NZ_PSLG01000090.1:0-260 GCF_040289485.1 Thermoflexus sp.
TGTCGCCGTCGCCCGGGCCGGGCCCCGGCCGGGCTGGCGCTGGGCGGTGGTTGGGGCGGTAGAAGAGGAAAGCGCCACCTCCCGGGGCGCGCGCCACCTGCTCCGGTCCTGGCCCCGGCCGGAGATGGTCCTCATCCTCGAGCCCAGCGGGGCCGACGCCATCACCCTGGGCTACAAGGGACGCCTGCTCCTCCACGTCCGCCTGGAGGCCCCCAGCCGCCACACCGCCGTCCCGGAGCCCACTCCGGCGGAGCGGCTGG
>NZ_PSLG01000090.1:354-6331 GCF_040289485.1 Thermoflexus sp.
TGGCCGCCGACGGCGACGGCTGGCGGGAATGGGCGGAGATGACGGTGGGGTTCCGGCTGCCGGAGGCCTGGCCCCCCGAGCGGTGGCGGGAGGCCCTCCGCCCGTTGCTGGAGGGCGCGGGAGCCCTCTGGCGGACGGAGGGGGAGGAGCCGGCATGGCGGGCCTCCCCCGACACGGCCCTGGTCCGGGCGCTGCTGGCCGGGATCCGGGCGGAGGGCCTGCGCCCGCGCTTCCGGCTCAAGTCCGGGACCTCCGATATGAACGTGGTCGGGCCAGCCTGGCGCTGTCCCATCGCCGCCTACGGCCCGGGCGACGCCCGCCTGGATCACACGCCCGAGGAACACATCCAGCTGAAGGAATACCTGGCCGGCGTCCGGGTGCTCGCCCGGGCCCTGGAGGAGATCGCCCACGCCCAACTGTGACAGAGGCCCCACCACGATCCCAGGAAAGGAGGAGGCGCCTATGCCGCTGGATCGCTTCTTCATCATCGAGTCGACACTGCGCGAAGGCGAGCAATTCGTTGGGGCTCACTTCTCCACTGAGGACAAGATCCGCATCGCCCGGGCCCTGGACGAGTTCGGGGTGGAATACATCGAACTGACCAACCCCTCGGCCTCCCCCAAGAGTTTCGAGGACTGCCGGACGATCGCCCGCCTGGGGCTGCGCTGCAAGGTCCTCACCCACATCCGCTGCCACATGGAGGACGCCCAGCGGGCCCTGGAGACGGGGGTGGACGGCATCGACGTGGTCATCGGGGTCTCGTCCTACCTGCGGGCCTTCAGCCACGGCATGAGCGTGGAGGAGATCATCGACCGGGCCGCCGAGGTGTTGTCGTTCATCCGAGAGCAGGCCCCTGCCATCGAGTTGCGCTTCTCCACCGAGGACACCTTCCGCAGCGACCCGGCGGACCTGCTGCGGGTGTATCTGGCCGTCGACCGGCTGGGGGTGGTGGACCGGCTGGGGATCGCCGACACGGTGGGGATCGCCACCCCCAGCCAGGTGGCCTGGCTGGTGGGCACCCTGCGGCGCCTGACCCGGGCGGACATCGAGTTCCACGGCCACAACGACACCGGATGCGCCATCGCCAACGCCTTCGCCGCCCTCGAGGCGGGGGCCACCCACATCGACACCACCGTCCTGGGGATCGGGGAGCGCAACGGCATCACCCCCCTGGGCGGCTTCATCGCCCGGATGTACACCGTCAACCGGGATCTGGTGCGCCGCAAGTATAACCTGAAGAAACTGCGGGAGATCGAGCAGATGGTGGCGGAGATGGTGGGGGTGGAGATCCCCTTCAACAACTACATCACCGGGATGGCCGCCTTCACCCACAAGGCCGGCATCCACGCCAAGGCCATCCTCAACAACCCGGAGACCTACGAAGCCCTGGACCCCCAGGACTTCGGGATGACCCGCTACATCTCCATCGCCCACCGGCTGACGGGGTGGAACGCGGTGAAGGCCCGGGCGGAGCAACTGGGGCTGAGCCTGAGCGACGAGCAGATCCGGGCGGTCACCGCCCACATCAAGGCCCTGGCCGACGAGAAGCGGATCACCCTGGAGGATGTGGACGAGATGCTGCGGCGCTGGGCGAACGGAGAGGCCGTCGCCCGGTCCGTCTCCCCGCGGCCGTGAGGGGCGATGGGAGATCCGATCGAGAGGAGGCCCGCCGATGGGAGGCCAGACCTTCGCCCAGAAGGCCATCGCCCGGGCGGCCGGCCGCCCGACGGCCGCCGTCGGGGAGATCGTGGACGTGGAGCCGGACCTCATCCTGAGCCACGACAACACGGCGGCCATCGCCCGCATGTTCTCCGCCCTGGGCCTGCGGCGGGTGAAGGACCCCAACCGGCTGGCCATCACCCTGGACCACGCCGTGCCCCCGCCGACGCCGCAGCACGCCCAGAACCACGCCGAGATCCGCCGGTTCGTGGCCGAGCAGGGGATCCGGAACTTCTTCGAGGCCGGGCGGGGGATCTGCCATCAGGTGCTGTGCGAGGAGGCCCTGGTGCTCCCTGGCCAGATGGTCCTGGGGGCCGACAGCCACACCACCCACTTCGGCGCGCTAGGGGCCTTTGGGGCCGGCGTGGGGCGCAGCGAGGTGCTGGCCCTGTGGGCCACCGGCCAGATCTGGCTCCGGGTCCCCTCCAGCATCCGGATCGTCCTTCGGGGTCGCCTCTCCGAGGGGGTGACGGCCAAGGACCTCTGCCTGCGGATCTTCCGCGACCTGAGGGCGGACGGCGGCCTGTACCGCTCGGTGGAGTTCGCCGGCGACGGCGTGGCGTCCCTTTCCATCGAGAGCCGGATGGTCATCGCCAACTTCATGGCCGAGTTCGGGGTCAAGAACGCTTATCTCCCCCCGGACGACGCCGTCTTCGACTGGCTGGCGCCCCGCCGGGCCCGGCGCACGGGGGAGCCGGTGCAGGCGGTCCGGGAGGCCATCGCCCTGGGGGCCCTCTACCCGGACCCCGACGCGGCCTACGAGGCCGAACACCTCTACCGGCTGGAGGAACTGGAGCCCATGGTGGCCTGTCCCCACAGCGTGGACCACGTGAAGCCGCTGCGGGAGGTGGCGGGGACCCGCATCGATATGGCTTTCATCGGCACGTGCACCAACGGGCGGCTGGAGGACATCGCTGCCGCGGCGGCGATCCTGCGCGGACGGCGGGTTGCCCCCGGCGTGCGGCTGCTGGTGATCCCCGCTTCCAGCGAGGTGCTGCAAGAGGCCCTCCGGCGCGGCTACATCCAGACCCTTGTGGAAGCCGGGGCGATGATCGGGGTCCCTGGCTGTGGACCGTGCATGGGGAACCACATGGGGATCCCCGCGCCTAGGGAAGTGGTGATCTCCTCGGGGAGCCGGAACTTCCGGGGGCGAATGGGGACGCCAGAGGCGGAGATCTACCTGGCCAGCCCCGCCGTGGTCGCCGCCAGCGCCCTGCGTGGGCGCATCACCGACCCTCGCGAGGTGACGCCATGAGAGCACCCCACGCATGAGGCCCGCCCTTGGAAAGCGCACGGCCTCAACCGGGCTGCGCCGACCGTTCTGCCTGCCAGCGCTCGATCTGGGCGCGGGCCCATGCGGCGTCGGCCGGGGAGAGCGGCGGGGGCGGGACCGGCCCGCGATGCTCCACCCGCACACAGAAACGAGGAACCAAGGCTGGGGCGCGCTCCGACCGGATCGCCTCCAGCCACCCATGATGGATGTCCGGCCAGAGGGCGGGGTCCTCGAGATACGGATCCATGCCAGGGAACGGGGATGGCATACCCCACCTCCGCCGCTCGGAAACCTGGATGCAGTCTCACACCGGCCTCGAGGGGGCGGCAAGCCCCCCGGCGCGCCCGACGGATTCCTTAAAGGAGGATCGCGATGCGGCTGCGGGGTCGCGTCTGGAAATATGGCGACAACGTCAACACCGATGTAATCTTCCCGGGCAAATACACCTACACGATCACCGACCCGACCGAGATGGCGCGGCATGCCCTCGAGGACCTGGACCCGGCCTTCGCGCGGGAGGTGCGGCCGGGCGACATCATCGTCGCCGGCCGCAACTGGGGGTGCGGCTCCTCCCGCGAGCAGGCGGTGATCGCCCTGAAGGCGGCAGGGGTCCAGGCCATCGTCGCCAAGTCCTTCGCCCGCATCTACTTCCGCAACGCCATCAACAACGGCCTGCTGCCCATCGTCTGCCCAGAGGCGGTGGATGCCATCGCGCCGGGAGAGGAGATCGAGATCGACCTGGAGGCCCACCACATCCACTGCCGGGCGGGGACCTTTCCCTTCCCGTCCCTCTCGCCTTCGGTGCGGGCCATCCTGGAGGCCGGGGGGCTGATCCCCATGCTCTGCCGCCGGCTCGGCCTCCCCGTCCCCCAGGGGCCCCTCGGATCGGGCGGCGGGGATTGAGCGCCGCCTACGCCTTCAGGCGCTGGATGAAAGCCTCGATGGGGATGGCCGGCAGCGTCATGATCTTGACGCTGCCCCGCGAGGCCAGTTCCACCGAGACCCGGGCCACCGTCTCGTTATCCGGCGCCTCCACGACGTTCACGAAGTCGTAGGGGCCCAGCACGGCGTACTGGGCCAGGACCTTGACGCCCATGGCCTCGACCTCGCGGTTGACCTCCAGGATGCGTTCTGGCCGCTCCTTGAGGGTCTCCGCCCCTTCATCGGTGAGGGTGCTGAGCATGATATAGATCGGCATAGGGCTCCTCCTTGTACCTCGGGCTTACGGCTGGATCTCAAAGCGCTCCGGGCCGATCTGCAAAGTGAGCGGGCCAGGCTGCGCCAGGGCGTAGCGCAGCCGCCAGGCCATGGTTTGGCCCGGCGCCACCGTCCAGGGCAACGGCGGGTCCGCCTCCAGCAACGGCACCGGACGGCCGCCGGCCGCCTGCAACACCACCGCTTCCGCCCCCAGCCGGGCCGGCAGGTCCCCCGTGTTCCCAAACCCGCCCCGGATCTCCAGGACCCCTTCCTCCGGCAGCCAGCGGGCCTCGTCCACCTGGATGCGCCAGCGGGCCTGCGGCGGGGGGGTTGGCGTCGGGCGGGGCAACTCGAACTCCACCTCCGCCGGGGCCAGGCGGCCAGGCTGGGGGTTGAACTGCCAGAGGAAGATCCCCGAGGCGGCAGCCGTGGGGATCAGGTAACCCACCGACCCCTCGAGGGTCCCGCCCGGGAGCAGACGCCCGGAGGGCAACGGGGCACCCTCCAGCGGCGTGGGCTGATACCGACGGCCGGTCTCGTCAAGGAGGCTCATCTCGAAGCCTTCCACAGCCAGGGGCTCCGACCCCTCGTGGACCACCTCAAACCGCACCTGCACCCCGATGAAATCGGCAGGGATGTCGGGCCTGCCGGAGCGCGGCGCAACGCCTATCACCGTGACCCGGACCGGCCCGACGCGCACCGGGACGCCAATCGGCACCCGCCCGCCGGGGAGAGCCGGTGGGGCTGCTTCGGGAGCGGGGGCCGCGATCACCGCCCAGCGGGCTGCTCCCCCGACCAGCAACAGGGTCAGCCCGGGGCGGCGTTGCGCCAGGAGGGCGGTTTCCTCCGGCGATACCTGCTGCTTCCCCGTGACTTCGAAGCGGAGGGCTTGGCCGGTGCTCATCTCCACCTCGAGGGGGTCCCCCTCTCGCAGTCCCTCGATCAGCCGCCGAGCCTCCGGATGGTCCGGCAGCCCGAACACCAGGTTGATGAACGTCCCCTCCATCCAGTAGATGGTCCCGAACCTGCCAGGGGGCACCGGCCAGCCATCCGCCCGGGCTGCCAGGGCCCGCACCGTCAGGGCTTCCCCCTTCATCCGGAGCCGGACCGGCACGAAGGCAGCGGCCGGCGAAGGAGCGGCCGGCGCGGGCGTCGGGTGGGAGGCCCGAAGAATCAGGACCAGCCCGACGAGGAAGAGGACCAGCCCCGCCCCGCCCACCCCCAGGCTGGCCAGGGCCCACGGGCGGGCCGTCGGGGGGATCCCTGCCCAGAAGGCCACCAAGCGTTGCTGGATCCGCCGCGCCAGCGCCCTTATCCCCTCCGTTCCCCCATACGGAACCTGCGGCGTCATCTCGGACATCGCCGGGCCACCTCCGCTCGATGTGGGCCGCGCGGCTCACGGGAGCCGGGAAGGCATGGGGATCGGGTTCAGGCGGACGACCATGGTCCCGCCGCTCTCGGCCCGGCGGACGATCCCCAGGTAGGGGATCAGCACCCGGACCGTTCCCTCCGCCCGGGCCTGCAACCGAACCCGGCCGTCGGCGTCCGTCGTCCCCCGGGCGATCGGCCGGCCATCCTGGAGGGAGACCAGCCAGACGGTCATATCGGCCACTCCCTCGCCGGGATCCCATCGGCCGTTCCCGTTGGCATCGTAGAAAACCTGGACCACCACCTCGAAGAGGGAGCCGGCGGGCGTGGGGGTGGGCAGAAGGGGCCGCACCTGTAGACGGAGGGGCGCGGGGGTGGGTGGGGCTGTGGGTGTCGGCGGCGGGGTGGCCGTGGGCGGGG
>NZ_PSLG01000091.1:0-2439 GCF_040289485.1 Thermoflexus sp.
GAGGCGGAGGCGCCCGCCGGTGAGGGCGGCGACCTCGCGGGCCACCCCGATGATGGAGAAGGCGTGGGCCAGGTTCGGGGTGAGGTCGATGTCCAAAACGATGTCCCCCAGGTAATCGGCCAGAGGGACCCCCACCGGCGCGTCCGGGTCGAGAAGGAGGATCCCCTCGTGGTCCTCGGAGATCCCGAGCTCCTTCTCCGAGCAGACCATGGCGTCCGAGTAGATCCCTCGGATGGCCCGGCCGCGGAGGATCATCTTCACCCAGCCCGGCTGGTGGCCGTCGTAGAGGGTGGCGCCTTCCAGGGCGAAGGCCACTTTCAGCGGGCGCTCCGGCGGGCGGTCGAGGAAGGGGAAAAGGTTGGGCGCGCCGGTGACCACCACCTTGGGCTCCCCCCGGCCGTAGTCCACGGTGGCCAGGAGCAGACGGTCGGCGTTGGGGTGGCGCTCCACCTTTCGGATCTGGCCCACGACGATCCGCTCCCGGTCCCACTCCAGGGCGGCGCCGGGGACCCCGAAGCGTTCGATGGCCGTCACCTCCAGGCCGGCCATGGTCAGCCGCTCGGCCAGTTCCTCCGGCGGGAGATCGACCTTCACGTATTCCTGCAGCCAGCGCAGCGGGACCCGCATGATGTCTCCCTCCTGGGATCGGGTGGGGGAGTGGGGGGCTCTCCGTCCCCGGGCGGCCCTCATCCGAACTGTTCCAGGAACCGCAGATCGTTGGCCCAGAAATATCGAATGTCATCGATCCGATGCTTGAGCATGGTGATCCGCTGTGGGCCCATGCCGAAGGCGAAGCCGGTGAAGCGGCGTGGGTCGTAGCCGCCGTTCTGGAGGACGAGGGGGTGGACCATCCCCGCCCCCGCGATCTCCAGCCAGCCCGTGTGCTTGCAGACCCGGCACCCGTGTCCCTCGCACAGGATACAATCGATATCCACCTCCACGCTGGGTTCGGTGAAGGGGAAGTAGGAGGCGCGGAAACGCACCCGGCGCTCGGGCCCGAACATCCGGCGGGCGAAGTCGGCCAGGGTGCCCTTGAGATCGCTCATGGTGACCCCCTCCCCCACGGCCAGGCCCTCCACCTGGTGGAACATGATCTCCGAACGGGCGGTGATCTGCTCATACCGGTAGCACATGCCGGGAAGGATGACCCGGACGGGCTCCGGGCAGAAGGCCCGCATGGCATGGATCTGGCCCGGGGAGGTGTGGGTGCGCAGGATCACCCCCTCCCGGTCGGTGTAGAAGGTGCTCCACATGTCGCGGGCCGGGTGGTGGGGTGGGATGTTGAGCAGCTGGAAGTTGTATTCGTCGGTCTCCACATCCCGGCTGGTGAAGACCTGGAAGCCCATCTCGGCGAAGATGGCCACGATCTCCCGCAGGGTCTGGGTGGCCGGGTGGAGGCGGCCGGCCCGGACCGGCCGGCCGGGCAAGGTGACGTCCAGGGGCGGGGCCTCCAGTTCCCGGCGCAGAGCGGCCTGGCGGACGGCCTCGAGGCGGGCGGCGTAGGCGGCCTCCAGGGCTTCCTTGACGGCGTTGGCCTTGCGGCCGACGGCCGGCCGCTGCTCCCGGGGGAGGTTCCCCAGCTCCGCGAAGATGGCCATCAGCCGGCTGCGCCGGCCCAGATATCCCGCATACCAGGCCTTCAGGGCCTCCTCTGTGTCCAGCCCTTCGAGGGCCCGCAGGGCCTCTTCTTGCAGGCGGTCCAGTTCCTCCAGCATCCGGCGGCCTCCTCCGTGGGATGGGGCGGACAAAAGGCACGCCCCCGTCCGGATCAGGGACGGGGGCGTGCGGCTTCCCCCGCGGTACCACCCTGCTTGGCCGGGGCGCCGCGCCCCGGCCCGCTCGTTGGCGGCCCGGATAACGGTGGGCCTTCCGGGGGCGACTACTGGGGCGGCCGGCCAAGGCCCCCGTTCGCCGCTCCGGCTCCGGGGCGAACTTCGGCCGGCGGACGCCGGGCGGGGCTCTCAGCCGCGGCCCCGCCGCTCTGGCGACGTCGTCCCGGCCTACTCCTCCCCTTCTCCGCCGTTCGCATCCGGTTCCAACGCGACTGCTTTTTTGAATCTTATCGGGAACACCGGGAATTGACAAGACCGCAGCCGTGGGAGCGCCGCACCACGGCCTTCCCATGGGAAAGCGCCCGCAAGCCCGGGCGGCGCAACGCCGGCGGGCCGGGCGCGCCCCGACGTAGGATCCCTATGCTACAATGAGGGCAGAAGCGAGGATGGCCGGGCAGGGCATCCTCGCCAGGAGGGGGCGATGGATGCGAAGGTTCGGCTCACGGCGCAGGATCTGTGGCGGATGGGCGAGGGCGATGTCCGCCGGGAGTTGGTCGACGGGGAGATCCGCGAGATGAGCCCGGTCGGAGGGGTGCACGGACAGGTCGTCGGCCGGATCTACCGTCGGTTGGCCGAGCACGTGGAGCGTTGGGGGGGCGGGGTGGTA
>NZ_PSLG01000091.1:2507-6307 GCF_040289485.1 Thermoflexus sp.
CCTTGGTTTCGGCGGGGCAGTTGCCGGGGGGGCGGTTGCCGGAGGGGTTTTTGGAGGGGGCGCCGGATCTGGCGGTGGAGGTGTTGTCGCCTTCGGACGATCCGGTGGACGTGCAGCAGAAGGTGCGGGACTATTTGGAGGCGGGGGCGCGGTTGGTGTGGGTGGTGGCGCCGTCGGCGCGGGCGGTGACGGTGTATCGGGCGGACGGTTCGGCGCGGCTGTTGCGGGAGGGGGAGGCGCTGGAGGGGGAGGACGTGCTCCCCGGCCTGCATATCCCCCTCGCCGAGCTCTTCGAAAGCCGATAGATGTGGCCCTGCGGGCGCTCACCCGGAGGCAGGATCCGCATGGCGGCCCGTCTCTGCAACGTCTGCCTCACCGACGGCCCTCCCCGGGCCTGTCCAAAAGGCGCCGAAAGACATCCCCTTCTCGTCGCGCGGCCCTTGGCGCATCCGGACTCGGATCGAGGCCGCGGCGCTCACCGCCGGCCGGTGGGATCGGCGGGGTCCTCTTCCAGCAGACCGCCTAGGATGGCCTTGCGGACGGCGGCGGCCCGCGTGTGGACCCCCAGTTTGTTCAGGATGCTGTCCACCTGCTTCTTCACCGTGTGGGGGGAGACGAAGAGACGTTCGGCGATCTCCCGGTTGGTGAGGCCGTGGGCCATCCAGCGCAGCACCTCCCGCTCCCGCGGCGTGAGGCGGGCCAAGGCCTCCTGGTCCTCCGGCGAGCGGGGGCCGGCGGGCGGGGCAGGGCGGATGGGAGCGGGCGCGGGTCCGTGGGCCAGGGCCTCCTGGACGAAGGCGAGGAAGGTCCGTCGGTTGAAGGCCGCCTTGTCGAAGAAGGCGAAGACGTGGAAGGCCTCGTAGGCGTGCTCCACCTCGTCGGCGGAGGCGGTGGCGCTGACCGCCAGGGTGGGCAGTCCCCGCCGGTGGGCCACCCGCAGCAACCGCAGGCCGTCCCGGTTCCCGAAGGGATCCAAGGAGCTGGCCAACTGGAGGTCCACGATGAGCAGGGCGAAGGGCTTCCGCTCCAGCCAGGCCAGGGCCTCGGCGTAGGAGGGGGCCACCGTGCAGGTCAGTCCGATCTCGGCCAGGAGCTCCTGGTAAAGATCCTGCCAGCCGGGGTCGTCCTCGACCACCAGCACCGGTGCGGCGACGGCGGCGGCGGCTCCAGCCTCGGGGGCAGGAGCGGGCCGCGGGGCGGCACGGGGGGGCTCCTGCTGCAGCAGGCGGGCCACCACCTCCCGGAAGGCCTGTCGGTGGAAGGTCTCCTTCCGGAGGAAATCGGCCGCGCGGCCGCGGGTCAGCGCCTCCACCGCCAGTTCCACCGTCGCGTAGCCGGTCAGGGCGATGGCGGGGACCGGCGGGGTGCGCGCGGCCAGGGCCTCGAGGACCTGGAGGCCGCTGCGGTCCCGGTGGTCTATCGGGTCCAGGGAGAGGTCGACCACCGCCAGGCGGTAGGCGCGTTCCCCGATACGGGCCAAGGCCGAGGCTCCATCGCCGACCGCCTCCGCCGTCAGGCCCATGTCCGCGAGGACCTCGGCCAGGAGGGCCTGCCAGGCCGGGTCGTCCTCGACGATCAGGGCGTGGGCGCTGGTGGCGGCGTGTGGTTCCCGCTCGCCCATAGCAGCCTCCTCGACGGGGGGATCTCAGGGGGCGGCCGGCGCCCCCGCCGGCGGGGCGAGGGGCAGCCGGAGGTAGAAGGCGGTCCCCTGGCCGGGGGCGCTTTCCACGTGGATCTCGCCCCCGAACCGCTGGACCAGCATCTTCACCCACCACAGGCCGAAGCCCAGTTTCTTCGGCGAGCGCTTGGTGGAGAAATCCAGTTCGAAGATCCGCTCCTGCAGTTCCGGCGGGATGCCGGGGCCGTTGTCCCGCACGGTGAGGACGACCGCGTCGGGCGCCGCGGCGCCCTGCACCGCGATCCATCCCTGTTCCCCCAGGGCCTCGACGGCGTTCTCCAGCAGGTTGAAGAAAACCAGGGTGAGTTGGGGCTCCCCGGCCATGACCGGCGGGAGGGCCTCCAGTCCGGAGATCTCCACGCGGATGCCGGGCGGGATCTGCAGGTCCTGCAGGGCCCGCTCCAGGCAGGGCAGGACGGCGGTGGGTCGCGGGCGCATCGGCCGCAGGTAGACCATGGCCTCCCGCACCGCGTCCAGGGCGGCCCGGGCCCGGGCCTCGATCTCCTGAAGGGCGGCGGCCAGGTAAGGGTCCTGGAGGAGGGCGGGCCGCTTCTCCATCAGGCCCTCCAGGCGGACCGGGATCAGGCCCAGGTGGTTGTTCAGGCGGTGGAGCAGGTTGGCGGCGATGTCACCGACGGCGGCGAAGGCCTCCGTGAGGGCCTGGCGTTCCCGGGCGGCCTGCAGGGCCCGGACGTGCTCTGCCAATTGCAGGGCCAGGGCGGTCTGGTTGGCCAGGATGGTGAGCAGGCGCTGGTCCCGCTCGGTGAACGTCCGGGGGCGGTGGGCGTGGACCACGAAGACGCCCCGGACGGCTCCCTCGGGGTCCAGCATCGGGACGGCGAGGGCGCAGCCGCCGGCCTCCAGGGTGAGGGGCTGGCGGGCCTGGCGCACCGCCTCGGCCAGCCCGGCCGTCCCGGCCATGGCCGGGTGGGTGGCGAAGGTGAGGGCGGGTGAGCCGGTGGGGGGCGTGAGCCAGATGGCCCCGTCGGCGACCTGGAGGAGGTCGCAGGCCAGGGCGACGGCGCGGGCGAAGAGGGTTTCCTGGCCGGCGTGGAGGAGGGAGCCGGTGAGTTCCTGCATCCCGCGCAGCAGCCGCATCTCCTGGAGGGCGATCACCGCCCGGGCGGCCAGCATCTCCAGCAGGCGTTGATCGGCCTCGGAGAAGGCGCCGGGGGTAGGGCTTTCCAGGTTGAGCACCCCCTCGACCTCATCGCCGGCCCCGATGAGGGGCACGGCCAGTTCGGCGCGGATCTCCGGCCCGGCGAGCCAGGGCCGGTAGCGGGAGGCCCAGGGGGAGTGGGGGAGGTCATCGATCCGCAGCGACCGGCCGTGGACGGCGACCCAGCCGACGATGCTGGTCTCATCGAGGTCGAGTTCTGGCGCGACCGTGGGCAGCAGGGGCCGACCGATGAGGGCCCCGAGGACCAGACGGCGGCGCTGGCGGTCCACCAGGCGCAGCGTCCCGAAGCGGGCGCCGGTGAGTTCCAGGGCGATCCGGAGGATGGCCTCGAGGACCTCCTGGGGGTCGGCGCGGGCGCCGAGGAGGAGGTCCATGCGGCGCAGCTCCTCCAGTTCGCGGGTGACGCGCTGGAGGGCGATCTGAAGGCTCTGGGCGGCGCGCGCGGGGCGGAGGAAGGCGGCGGCGATGCCGGTGAACGCCTCCAGGAGGGCGAGTTCCGGCTCCGAGAACGGGCGGTCCTCGCGGCGGTAGAGGTAGAGGACCCCGAGGGGCTCATCGGCGGCCAGCAGCGGCCAGCAGCCGACGACGCGGGCGCCGGCGGCCTGCTTGGCGGGGTGGATCGGGGCGTCGGGCTCCTCGTAGGAGAGGACACGGCGGCGGCGGGCCAGGGCGCGGGCGGCCATTCCGTCAGGGCGGGGCCAATCGGGCCCGCTGAGGGCATCCGTCTCGCCGACAGCGACGCGGGTGGCGGGGTCGAGGGCGGCGCGCTCCGGGTCGTAGCCGAAGAGGACGGCGGCGCCGGGGGCGTCGATGAGGCGGAGGGCCTCCTCCCCGATGCACCGCAGACAGTCGGCCACCGGGGTATCCGGGGGCAGCCCGGCCAGCCGCTCCCCGGCCTTCTGGAGCCGTCGCAACGCCTCCGGCCCGGCCAGCGCCCTCGGG
>NZ_PSLG01000012.1:0-48795 GCF_040289485.1 Thermoflexus sp.
CCGGGCCGCCGCGGGGCGCCCCGGCACATGCAAGGCGAACCCATCGGGGAGGGCGTCCGGGACCCCCACCGCGGCTTTGGCCCGCGCCCCTTCATCGAGGGCGGCCACCAGGGTGTTGAAGTAGTTGAGCCATGGCGTGTCCACGCGGTGACGCCGCGCGCCGTCATGGTCCCGCACCCAGGGCCGCACTGGCCCCACCAGCAGGCGCGCCCGCGGGTTGGCGGCCCGCAGGACCTGGAGGGCGTTGTCGGTGCGCCCGGGGGATTCGCCGAAGCCGAGGAACACCCGGGCGAACCACTCCGGCGTCACAGGCCGGTCTGGGGCCAGCCGGTTGGCGGACGCCTCGTTGTAGCCGCTTCCCACGATGTAGCCGTAAACACCCTGCAAGCGTTCATCGTGGGCCAGCCGCCGCAGATAAGCCAGGTATTCCGCGAGGGCCGCTGCGTCCCCGGCTGGTGGGAGGGCCTGGCCGCGGTCGTAGTCCACCCGGATCAGCACCCGCAGGCCCTTGGCCAGGTGATGGGCCACGCGGCCAGCGAGGGCGTCTATCCCCCATGTGGGATCCTCCGGCTGCCGCGCATAGGTCAGTTCCACCGCCCATCCGGCCCGACCCTTCCAGTCCCGATCCGGGTGGGGGAAGACCAGCCCCAGGCGGGTGGGCAGCCCGGGCGGCGCGGGGGTGGGCTCAGGGCCACCCAGAGCCCATCGCCCGCGTAGCCGGCAGCCCTCGTGACAATCCCGGTAGAAGGCGATGATCGCGCCGCCCGGCGGCATGCGGAAGGTCCAGGTCCAGCGCCAGAACCCCGGCGGAGGCCCCTCCTCGATCCGCTGCAGCGCCGCCGGCTTCCCGTTCACCGTCAGCCGGATGTGGGCCCAAGGGACGCGGTCGATCACGACGAGGGTGATGGGCGCTCCGGAGCGGGGGGAGGGTGGCTGGACCCGGAGTCGAGGCCACGGCTCCTCGGGCGCCGGGCCCAGGCGGACCACGACCTGACCGGAGGGAATCCAGAGGAGGGCGATCACCACCCCCAGGACGGCCAGCCCGCCGATGGCGCCTCGCAGCCGGCTCATGGCATCCCCTCCTCCGCCGGGAGGACAAAGCGCACCACGGTCCCCGTCTCCCCTTCGGTGCTGCTGTCGATCTCCAGGCGGGCGCCGTGATGCCGCAGGATCTCCGCCACCACCGTCAGGCCCAGGCCGATCCCTTCGGCATCAGCCGCCTCGCCGCGGTAGAAGGGCTCGGTGAGATAGGGCCGATGGGCCGCCGGGATGCCCGGACCGGTGTCGGCGACCACGGCCTCCACCCCCTCCGGAGACCGGCGCAGGGCCACGCTGATGCGGTCCCCCGGGCGGCTGTAGCGGATGGCGTTGTCTAAGAGGTTGAGGAAGACCTGTTTAAGGGCATCGGCGTCCCCCCGCACCCGGGGCAGGCCCTCCGCGATCTCCAGGGTCAGGGTCTGGCCGCGGGCCAGGGCCTCCGGCTGCTTCTGGGCGGCCGCGGCCTCAGCCACGGCGGCCAGATCCACAGGCCGGAAGACCAGCGGCTCCCCCATGGACAGCCGGCCCAGTTCCAGCACCGTGTGGACCAGGCGGCTCATGCGCCGGGCCTCTTCCTCCATCAGCCGCAGGGATTGGGCGTGGCGCTCCGGGTCGAGATGGGGCTGTTTGAGGATCTCCAGATGGACGAAGAAGGTGGCCAGGGGAGTGCGCAGTTCGTGGGCCATCCCGCCGAGGAGCCGACGCATGGCGGGCCATGCGGAGGGATCGGTGGCCGCGTCGGCGACGAAGAGGAGGAGGGTTTCCCCTTCGGGGACCAGCCACCAGCGCAGCGCCTGCCCGTCCGGGAGGGAGAGGGCGCGGGCGCGCCCAACCCCTTCCCGCTGGACGGCCTGTTGATCTTCCTCAAGCAGCGGGCGCCAGGGGGCGGACGGCAACGGACCCGCCGGGCGGTCCAGCCCGAGGATCCGTCGGGCGGGAAGGTTGGCGTCGGCATAGCGGCCCACCGGCAGCAGGCGCAGGAACCCCAGCGGGGTGCGGGCCATCGAAGGACGCCAGCGGTCCAGGGACCGACGGACGGTCCACCGGCCCAGCCCGAAGGCCCCCAGCAGCCCGAGGAGCAGGAGCGCCAGGGCCAGCCGCAGCTCCAATGTCCACACCAGGCCTTCCATCGCCGGCTATCGTCCGTAGCGGGCGGTCAGAGACCCCTGGGCCAAGATATGTCCCTGGAGGGCTCGCTCCACCGCCGCGGCCGAGGCCCCTGGCGGAAGGTCGGGATCGATGTCCAAGGCGTAGAGGGTGAACCGGTAGCGGTGGGGCGGCCCCGGCGGGGGGCACGGACCGCCATAGCCGATGCGCCCGAAGTCGTTGCGGCCCTGGACGCCCAGGCCCGCCACCGTCGGCTCCGCCGGGACGCCCTCCGGCAGCGCGGTCCGCTCCGGAGGGATGCGGTAGAGCAACCAGTGGACGAAACGCCCGCGCGGGGCATCCGGATCGTCCACCACCAGGGCCAGGCTGCGGGTCCCCGGGGGCGGCGGTCCCCAGCGCAGGGGCGGCGAGCGGTCCGCGCCATCACAGGTGTAACGGGCCGGGATCGCCTCCCCGTCGGCGAAGGCCGGGCTGCCCAGCCCCAGGTCGGGGAAGCGCGGCGCCGTCGGCGTCGGGGCGGGCGGCAGCCCTGGCCGGCACGCCGAGAGCAACAGGGCGAAAAGCGCGGCGGCTGTCCCAACCCCTCGCATGTTCCCCATCGTTCGGCTCCCACCCTTGTCCCAGCCTCCTATCCTAGCATAGATCCTCGGGGAGGGCGCCGGGGCCGCATTGAGATTTGCCAAAACCAACAAAAGAAGGCAAGTTGACGGGGCCCTTCCCGCTGCGTTATGCTTGTCGTGGACGGTGGCATCGGAGGTGGCGGATGGCAGATGTCGGACTCATCCTTCTCGGTTATCTCCTCGGTTCGATCCCCACAGCGTATCTGGCGGGCCGTCTCCTGCGGGGAGTGGATCTGCGCCGGTTGGGGAGCGGCACGGTCAGCGGGACCATGGTGTATTACCACGTCGCCCGATGGGCCCTGTTCCCGGTCGGCCTGGTGGATGTGGCCAAGGCGGCCGTTCCCACTGTGCTGGCCCTGGCCCTGGGACGCCCCCAGGCCCTGGCCGTGGCCGCGGGCCTGGCGGCGGTGGTGGGCCACAACTGGCCGTGGTGGCTCGGCTTCCACGGCGGCCGGGGGATCGGCCCCT
Source organism: Thermoflexus sp. (assembly GCF_040289485.1). Lineage (GTDB taxonomy): Bacteria > Chloroflexota > Anaerolineae > Thermoflexales > Thermoflexaceae > Thermoflexus. The sequence continues at coordinate 3,234 of NZ_PSLG01000012.1, forward strand.
TCCTGGGCATGCTGGCCGTGACCTTCCCGCCGGGCGCTGTGGGGCTCCTGGCTGCCCTGGCAGTGGGACGACTGCTGCGCGCCACAGCCGTCCTCGCCTTGCTGGCCATCGGTGGGCTGCCGGCGGTGGTCCTTCTGGCCGGTGGGCCCCTCGAGGTCGCGGCAGGAGGGCTAGCCATGCTGGGGATCACGGTGATCAAGCGCCTGGAGGCCAACCGAGAGCCGTTGCCCGCGGATCCGGAGGAGCGCCGCCGGGTGCTCTGGCGCCGCCTCTGGCTGGATCGGGATGCAACGTCGTGGGAGGCCTGGATGTTCCGACGGCCCACCGGATCGGCATAGGGGCGAGGGGCCCGGCCCCGCGCCCAACGGCCCGTCGGACCGTTGGCGCCCCAAGGCGTCTCCGACCGATCCTCCCGATCCCTGCCAGAGGGAGGGGACATGGTGAAGATCGCTGTGGTCACCGACAGCGTGGCCTGCCTGCCGCCCGAGCTCGTGGAGGCCTATGGGATCCGGGTGGTCCCGGTGCGTCTGATCCTGGGTGAGCAGGTCTACGCCTGGCAGCGAGCGGGGATCTTGCCGACATCCTCCCAACCCTCGGTGGGGGATTTCCTGGAGACCTATCGGGAACTGGCGGCCTGGGCGGAGGGCATCGTCTCCATCCACGTCTCCGCGGCGATGACCGGCACCTACAATGCCGCCCTCCTGGCCGCCCAGATGGTCCCCGAGGTCCCATCCGGGTCATCGACAGCCAGGCGGCCACCATGGCCCAGGGGTTCCTGGTTCTGGAGGCGGCCCGGGCGGCGGAAGCCGGCGCCCCCCTGGACGAGGTGGTGGCGCGGGTGGAGGCCCTGCGCCCCCGCCTGCGGTTTTTCGCGGTGCTGGAGACGGTGACCTATCTCATCCGCAGCGGACGGGCGCCGGCCCTGGCGGCCCTGGCCGTGGACGTGTTGCAGATCAAGCCCATCCTCACGCTTCAGAACGGCCGCATCGAGGTGTTGGCGAAGGTGCGCACTCGCCGTCGGGCCGTTGAGGCGATGCTGGAGCAGATGGCCCGGGATGTGGGCGACCGGCCTGTGCACGCGGCGGTCTTCCACGCCGCCGCCCCGGAGGAGGCTGAGGCCCTGCGCCGCCAGGTCATGGCGCGCTTCGACTGCCGGGAGTGCGATCTCACTGTCTTCTCGCCGGTGATGGGCCTCTACACGGGGCCCGGGGTGATCGGCCTCGCCTACTACGCGGAATGAGGCCGTCCGCCTCGCCCCCGGCTTAGGGCTCCCAGAAGAACTGCATCAGGACGGCCAGGGAGGGGGCGTCGTCCACGAAGGCGATGCCCAGGGCCCAGGTCCGCCAATCCAGTTCGTTGCCCGGGGTCCCCGGCCGGTGCAGGCTGTAGAGGGCGAAGGCCCGATAGGCCTCCGGCCAGGCCGGCTGGTAGGTCACCGGCGGCACCAGCAGACCGCAGCGCCGCTCATGGGGACGGGCGATGACATCGAGGAGGTCCGGCAGCACGGCCTCCGCGAAGGTCCCGGTGATCTCCATGCCGCTGGCGGGATGAACCCCCCAGCGGCGGACCGTCGGGTCGGTGAAGAGGGCGGCCGCCGCGCCGGGATTGACGAGGATCGGATCGCTGAGGCGGTTGATGTGGATCCGCAGGCCATGGACCGGGCTGATCAGGGCCGCCAGCGCCGGGCCGTCCCGGTTGCGGACCGCCGCCTCGAAGTTGGCGACGAGGGCGGCCACCCGTGGATCGGCGCAGAAGACCGCAGGGGAGACCTCCCGGGTCAGGAAGGCAGCGTTCACCCAACCGATCCGTCCGTCCGGCATGCGGATCTCCACCCATCGGGCGCCCTGGACCGTCTGCGCCCGCCCGGTGAGGAACAGGCCGGTGGCGTCCGGCGGGAGATCCGCCAGGATGGGCTGATCGGGGCCCGGCCCGGCCCGGACCTTCAGGCGGTCGGTGGGCGGGACCAAGACCACGGCGAAAGGCCCCTGGAGGGCGGGGGTGGGAGAGGCCGTGGGGGTCGGGTTCGGCGCCTGCTGAGGCGGCACCGGGGTGACGGTCGGCGGGGGGGCCGTCTGACACGCTGCCAACAGGGCGAGGGCCGCCCCGAAGAGCCTTTGTCCTTGAAGCCTTCGCATCTCGGGTCCTCCTCTCGCTGGGACGGCGCGGCCTCCGGGTTTCCCAAGAGACCGACGCCGCGCCGGGCCTGGAAGTTCCATACGCTGCAGTTTATACTGAAGGCGTGGAAAGGACAGCCGTTGGTCCGAACGGTGGCCGCGATGACCCACGTCCGTTGCTATGCCGGTGCCACCGCCCCGGAGCGCCCGGTGGCTCTCGTATGGGAGGGCGAGGAGCGAGCGGTGGCGGAGATCCTGAGCCGTTGGCGGACGCCGGAGGCCCTGGGCTTCCGGGTGCGGACCGCCGATGGCATGGTGTTCGATCTTATTTACGATCTTCGATGGGATCGCTGGTCGGTGACGCCGCGGGCGCTCCTCCGGGAGGGATGATGAGGCAGGCGCCCCGGCCCGCGGGATCTCCCCGCCAGGCGAGCGGTAAGGGCTATAATCAAAAGATGGGGGCGGTTGGCCTCTGGTGAGGCCCCCGGTCTTCAAAACCGGTGTCGGGCCGCGGCGCGGCCCGGGGTGGGTTCGATTCCCATCCGCTCCCGCTGGGCGATGGACTCCCCTTGGGAACCCCTGCCTTCGCGGCGGATCCCGAACGCTGAAGAAGCCCCGAGGAGATGGCATGGCGATTCCCGGCTCAGTTCGTGTCGATGGGAGCGGCGGGGATCGGGCCAGCAGCCGCCAGGCGGTCCCAGAGGCGGGCTTTCAGGGCCTCCAGCCGCTGGCGGTAGGCCGGAAGCCGGACGCCCTCCACGCTCATCAACAGGGCGTCCTCGTTGTTGTCCCGGTAGTAGCGCGGACGGCGCCCCACCACCTCCAAGCCGTATTTGCGGTAAAGGTGCTGAGCGACGAGGTTAGAGGCCCGCACCTCCAGGGTGATCAGGTTGGCGCCCCGGGCGATGGCCTCTTCCACCAGGGCCAGGAACATCAGTTCGCCCAGCCCCCGGCCGCGCCACGGCGCGTCGATGGCGATGGTGCTGATATGGGCCTCGTCGGGGACGAGCCAGAACCCTCCATACCCCAGGATGGGCATCCGTCGCGGGGGCAGGACAGGGGCCACGGCCCGCATTGCCCGCGGGCGCAGCACCAGATAGTGGGCGTTGGGGTTATGGAGGATCTCCTGCTCGTAGGCCCGCATCGGCCATGGCATCGAGAAGGCCCGCCGCTCGATCCCCATGACCTCGGGCACGTCCTCCCACTGCATCGGGTCGATCCGGAAAGGAACCCGCTCCGGGATCACCAGGGCCGTCATCCCCTCTCCCAACGGTGCCTCCTCGGGGAAACGCAGCCTTCATCCCTCTTCCGGCACGCTGGGGGTCCGCAGATAAAGGGGGCGGACCCCCGCCGGATCCGGGCGCTCGCCGGCCTGATAACGGCTCCAGGCCAGGCGGGCGGCGCCCATCACCCGCGCCGGGCCGTCCCGAGGGATCAACCAGGCCTCCCCCGGCCGCTGCTGGAACACCGCGTGCTCGCGGGCGGTCCATTCCCCAGCCAGCCAGCGGCCCGGAGCCCAGGCCGCCGCCACGGCTTCCGCGGTGGTCAGCGTGGGCTCGCCCTCGGGGACCCAGCGGTCCTCCCACCGATAGCGGCGGAGGGCCAGACGCCCCCGCCCAGCTGGGATCACCAGGTCCAGGCGCGTCACTGCCGAGGGGATCTCCGCGAGGATCGCCTCCTCCGTCCCGATCCCAAACAGCGGCCGTTCCAGGGCCATGGCCAACCCCTGGGCCGCAGCCAGCCCCGCCCGAAGCCCGGTGAAGGATCCGGGCCCTCGGACGGCGGCCACGGCGAGGATCGCCTCTGGGGACAGGCCGGCGGCGGCCAGTGTCTCCTGGCAACGTCGGATCAGGTCGGCGGTGTGCCGGTCGCCGGAGCGCCAGTAAGCCACTGCGGCCCATTCGGATCCATCGAACAGCGCCACGGCCAGCCCCAGGGTTGCGGTATCCAGCGCCAACAGGATGTCGCGCCGGGCCCTCATCCTTCCTCCTCCAACGTCCGCAGCGCCTGGAGGCGTTCCGGGGGGAACTCCCCGACGGCCTCCAGGCGGATCCGGCGGGTGGCCGCATCGATGGGGATCAGGGTCACCCACAGGTAGGGCTCGGGCAGCCAGCGGCCGGCCCGTTCCGGCCACTCAATGGCCACCACGGCCGCCTCGTCGAACAGATCCCACAGCCCCAGCGACCAGACCGCCTCCGGGTCCTCCAGGCGATAGAGATCGACGTGATAGAAGGTCCCCGACCCGGGCAGCGGATAGGCCTGGATGAGGACGAAGGAGGGGCTCTGAACGGGATCGGTCACCCCCAGGCCTTCCGCCAGGCCCTGGATGAAGCGGGTCTTTCCCGCCCCCAGGGGTCCCTGGACCGCTACGATGTCGCCGGGGTGGAGCCGGCGGCCCAGGGCCGCTCCCCAGCGGCGGGTTTCTGCTTCATGGGTGGAGAGCCGATCCAGCAGGACGAGGCTCATCCCTGCCCCCTCCGTCGCCAGAACCAAAGAAGTCCCCCGGCGGCGAGGCCGGCCCCGCCGAGCAGTGGGACGGCGAGCCACGCCCAGGGCGGGGCGGGGAGCGCGGGGGGCGGGTTCAAGGGGAGGGCATGGGCTGCGACGGGATCGAAGGGTCGGCCATCGGGCGGGATCCCGTGCTGCTGGAGCAGGAAGGCGGTGACGGCGCGGTAATCGGCCTCCGGAAGGCTCCCGGGGGCGTGGAAGGGCATGCGGGTGCGGATGTAGGTGTAGAGGTCAGCCGCCGTGGCGAAGCGGCGCAGCGTCCCCGGGCCGATCACCGCCGGGACCACCCGGGGCAGGGTGAAGCCGTCCTCGGGATACGGCTGGGGGCCGTGGCAGTTGGCCTTCCAACAGTTTTGATGGGTGGGGGGCCAGGTGGCCCGCCACTCGTCGGTCAACCCCTGCCCCCGGTCGCCGTGGCATGTGGAGCAACGTCGGGCGAAGACGGCGGCGCCCCGCTCGGCTTCTTCATTCTGATAGGCCTGGGCCGGGGCGGCGAGAAGGATCACCCCCAGCCCGAGGGCCGCCAGCCATCGAACCCGGCAGGCGGCCCCCTCGGCGCTCCGGGCGTGGGAACGACATGGCGATCCCGCCATCGCGGCCTCTTTCCGAACGCAGGGCGGTGTCCTCAGACTTTGGGCTCCGTCTCCAGCGGCGGGAGCGTCCCCAGGGCCTCCACCGCCCGGCGCACCTCGCTTAGGAAGCGGCGGATGGGGTGCTCGGTGAACTGGCCGGCGTAATCCAGTGCCGCCGCCTCCGCGTCCACCTCCGGGCCGTAGGCCTCCCGCAGGTAATACAGATGGTCCATGATCCACAAGTAAAGATCGGCCTCCGTCCGCCCCGGGAAATCCTCCAGCAGGCGGTGCTCGCGGATGACCTCCACCACCGGGCGGTAGACGGTATCATACCAGTGGGCCACGGCCTCGTCCGCTGGGATCTCCCGCCCGGTTTCCAGGCCTATAAAGTAGCGATGGACGGCGATGTGCTCCAGCAGGCGCTGGTAGCCTCCGGCGATGGTGAAGCGGATGTCGGCCTCAGGGCGCAGCCGATCCAACTGAGTTTGTTCTAGGAACTCTTCATACTCCCGCAGGATCTCCAGATCCTCGGCCCGCAGCTCCGGCCCAATGGGCACGCGGCTTTGCACCTCGATGACCTCGGCTTCGATCTCGGTCCATCCCAGGGCCCGGGCCACTGAGATGCGGTGGTGGCCGTCGAGGACGAAATAGGCCTCCCCGACTTTGTAGAGCCGGACCGGAGGAAGGTGGCCGTCCTGGAAGAGAACAGTGCCCACGGCGATCCAGCGATCGGCTGTGTGGCGTTGGATCGGCAGGAAGGCCCGGTCGAAGTCCTGATACCGGTTGACGCTGCCGATGATGTGGGCCAGGGGGACCCGCTGGAGGCCCCGATAGGCGGAGCCGCGCAGGCCGAGCTTCGCCCGGACCTCCTCAAAGGACAGCAGCCGGTTGGGCTGTCCGGTCAGGCGGGCGAGCAGCGCCCGCAGCGCGGCCCGCAGGCGGGCCCGTCGGTACCAAGCCGCCGCCTCGGCCGTCGCCGGGCGTTCCATCGGGAACTCCTCCATCGTTCACCTCGCTTCGATCGCGATGCTCGGCGGGATCTCGAGCACATAGTAAGGGAAGACGTTGATCACCCAGGTCGAGCCGATGGACAGGGCTCGGCGGGCCGACCGGGGGATGTGCTGATGGCCATGCAGAAAATAGCGTGGGCGGAACTGCCGGATCAACCACCGGAAGGCGGCGAAGCCCCGATGGGCCGGATCGGGTCCGTCCCCCAGGCCTCGGGGTGGGGCATGGGCGATGAGCAGATCCAGCGCCCGTCCGTGGCGCGCCCGGTTCCAAAGCAAGCGGGGGGCCAGGCGGAGCGCCCGCAGCCACATCTCCCCCTCCGTGTATTGATAGCGTCCCTCCGGATGGTAGCGGGGGGATCCTTCGAGCCCGGCGATGAGGAGCCCCTGCTCCCAGACCACGCGGCTGTCCACGTTCTGGCCGCCCTCCGGGGCGGCGCGGACCGTTCCGTCGGCGCGGGTCTCCGGCCGGTCGTGGTTGCCGTGGACGTAGAGGAGGGGGACGTTGAACAGTTCCATCAGGAACTCCAAATACCCGTAGGGCAGGTCCCCGCAGGAGAGGATCAGGTCCACATGCGGCAGCCATGATCGGGCGTGAGGGGTGTAGAGGGCCTCCGCCACCTGATCCGACACCGCCAGGATGCGCACCGGCCGCCCCGTCTTCATGACCACTCCCGCTCGTAGTTCCGGGCCAGTTTGTCCATCACGGCCTGGCCCAGGTCGATCCCGTGCAGGCGGGCCAATTGCAACAGATAAAGCAGCACGTCGGCCAATTCCTCGGCCAGGGCGTCGCGGTCCGCCGACTCCTTCCACTGGAACAGTTCAAGGACCTCGGCGGCCTCCAGGACGAGGGAGATGGCCAGGTTGCGGGGCGTCTGCGGCCGGGGCGAGTCCGGCGCATACCACCCCTTGGCGGTCACGAACCGTTCCATCGCCTGCTCCAGCGCCTGCAGATCCATCTGGCCCTCCGATCCGGTTCTCCCCGCCCTTCGGATTATACCTCTCGGGCCTGGGGGGAACCTTCTTGGACGGCGGGGCGCTCGGATTTACAATGACATTGTCAAAGGGCCCGGCCGAGGGGCCGGGGAGATCTGGGAGGGCGGGACGTGGCGATGGAGTTCAAGGATTACTATGCCATCCTGGGGGTGAGCCCCGACGCCAGCGAGGAGGAGATCAAGCGGGCCTATCGGAAACTGGCCCGACAGTATCACCCGGATGTGAACCCGGGGGACAAGGCGGCGGAGGAGAAATTCAAGGAGATCAATGAGGCCTACGAGGTGCTCTCGGATCCCGAGAAGCGCCGCAAATACGACGAGCTCCGCCGCCAGTATGAGGCGTGGCGGCGGGCCGGTTATGACCCGGGCCAGTTCGACTGGTCCCCATGGGTGCAGCCTGGGGGCGTCCGGGTCGAGATGGGGGACCTGGAGGATCTGCTTTCCGGGTTCTCCGAGTTTTTCGAGATGCTGTTCGGAGGCATGCCCCGACGGACCCGGGCCTGGACGACAGGGCGGTGGCGGGGGCGGGATATGGAGCAGCCGGTGACCCTGACGCTGGAGGAGGCCTTCCAGGGGACCACGCGGTTGATCCGGACCCGCGACGGGCGCCGGCTGGAGGTGCGGATCCCCCCCGGGGTGAAGTCCGGCTCCCGGGTTCGGGTCCCCGGGGCGGGGGAGCCGGGTTACGGGGGGCCGCCGGGGGATCTCTACCTGGTCATCGAGGTGGCTCCCCACCCGCGGTTCGAGCGTCGGGAGCAGGATCTCTACGCCACCCTCTCTGTGGATCTCTACACCGCCCTCCTGGGGGGCGAAGTTCCCTTCCGGCATCTGGACGGGCGGACCCTGATGGTGCAGATCCCGCCGGAGACCCAGAACGGTGCGCTGATCCGTCTGCGGGGGGAGGGCATGCCCCATCCCCAGCGCCCAGGCGAGCGGGGCGATCTTTACCTCCGCGTCGCGGTGGAGTTGCCGCGGGGCCTCACCCCGCGGGAGCGGGAGCTCTTCGCGGAACTGGCCCGCCTGCGTCGGGGCCGTTGAATTCCTCTCAGGGGATGATCCGCCATGGGCCGACGAAGGTTGCGTGGGTTCTTTTGGGCGCTCCTGGTCCTTTTCGCGGGGGGCTGCCAGGCCTTCCGTCTGCGGGAACTGGTCTTCGTCACCCCAACGCCGGCGACGGGCGCGGCGCCGCGCCCGGTGGCTCCGGCCTCGCCGGCGCCGGCGCTGCCCCCGCTCCCGTCGGGGCTCGATGAGGAGGAGCAGCGCCTGGTCGCCCTTTATCAGAAGGTCCTTCCCTCTGTGGTGAACATCGACGTGGAGGGGGCGGAGGTCTCGGCCTTCGGCAGCGGCTCGGGTTTCGTTTACGACAACCAGGGGCACATCGTGACCAACAACCATGTGGTGGAGAACGCTCAGGAGATCTGGGTGACCTTTTACGACGGCACGGTGACCAGGGCCCGGGTGGTGGGCCGGGATGTCTACAGCGACCTCGCGGTGATCCGGGCGGAGGCCCTCCCGGAGGGATTGCAGCCCGCCGAACTGGGGGACTCGGACGCGCTGCGGGTGGGGCAGAAGGTCGTCGCCATCGGCAACCCCTTCGGCCTGCGGGGGACGATGACGCTAGGGGTGATCAGTGCGCTGGGGCGAGCTCTGGAGACCCCGACCCGCTTTCAGATCCCAGACGTGATCCAGACCGACGCGGCCATCAACCCGGGGAACTCCGGCGGGCCGCTGGTGGATCTCCAAGGGCGGGTGGTGGGGGTGAACTCCGCCATCCGGACCGACCCGAACGCCGGGCCGGCCAACATCGGCATCGGGTTTGCCATCCCGGTGAACACCGTCAAGCGGGTGGTGCCGCAACTGATCCGGGAGGGGCGGGTTCGCTACCCTTACTTAGGGATCTCCTCCACCGGGTCGATCTCCCTGGCGGAGTTGCGCGCCCGCGGTTACGACGTGCCTGCGACGCGTGGCGTCCTGGTCCAGGAGGTCCTCCCCGACGGGCCGGCGGGCCGGGCCGGCCTGCGTGGCGGCACCCACGAGGTGCGCGTGCGGGGGATCCGGGTCCTGCTGGGCGGGGATATCATCACGGCCATCGACGGCCATCCGGTGGGCTCTTTCGATGAACTGGTCTCCTATCTGGTCAACCACACCGAGGTGGGCCAGACGGTGACCCTGACGGTCCTGCGAGACGGTCGCGCGCTCTCCATCCCGGTCACGCTGGGGGAGCGCCCCGCTCCGTGATGCCGTCGGCGGTCTTCATCCTGCAGGCGCGGAGGGCGATGCCGATGCGGCGATGGATCCTGGTGGTTCTAGGCGCGTTGGGGGTCATCGCAGTGTGCGCGGCGGCGACCGCGGCCGGCGTCCTCGGGCTGCGATCGGCGCTGCTGGGGCGCGGAGGGACAGCCTCCCCGGGCGCTCTCGAGACGTCGACGCCCACGGCGGCGCCCACGCCACCGCCCGCCGAGGCCCTTGCTGCGGCCCGGGCGTTGGAGGCGGCCTTCATCGCTGTCTACGAGCTGGTCAGCCCCTCGGTGGTCCACATCACCACCCGGGCGGCGGCCTTCGATCTTTTGCGGGGGCCGATCTACCAGGAGGGGACAGGCTCGGGGTTCGTCTGGGATCGCCAAGGGCACATCGTCACCAACAATCACGTTGTGGAGGGGGCGGAGCGCATCGAGGTGGTCTTCGCCGACGGCACCACTGTCCCCGCCGAACAGGTGGGCGCTGACGCCTATAACGACCTGGCGGTGATCCGCGTCCGGGTCCCACGCGAGAAACTGGCCCCGGTCGCCCTGGGGGATTCCTCCCGGTTGCGGGTGGGCCAGTGGGTGATCGCCATCGGCAACCCCTTCGGCCTGGATCGCACCATGACCGTGGGGGTGATCAGCGCCCTGGGCCGGACGTTGGAGCTCTCGGATCGCCCCCTCGGGGAGGTGATCCAGACGGATGCGGCCATCAACCCGGGCAACTCGGGGGGACCGCTGCTCGATCTGGACGGGCGGGTGATCGGGATCAACACCGCCATCCGCTCGCCCACGGGGGGTTCCATCGGCATCGGCTTCGCCGTCCCTGTCAACACGATCAAGCGGGTGGTCCCCGAGTTGATCGCCCACGGGCGCTACCCGCATCCCTGGCTGGGGGCTGCCTTCTTTGAGGTCACCCCCGCCTTCGCCCAAGCCTTCGGCCTCCCGTCGGAACATGGCCTGTTGACTGTCCAGGTCGTCCCCGGCGGGCCGGCGGACCGGGCCGGCCTGCGCGGAGCCACCCAGCGGGTGCGCACCCGCTTCGGGGAGGTGTTCCTGGGCGGCGACCTCGTCGTCGCCATCGACGGCCGTCCGCTGCGGACGGTGGACGAACTCGTGATCTACCTGGAGAACCACAAGCGGGTTGGCGAGACGGTCACGCTCACCATCCTTCGGGATGGCCGCTCGCAGACCCTTGAGGTGCGCTTGGGGGAGCGCCCTGGCGGATGATGGGATCCCAAGGAAAGGAGAGGAGGTGGGCGATGGGGGATCTCCATCGGGCCGCGATCGAGGTGATCGATGAGACGGAGCCCCGCTACCGCATCGGCGTGGTGGCGGCGATGGTGCAGTTACATCCGCAGACCATCCGTTACTACGAGGCCATCGGCCTGATCGCCCCCCGTCGCGTCCGGGGCCGCATCCGCCTGTATTCGGACCGGGATGTGGAGCGCCTGCGCCAGATCGTGGAGCTGACCCGTCTGGGGGTCAACCTGGCCGGGGTGGAGATCATTCTGCGCCTGCGGGAGCAGATCGCCGCCTTGCAGGCAGAGGTCGAGCGGCTCCGGGCGCTGGTGGAGGGGAAATAAGCCTGCACGGTCGAACCCTGCCCGCGACAGGAGGGGGCCGCATGACGGCACGCATCCTCAGCGACAACCGCCCGGTGGAACTGGACGCGCCGCTGGCGGAGAACCTGGTGAGGGAGGAGGTCCGCCGCTACGAGAACGGGCCTTATCGCGCCCTCACCCTCTACCTGTGGTTCCAAACCCGGGAGCGTCGGTCCATCATCCGCCTGACCGATCGGGTGCGTCAGGCCGTGCGGGAGAGCGGCGTCCGGGAGGGCTTCGCCCTGGTCAGCGCCATGCACATCACGGCCGCCGTCTACGTCAACGACCACGAAGAGGGCATCATGCAGGACATGATGGAGCTGCTCGATCGCCTGGCGCCCTTCCGCCCGGATTACCGCCATCACCGGACCGGGGAGGACAACGCGGACGCCCATCTCAAAAGCCTGCTGCTGCACCACGAGGTCCTCGTCCCTGTCACCGATGGGGACCTCGATCTGGGCCCCTGGCAGGAGATCTTTTACGCCGAGTTCGACGGCCAGCGGCGCAAACGGGTCCTGGTGAAGATCGTCGGTGTGGCCTGAGGCGCGGCCCGCGCTGGGTTTCCATCGCGCCGGTCCCAAGGAGGCAAAGATGCACATCGGTGTCTGTCTGCCGAACTACGGCCGCGCCGCCTCGCCGGAGGCGATCCGGGAGGTGGCCCTGGCGGCGGAGGCGCTGGGCTTCGATTCCGTTTGGACCACCGATCACATCCTGGTGCCCCAGGCGCACCTCGAGCCCTACGGACGGATCTTCGAGACGTGGACGACGCTGGCTTACGTGGCGGCCATCACCCAGCGCGTCCGCCTGGGCACCTCCATCCTCCTCCTCGCCCTGCGCCATCCCGTCCTGGTGGCCAAGCAAGCAGCCACCCTGGATCAGTTATCGGGCGGCCGCCTGATCCTCGGGGTGGGGGCTGGGTGGCTGGCCCAGGAGTTCGAGCACCTGGGGGTCCCCTTCCGGCGGCGCATCCGCCTCCTGGAGGAGGGCCTCGCCCTGATGCGGGCGCTGTGGGCCGATCCGCGCCCACGCTTCGAGGGCCGGTTCTTCCGCATCACGGACGCGGTGTTCGAGCCCTTGCCTGCCCAGCCGGGAGGTCCTCCCGTCTGGATCGGCGGGAACACCGAGGCGGCGGTGCGGCGGGCGGCCCGCCTGGGGGACGGATGGCACCCGGTGGGCCTGGACCCGGAGACCTTGCGGGAGCGGGTGGAGCGGCTGCGGGCGTGGGCCAACGGCCGCCCAGTGACGGTGATCTGCCGGATGTACGTCGCCCTGGACGCCGCCCTCCCCCCGGTGTACACCTCGCCGACGGGGGAGCGCCGTATGCGGCTGACGGGCTCCCCGGAGCAGGTGGCGGCGGGCCTGCGGTCCCTGCGCGCAGCGGGGGCAGACGGGGTCGTCCTCACCTTCGAAGCCCCGTCGGCGGAGGCCCAGGTGGCGCAGATGCGCCGGCTGGCCGCGTTGCTCCCCGACCTTCGGGCATAAGGGGCCGATATGTTCGAGAAGAACCTCGGATCGGGCCTTTCTCTGCGCCTCCTGGAGCGGAGGCATGCGGACGTCCTCTTCGCCCTGACGGACCAGAACCGGGCCCATCTGCGACCCTGGCTGCCCTGGGTGGACGGGGTCCGTTCCGCGGCCGACAGCCTGGCTTTCATCGAAGAAGGGCTTCAGCGCTTCGCCCGCGGGGCCGGCTACGAGTTGGGGATCTGGCAGGGGGGCGCCCTGGTGGGCGTGATCGGGGTCCACGAGATCGACGCCCAGAACGCCCAGGCCTCCATTGGCTACTGGCTGGACGCGGCGCATCAGGGCCAAGGGATCATGACCCGGGCCGTGGCGGCGGTGCTGGACGATCTGTTCTTCGAACGGGGCCTGCACCGGGTGGAGATCCGGGTGGACCCGGAGAACCGGCGCAGCCGGGCGATCCCGGAGCGCTTGGGCTTCCGGATGGAGGGGGTGCTCCGGGAGGCCATCCGCTATCGGGACCGCTGGGGAGACCTCGTCATCTATGGGATCCTGGATCGGGAATGGGAGGCGCGGCGGGCCGGGCAGGCCACCGACCAGAATCCTTGAGGGAGAACCGTCCCACGAGGCGTCGCCGATGGAGCAGGAAGAGACGACCTGGCTTCCAGTCCCCATCACCGTCAGCCTGGTGGTCCTCGGCTGGGTGATGGTCCGGCTGTTTCCTGCGGAGGGCCCGGAGCTCTCTGTCTGGATCCTGGGCTCGCCGCTGGGGATCCGACTGACCCCCGCCTTCTGGATCGGGATCTTCGGGGCCTTGCTGGCCGCCGCCGGCACGGAGGCCCTCCTCCGAACCCATCCCCGCTTCCCCGAGGAGAGCCCCTGGCGCCTCATGGGCCGTTGGATCACCCCGATGGGCGTGGCAGTGGGAGGGCTGGTGTTCACCCGCTCCCTTCCGACGGGCCTGGCCTGGCTGCTGGAGCTGGGCCTGGGCGGGCTCGGGCTGGCCCTGGCGATGGTGGGGGAGCGCTACCGGGTGGAAGTCGCCGGGCTGCGAGCCACGCTGGTCCGCCTCGTCCATCCGGCCCTGGGTTACCTGGTCGCCCTGGCGGCCATCGGATGGGGGTTTCAAAGCGGGCTGCGGACGCTGATGCTGTTCGGGCTGGGGGGCGGCATCGCCGCCGCGCTGGCCCTGGCCCGTCTGGCCGAGGCGGAGATCCCGGAACGCCGGCGCTGGCTGTATGTGGGGCTGATCGGATGGAGCATGGGAGGGGTCGCCGCTGCCTTCCGATACTGGACCCTCCCGCCGGTGGTCCTGGGGCTCTGGTGGATGCTGGTGCTGTATGAGTTGACGGAGATGAGCCTGTGGCATCTGCAGGGACAGCGGCTCTCCGCCCGGGTGGCGGTGGAGTTCGGGGGGCTGGGGCTCCTGATCGCCTGGCTGGCCCGCTGGCTGGCCGCTCCGTAGGGGATGGTGGCGGGAAACGGTGGTAGAATGCGGGCCTTGACATCCTGCGAGGAGGAACCTCCTGTGGAACGGACGCTGGTGCTCATCAAGCCGGATGGCGTGCAGCGTGGTCTGGTCGGGGAGATCATCGCCCGGCTGGAGCGGCGGGGGCTGAGGATCGTGGCCATGAAGATGATGCGGATCTCCCCCGAACTGGCGGCCCGCCATTACGCTGCCCACCAGGGCAAGCCGTTCTACGAGGGGCTCATCCGATACATCACCTCCGGGCCCGTGGTGGCCATGGTCCTGGAGGGCCCCCGGGCCGTCGAGGTGGTGCGCAAGACCTTGGGGGCAACGGATCCGGCCAAGGCCGAGCCAGGGACCGTCCGGGCCGACTTCGGGTTGACCATCGGCCGCAACCTGGTCCACGGCTCCGACGGGCCTGAGACGGCGGCCTTCGAGATCGGCCTCTTCTTCCGAGAGGAGGAGATCCTGTCCTACGAGCGGGAGGTCGACCGCTGGATCCTCGAATGAGGGGATGGTCTCACGGATCGGGCCCGGCGCCGATGGCGGCCAGCGCCTGGCGAAGGCCCTCGGGGTCCTCCACCGCCTGCGTGCGGACCTGGGGGGCGATGCGACGGATCAGGCCGCTCAGCACATCCTTCGGTCCCAGCTCCACGAAGCGGGTCACCCCCGCCTCGACCATATAGCGGACGCTCTCCGTCCAGCGCACCGGGGCGGTGAGCTGTCGGACCAGTTCCTCCCGCAGGGCCTCCGGGCGGCCGTCCAGCGGCCGGGCCTCCACGTTGCCGATCACCGGGATGCGGGGGGCGGCGAAAGGGGTCTCGGCGAGGATCTTCCGGAAGGGGGCCACGGCCGGCGCCATCCGTGGGGAGTGGGCCGCGATGCTGACGGCCAGCGGGATCACCCGTTTCGCCCCCTGGGCCCGGGCCCGTTCCCCCGCCCGGGCCACCCCGGCTTTGCCGCCGGAGATCACCAATTGCCCGGGGCAGTTGTCGTTGGCCACCACGACTGCCTCGCCGGTCTCCCGGGCGGCCTCTGCGCAGATCGCCTCCAGGACCTCGCGCTCCAGCCCCAGGACGGCGGCCATGGCCCCGGGCTGCTGCTCCCCTGCCCATTTCATCCAGCGCCCCCGCTCCTGGACCAGGCGCAGGGCGTCGGGGAAGGAGAGGGCTCCCGCGGCCACCAGGGCGGCGAACTCGCCCAGGCTGTGCCCGGCCACCATATCGGGGGGCGGCCCCCCCAGCGCCGTCCACACCCGCCACGCGGCGACGGAGACCGTCAGGATGGCCGGCTGGGTGTAAAAGGTATCATTCAGAGTCGCCTCCGGGCCCTCGAAGCAGAGCCGGGAGAGGGGATAGCCGAGGCAGGCGTCGGCTTCCTCGAAGACCCGGCGGGCCTCAGCGAAGGCCTCCGCGAGGGCGCGACCCATCCCCACATATTGGGAACCCTGTCCGGGGAACACGAAGGCGATACGTCCCATCACGCGGCGCTCCTCGGGTTCGGGGTGAACGTCTGGACGATGCGATCGATCAATTCCAAGAAGAAGCGCTGGCGGAAGCCAGCCACGAAGGCGATCAGATACATGAAGAGGGGGTTGGCAGGGTTTGGCGTCCCCTGGACGGTGAGGAAGCCCACGGTGATGACCATGTAGATGATCATCCCGATCATGCTGCCCAGGAGCGGCTGGACGAGATACCACATCACATACTGTCGGTCGAAGTCCCGTTTGATGGCCACGTGCCAGTAAAGACTGTAGAAGATGCCGCACACCCCGCCCAGGCCGCCCCACATGATCGGCTCCCAGATCCCCTCGTAGCCGGGGGGGACCACCTGGGCGCTGTAGCCCCGGCCGGCCGTCAGCGCCCAGAGGTAGGCCCCCAGCCAGGCGAGGCCCCAGAGGAAGACGAAGAGGCCGTAGGTGTAAGACCAGCGCCAGAGCCGACGGGCGATGGCGTAGCGGGTATAGGCCAGGCTGTAGTAATACTCGGCTTCGTCGTAGCCCTCCGGGGTGAGCAGGGCTTCCCGCGCCTGCTTCAGCCACGCCAGGGCCTGATCCGCCGTGGATGGATCCGGGATGGCGCCGTTGGCGATGCGGCGGTAGAGATCGTCGATCCGGCCGTTGAGGGCGCGCACGCGGGCCTCATCGGGCGCCCGCGGGGGTCCCGCCGGTCTCTCCGGCGCGCCCGCCACTGTCCGTGGGGTCTCCATCGGCGCTTCCTCCATCCGGGTCTCCGGCGTCGCTGCGCCGTAGGGGGTGACCTCTGGGCCTTCGGGTTCGATCCCGGCCAGGAGGCCGGGGATCCGCAACGCCCGCATCGGGGCCTGGGGGTCGATGGCGATCCCCTCCCCGTCGGCGGACGGAGCCGTCGGTTCCTCGGGCCATGGAGGAGGGGGAGCCCAGGAGATGGGCTCCACCGGGGCCGCCCGGGCGGCCTCCAGGGCCATGAACGCGAACGCCTCGGCGGAACCCTCCGGCTCCTGGCCCATCGGCGCCGGGTTGTGGGGAGGCGGAGCGGGGGATCCGACGGCCTCCGCCGGGGCCGCCTCCCGAGGGGGCTCCGGCGTGGGCGCCGCCACCCACTCGGCCAGATCCGCAAAGAGGACGCGCCCTTTCCCGCGCAGGGAGATCTCTGGTCGCTCTCCCTTGCCCATCGCTCCCTTAGGTCCTTCCCTGGGTGGAGGGCCGTTCGCCGTCGATCAGTTCGGCCAGCCGGCGGTAGGCCTGGGCGCCGGGGTGGCTGGCCATGTAGTCCAAAAGGCTCCGGCCGGCGACCGGCGCCTCGGCAAAGCGGATGGTTTGGGGGATGAACACCGGGAAGACCTTGCGGCCGAAGGCGGCGGTGAGTTCGGAGAGCACCTCCCGGTGATGGCGGATGTGTAACTGGACCATGGTGGGCAGGATGCCCAGCAACTCGATGGGGAGGTTCAATTGCTGGCGCAGCCGGCCCACGGCGATCAGCAACCCCTTCAGGCTGCGGAGGGAGAGGTAGTCCGGCCGGATCGGCACCAGGAAAGCGTCGGCGGCGGCCAGGGCGTTGACGGTCAAGGGCCCCAGCCCGGGGGGCGCGTCGATCAGGATGTAGGTGTAGCGGCCCTGCACTGGCCGCAGGATCTCCCGCAGCCGATACGGCCCCCGCGGCCCCAAACCCATCTCCGCTTGGTTCAACTGGAAGGAGGCCGGGGCCAGGTCCAGGCGAGGCCGCAGCGTCCGGATCACCTGCCCGAGGGGGATGCCTTTCCATAACGCTGCCTCGATGGTGGGGGAGATCTCCTCGGTCAGGCCGAAGGCAGCGGTCAGCGCGGCCTGGGGATCGAGGTCCACCAGCAGGGTGGCAGCGCCCCGCCCAGCCAGGGCCACCCCCAGGTGGACCACCGTGGTGGTTTTCCCCACGCCGCCTTTCTGGCTGACCACCGCGATCGTCCGGGCCATGGCGCCCTCCGGGGCTGCTCAGGAAGAAGGGGATGGGCTGTCGGCGGGCGGGGAGGCCTCCGTCTCCCCCCACCATCGGCGGAGCCGCTCGGCGATCTCCTGCTCGTAGCCCTGGCCGGAGGGCCGGTAGAAGCGGACCCGGGGCAGGCCGACAGGCCAGTAGGACTGGCGGACGAAGTGGCCCTCGAAGGCGTGGGGGTAGCGGTAATCCCGGCCATGCCCTAGGACCTCGGCGTCCCGGCGGGCGTCCCTGAGGTGCTCCGGGACCGCCCCAGAGCCGTGGGCGCGGAGGAATTCCACCGCCTGGAAGTAGGCGCCGGCGCTGTTGCTCTTGGGGGCGGTGGCCAGGTAGAGGGTAGCCTCCGCCAGGTGGTAGACCGCCTCGGGCATCCCTACCCACTCCACCGCCTGGGCGCAGGCTGCGGTCACCACGATGGCCATCGGATCGGCGAGGCCCACGTCCTCGGCGGCCAGGATCAGCAGGCGCCGCATGATGAACCGCGGATCCTCCCCCGCCTCCACCATCTTCGCCAACCAGAACAAGGCGGCGTCGGGGTCGCTACCCCGCACGGATTTGATGAAGGCGCTGATGGTGTCGTAATGGGCCTCCCGATCATAGGCCAGGGCCCGCCGCTGGACCACCGCCTGGGCAATGTCCATGGAGATGCGGATCCGACCGTCGGGGTCAGGCAGGGCGGCGCTGACGGCCAGTTCCAGGGCGTTCAGCGCGTTGCGGGCGTCTCCCTCGCTGAGGCGCGCCCAGAAGCGCAGGACCTCCTCCGGCACCTCGATGGGCTGTCCGCCGTAGCCGTTCTCCGGGTCCGCCAGGGCCCGGCGCAGCAGGAGGAGGATCTCCTCCTCGGTGAGGGGCTGAAAGATGAAGACGCGGGAGCGGGAGACCAGGGCGGGCACGACGGCGAAGTAGGGGTTTTCGGTGGTGATGCCGATGAAGATGACCGTGCCGTCCTCCACGAAGGGCAGCAGGGCGTCCTGGTGAACCCGGGTGAAGCGGTGGAGTTCATCGACGATCAGGAGGGTGCGCCGCCCGTAGAGCCGGCGCCGCTCCTGGGCCTCCTGGATCACCCGGCGCAGGTCGGCGAGGCCGGCCGTCACCGCGCTCAGCGTCTCGACGTGGGCTCCGGCGGCCTGGGCCATCAGGAGGGCCAGGGTGGTCTTGCCAGTGCCGGGCGGCCCCCAGAAGATCATCGAGTTCAGCAGCCGGCCCTCCTCGATGAGGCGTCGCAGCGGCGCGCCCGGCCCCACCAGATGGGCCTGGCCGACGAACTCCTCCAGGCGCCGAGGCCGCAGGCGCGCGGCCAGGGGGGCCTCCCGCCGCATCGCCTCCGCCCGGCCCTGGGCGAACAGATCCGGTTTCTTCGTCATGATCCGTCCTTTCCACCCACCGCCACTCCAGCCCCCCCGCTCAACCGCCGGCACCCCGATCCGAAGGGCCTGCCAGGCCCTCCCAGGGGATCCGGCGGGGGTGGGTCCGACAATGTTCCGCCCGGATGATAGCCAGGATGTCGGCCACGGCCTCGTCTAGGCCGCCATCCCGGTTGACGACGAGGTAATCGAACTCCGTCCAATGGCGGAGCTCCTCCTTGACGGCCTCCAGCCGGCGGACGATGGATTCCGCGGTCTCGGTCCCGCGGGCCTGCAGGCGCCCCAGGAGCTCCTCCCGCGAGGCCGGGACGACGAAGATGAAGACCGCCTCCGGGAGCAGCCGGCGGAGGGTGGCCGCCCCCTGCACATCGACCCGCAGGATGACATCCTTGCCGCTGGCCAGGGCGCTCCGGATCTCCCCCTTCGGGATCCCCTTGTAATCCCCATAGACCACGGCGTATTCCAGGAACTCCCCTGCGCGGATGGCGGCCTCAAAGGCCTCTCGAGAGAGGAAGTGGTAATCCACCCCGTCCACCTCCCCCGGCCGCGGCGGGCGCGACGTGGCGGTGACCACGAAGTGGAAGGGGACCTGGAGGTCCTTCATCCGGCGGATCAGAGAATCCTTCCCGGCGCCGGAGGGCCCCGAGATCACCACCACCAGGGGCCGATGGGGGCGCCGGGCCAGGTCCTCCAGGGCCATTGCCTCCTCGGTCTTCGGCTCCGTCGGGGCGTTCCGGTCGCGCATCGGGCTCCACAGGGGCTGGGATGGCTTTGTCCTCATTTTACCCGTTTTGGGGAAGCCCGCCCGTGGGCTCCCGGAGCGCCTCCAGCAGGCGTCGGGTTTCGGCCTTTAAGTTCATGAACGCCACGGGAGGCCCCACGCAGGCGGGGCACCCGGCCTCGCAGGGGCATGTCGCCGCTACCTCCCGGGCGGCCTCCAGCAGCGCCTCCTGAACGGCCCACAGGTGCTCGGCGAAGCCGACGCCGCCGGGCATCTGTTCATAAAGCAGCACGGTGGGCCCCCCGGTCTCCCGGCCCTCCGGATCGACCAGGAGACCGAGATCTGCCGGATCGCTCATCAAGAACAGGGGGGCCAGGCCGTGCAGGAGGGCGCCGAGCCCCGAGAGGGCGCTGCGGGTCCCCAGCCCCCGCTCCAGGCGCCGATGGCACGGCCGGCAGACGGTGATCAGGTTCTCCAAGGCATGGGCCTCCCGGCGGTCCCGGAAGGTCCGCAGCGGCCGCAGGTGGTGCACATCGTGGGCCTGGCCCGGCGGCTCCGGCGCCCCGCAGATCCGACACCGGTGGCCGTCTCGGGCCCGGACCGCCCGGCGGAGGGCCTCCCAATCCGGGCCGTAATCGAGGGGGCCCAGGGTGATGCCCTCCGCCTCCAACCGCCGGACCAGGGTCGGATGGAGGGTTAGCCACCACGCGGTGGTGCTCAGGGCCGTCTCGGGCGTCTCGACGGCCATCGTGCCCAGGGGCGCCCCATCCGACCATCGCAGCCGCCGCGCGCCCACCACTCGGCTGGTGATGGTGACCTCCCCCCACGCGCCGGCGGCCCATGGGGTGGCCCGCCGGGCCCGCTCCAGGTCGAGGCGCCACGTGGCCTCCACCATCGGCTCGGTGATCTCGTCTTCTTCGAAGGGCTCAGCCCACGCTTCCCTCCGCTCCCAGTCCACCACCTGGATGCGATACGCCTGCCCCTCGTGCAGGTAGACGGCGCCGGGGTGGATCAGGCAGGGGGCAGAGGGGCGATCCACCTCGCCGATCCGGTGTCCCTCGCCTCCACGGCGAACCCGGACGGCGATCCGGTCCCCCGTCCCGGTCCGGAGGCTGAGGGATCCCGCCGGGTAGCGATCGGCGGCGAAGTAGACCCGGCCGTCCGTGGGGTTCCGGTAGAGGGGCGCGCCGTCCTCCATCAGCAACGCCACCAGCCGATCGGTGTCCAGGGTCCGGGCGAAGGCCTCCCCAGGGTCCAGCGGATGTTCGAAGGCGGCGCACAGCAGATGGCCGGCCAGCAGGGCAAGGTTATCGGGATCGAAGCGGGCGGCCTCGGGGGAGCGTTCGAACAGGAACTCGGGGTGCCCAGCCAGATATTGATCCAGGGGAGTGGGGGTGAGGACCATGATGGCGACGCTCAGGGGCGCGCGGCGGCCCGCCCGGCCGGCCTGCTGCCGCGCGGAGGCGATGGTGCCCGGGTAGCCCACCATCACGCACGCTTCCAGGTTGCCGATGTCCACGCCCAGTTCTAGAGCGTTGGTGGCGATCACACAGCGGATCTGCCCCTCGCGCAGGCCTTTCTCGATGGCCCGCCGGGTCTCTGGCAGGTAACCGCCCCGATAGCCCTGGATGATCTGCGGGTCCCCCCCGCCCGCAAGCCAGGCCGCGCGGACCCGTCGCAGCAGCCGCTCCACCGCCATGCGGGAGCGGGCGAAGGCGATGGTGGGGATGCCGTGGGCCAGGAGGGTCCCGATGAGGTCGGCGGCGGCGGCCAGGGCGTTCTGGCGCAGGCCTAGGGCCGCGTCCACCAGGGGCGGGTTATAGAGGAGGAAGTGGCGCTCGCCAGAAGGGGCTCCGTCGGTCTCGATCAGATGGACAGAGGCCTCCACCAGCCCCTCCGCCAGTTCCCGGCCGTTGGCGACCGTGGCCGATCCCAGGAGGAACTGGGGAGCGGCCCCGTAGCGGGCGGCCAGCCGCCGCAGCCGTCGCAGCACGTTCACCACGTGGCTCCCGAACACCCCGCGATACACGTGGGCCTCGTCGATCACCACGAAGCGCAGATGGCTAAGGAAGGAGGCCCAGCGCGGATGCCACGGGAGAAGCCCCCTGTGGAGCATGTCCGGGTTGGTCACCAGCAGGCGCCCCCGCTCGCGGACGAACCGCCGGGCCTCGCTCGGGGTGTCCCCGTCGTAGGGCAGGGCGGCGGCAGGGAGCCCCAGGGCGGAGAGCCACGCGCGGAAGATGGCCCGTTGGTCGTGGGCCAGGGCCTTGGTGGGATACAGGAACAGGGCCGTGGCCTGCGGGTCCTCGCAGAGGGTTTGCAGGATCGGCAGGAGGAAGGCCAGGGTCTTCCCGGAGGCGGTGCCCGTGAACAGGGCGACGTGGGCCCCCTGGCGGGCGGCCCGATAGGCCTCCGCCTGGTGGACGTATAAGCCCGCGTAGCCAGCTCGCGTCAGGGCGGCACGCCAGCGGGGATCCAGATCCTCCGGGAAGGGGACGATCCGGGCAGGGCGGGCAGGTGTCCATCCCCACGCGGCGATCCGCTGCCGGAAGCGGGGATCCGCATGCCAGTGCCGAAGCAACGCCGCCAGCGGGGTGTCCAGTTCATGCCACCGCAACCGTGACTCCCTCCAATGCCAGCAGCCAGCGCTTCACATGCACGCCTCCGGTGTAGCCCCCCAGCCGGCCGTCGGCAGCGATCACCCGGTGGCAGGGGATCAGGAGGGGCAGCGGGTTGGCCCCGAGGGCCTGCCCCACCGCGCGGGTCGCGCCCGGCCGCCCCAGCCGGCGGGCCAGTTCCGCGTAGGTGCGGGTCTGGCCGTAGGGGATCTGCGCCGTCTCCACCCAGACCCGCCGCTGGAAGGATGTGCCCTCTGGCGCGAGGGGCACCGTGAAGACCGTGCGCTCCCGCCGCAGATAGGCCAGGATCTGGGCCAGGGCCTGGGCCGCCAGGCCGCGGTCCAGGCGCTCCAGCCCCGGGTGGGCGGCAAGGAAGGCCGCCCACGCCTGCTCCCCGTGCTCCCCAAAGAACACCCAGCGCACCCCCCGGGCATCCGCCACCACCCAGATGGTCCCCAGGGGGGTCCCCTCCGCCGCCGACCAGTGCATCGCCAGCCTTCTCAGTCCGGCTCCAGGATCAGCGGGATCTCTTGGGCGGTCCCATCCCGGAGGTGGAAGGCCCGCAGGCGCCACTCCCCCTGGACGGGGGCGGCGATCAGATAGACGGCCTCCGGGTAGTAGGCCTCCCGGATGTCGGTGGGGGAGGGCGTCGGCGGCCCGTGGGGATGGGAGTGATAGATCCCCACCAGTTCCCACCCCTTGGCCTCCAGATCCTGCAGCACCCGGATCAGATCCTCGGGGTGGACGCGATAGCGGACCGGGCTGGCCCATTCGTTGCGGGCCGGGTAAACGGCCAGGGCCCGCCGGCCGATCCCGCCCAGCAGGCCACAGGCCTCCAGGGGCCACTCGTCCCGGGCGTGGGCGAGGATCCGCTCTGCGTCCGATCGCCTCAGATGGAAGGGTTCTGCTTCCGAATCCAGATGGCCCATAGGCCCTCCCCCACCGGCTCCACCTTCAGCACCTCATCCCCCTGCAGGCGGACACTGCGGGGGACGTTGTGGACGGCGGGCTCGTAATCCACCAGCACCCGCAGCACCTGGCCGACTTCCATCTCCTCCAAGGCCAGGCGGGTCTTCACATAGGTGTAGGGGCAGACCTCCCCCCGGATGTCCAGTTCCCGGTTAGGGATCGGTTCGCCGTCGCTGCGCGCCGTGTCCATCGGGGACATCCGACCTCCAGTTGTCCGGGCTGGGGGACGATGTTATCCTGAAGACGGCCGCCGGAGATATTGTCCCGCGCCTGGCGGGGATCGTCAACGAGCGCCCCCGCGGCCTCTCGGCAGGGATTTGAAGATCCTGCGGAAGGAGCGGACAGCCGATGGCCCGCTATCGCTTTCTGACCCTCGATTGCTACGGGACCCTCATGGACTGGCGGGCGGGGATCGCCGAACATCTGGGGGGATCCTGCGCCGGCACGGGGTGGACCTGCCCCCCGAGGCGCTGTTGGCGGCCTACGTGGAGGAGGAGCACCGGGTGGAGACGGGGCCTTACCGCCGATACCGGGAGGTCCTGGCGGAGGCGGCGCGGGCGGTGGCCGCCCGTTTCGGGGTCGCGTTGCCGGAGGCCGAGGCCGTGGCCTTCGCCGCATCGGTCCCGGCCTGGCCGCCCTTCCCGGATACGGTAGAAGGGCTGAAGGCCCTCGGGGCCATGGGCTTCCGGCGGGTCATCCTTTCCAACGTGGATCGGGACCTGCTGGCCGAGACCATCCGGTGCCACAGGCTGGAGGTCGACGGGGCCGTCACCGCGGAGGACACGCGGACTTACAAGCCCCATCCGCAGCACTGGCTGACCTTCTGCACCCGCTACGGGGCCCGCCGGGAGGAGGTCTTGCACATCGCCCAGAGCCTCCTCCACGACGTCCAGCCCGCCCTGGGCCTGAAACGGGACTGCGTCTGGCGGAACCGCTATGGGGAGCCCCTTCCCGAGGACCTGTGGCCCACCCACGTCGTGGAGGACATGGACGCCCTGGTCGGGTGGTTGCTCGCCCAGTGAACAGGCTCTCCCCACGGACTCTTCCGCTCCAGGAGGAACCATGCGGGTCTTGATCACCGGAGGTGCCGGCTTCCTCGGATCCGCCCTGGCCAACCGGCTGGTCCGGGAGGGGTGGACGGTGCTGGTCCTGGACGACCTGAGCGCGGGGGATCCGCAGCGCCTGGACCCGCGGGTGGTCTTCGCCCGGGGGGACGTGCGGGATGTCCCCCGGCTCTGGACCCTGCTGCAGGGCGTGGACGTCGTGTATCACCTGGCCGCGCGGGTCTCGGTCCCAGAGTCCATTCTCTATCCGCGGATCTATCAGGATGTCAACGTCGGCGGCACCGTGGCCCTGCTGGAGGCGATGCGCGACGCAGGGGTCCGGCGGTTGATCCTCGCCTCCTCCGGCGCCGTCTACGGCGACCAGCCCGTCCAGCCGGTCCACGAGGATCTCATGCCGCGGCCCCGCTCGACTTACGCGGTCACCAAACTGGCGGCCGAGCAGTTCGCCCTCACCCTGGGCCGGCTGTGGGGGTTCGAGGTGGTGGTGTTGCGGATCTTCAACGCCTACGGCCCTGGGCAGCCGCTCCCGGCCGCCCATGCCCCGGTGACCTCCCGCTTCCTGAAACAGGCGGTGGAGGGGGGGTCGCTGGTGATCTTCGGCGATGGGAGCCAGACCCGGGATTTCGTCTACGTGGAGGATGTGGTGGAGGCCATGGTGGCGGCGGGGCGCCTGCGGGGACTGAACGGCGAGATCATCAACGTCGGAAGCGGGCAGGAGACCGCCATCAACGAGCTGGCTGAGGTGGTGATGCGGGTGGTGGGTCGGCGGGCCCAAGTGATCCACAGCCCCGCCCAGGACGGGGGGGTGGCTCGGCTCTGCGCCGACCTGCGGAAGGCCGAGCGGCGCTTGGGCTACCGCCCCCGCGTCTCCCTGGAGGAGGGCCTGCGGCGGATGCTTCAGGAGGATCCCCGATTTCAGGGCTCCGCCTAACGGCGAAGCCCCCATCGGTTAGGCCGCCAGGTGACAGGCCACCCAGTGGCCAGGGCGGGCCTCCCGCCATTCGGGCTCCACGTGCTTGCAGATCTCCTGGGCGATGGGGCAGCGGGGGTGGAACCGGCACCCGCTGGGCGGGTTGACAGGGCTGGGCACCTCGCCGCGCAGGATGATCCGCTGCCGTCGGGCTTCCACCGCAGGGTCGGGCACCGGGACGGCCGAGAGCAGCGCCTGGGTGTAGGGGTGCAGGGGGTTCTCGTAGAGCTCGTTGCGGTCCGCCAGTTCGACGATCTTGCCCAGATACATCACCGCCACCCGGTCGCTGATGTGGCGGACCATCGCCAGGTCGTGGGCGATGAACAGATAGGTCAGGTGGAAGCGTTCCTGGAGCTCCTGGAGCAGGTTCACGATCTGGGCCTGGATGGAGACGTCGAGGGCGGAGATCGGCTCGTCGCAGACGATGAAATCGGGCTGCAGGGCCAGGGCGCGGGCAATGCCGATGCGCTGGCGCTGGCCGCCCGAGAACTCATGGGGGTAGCGATCGGCGAAGACCGGGTTCAGGCCGACCAGGCGCAGCAGTTCCTCCACCCGTTCCCGGGCCTCCTTCCCCCGGGCCACGCCGTGGATCTCCAGGGGCTCGGCGATGATCTGGCCCACCGTCATCCGGGGGTTCAGGGAGGCATAGGGGTCCTGGAAGATGATCTGCATCCGGCGCCGCATCCGCCGCAGCTCGTTGCCCTTGAGGCGGGTGAGGTCGACGCCGTCGAAGTAAACGTGTCCGCGCGTCGGCCGGTGGAGCTGGAGGAGGGTCCGGCCGACGGTTGACTTCCCGCATCCGGACTCCCCGACCAGACCCAGGGTCTCCCCCCGCCGGATCTCGAAGGAGACGCCATCCACGGCGTGGACGTAACCGATGGTGCGGGTGAAGATGATCCCCCGGGTGATCGGGAACCACTTCACCAGGTTCTCAACCCGGATCAGGACCTGTCCGTTCCGGCTCACCGGGGCCTCCCCGTGGTCACATCTACCCAGCATGCGATCCGATGGTTGGGGCCTACCTCTTCGAGTCGGGGGTTCTCCTCCCAGCACCGGTCGAAGGCGTAAGGGCAACGGGGCGCGAACGGGCACCCCTGCGGCAGCTCCAGCAGGTCGGGGGGCATCCCGTCGATGGAGACCAGGCGCCGACGCTCCCACCGATCCAGCCGCGGGAGGGAACCCAGCAGCCCCAGGGTGTAGGGGTGGCGGGGGTTGTGATAGAGCTCCAGGACCGGCGCCTCCTCCACGATGTAGCCCGCATACATCACCGCCACCCGGTGGGCCAGGCCGGCCACCACCCCCAGGTCGTGGGTGATCCAGATGATGGCCATCCCCAGTTCGTCCCGGAGCCGCTTGACCAGTTCGATGATCTGGGCCTGGATGGTTACGTCGAGGGCCGTGGTGGGCTCGTCGGCGATGAGGATTTGGGGATGGCAGGCCAGGGCCATAGCGATCATCACCCGCTGTCGCATCCCCCCGGAGAACTGGTGCGGATAATCGTTGAGACGCTCCTCGGCGTTGGGGATCCCAACCATCTGGAGGAGCTCGACGGCCCGCTGGCGGGCCTCCTGGGGGGACATGTTGAGATGGGTCTCCAGGACCTCGGTGATCTGCCGCCCGATGGTCAGCACCGGGTTGAGAGAGGTCATGGGGTCCTGGAACACCATCGCGATCTTGGAGCCGCGGATGCGGCGGATGTCCGCCTCGCTCAGTTTGAGGAGATCCACCCCTTGGAAGAGGACCTCGCCCCGAGTGATTCGGCCCGGCGGTTGCGGGATCAGGCGGAGGATGGAGAGCATGGTCACGCTCTTCCCGCTCCCGGACTCCCCCACGATCCCCAGCGTCTCGCCTTCGTGGAGCGAAAAGGAGACCCCGTTGACGGCGTGCACCACCCCATCGCGGGTGAAGAACCGCAACTCCAGGTTCCGCACATCCAGAAGCGGCGGCATCGATCCTTTGCCTCTCCGATCAGAGATCCCCTCCCAGCCGCGCCCGTCTCCGGGCCGCATGCACTAGAATGATAGGCAGGCCCTCGGGCTTCGTCAAGATCCCGGCGGCGCCCCTTCGTCTGGCGGGAACTTCCTTAACCAGGAGCCGAAGGATGGTCGTCGAACGGGTGGAGCTTCGCTGGATCCGGATGCGCTTGAAGGAGCCCTTCGAAACCTCCTTCGGGCGGGAGCAGGATCGGGAGGCCCTCCTCGTCACCGTATACGCGGACGGCCTGGAGGGCTGGGGAGAGGTCGTGGCCTCGCGGGATTTTGGCTACTCCTATGAGACGACGGAGACGGCCTGGATGGTGTTGCGGGGGTTCCTGATCCCCGCCGTGCTGGGCCAGGAGATCCCCGACGTGGAGACGGTGGCCCGGCTAGGAGAGCGGCTGCGAGGCCATCCCATGGCCCGGGCGGGCCTGGAGGCGGCCTTTTGGGACCTTTTCGCCCGCCGCGCCGGCCTCCCCCTTTCCCGGATGCTCGGGGGCGCCCGGGATCGGGTCCCGGTGGGGGTGAGCATCGGGCTCCAGCCCACCGATGCGGCGTTGCTGGAGAAGATCGAGGGCTACCTGGCGGAGGGCTACCGCCGCATCAAGGTGAAGATCAAGCCGGGACGGGACGTGGAGATGATCGCCGCTGTTCGGCGCGCCTTCCCCGAGATCCCCCTCATGGCCGACGCCAACTCCGCTTACACCCTGGAGGACGCCGACCGGCTGGCGGCCCTGGACGCTTTCCATCTGATGATGATCGAGCAGCCCCTCCACTGGGACGATCTCTGCGAGCACGCCCAGCTCCAGGCTCGCCTGCGCACGCCCATCTGTCTGGACGAGAGCATCCATTCCGTCCGCCACGCACGGGCGGCCCTCGATATGGGGGCCTGTCGGATCATCAACATCAAGCCGGGGCGGGTCGGCGGGCTGCTCGAAGCCAAACGGATCCACGACCTCTGCCGCGAGCGGGGGATCCCGGTCTGGTGCGGGGGGATGCTGGAGACCGGCATCGGCCGGGCGGCCAACGTGGCCCTGGCCTCCCTGCCCGGGTTCACCCTCCCCGGTGATCTCTCCGCCAGCGACCGCTATTATTTTGAGGACCTGGTGGACCCGCCCTTCGTCCTCAACCCGGACGGCACCCTGACGGTCCCCCAGGGCCCGGGCCTGGGGGTGACCATCGATCGGCGGCGGGTGGACCGGGTCACCCTCCGGATGGAGGCCTTCCAGGCCTAATCGGGGGGCGCCGATCCGGGGCCTGTCGGTTCCTCGGCGTCGGGGAGGGCCTCGGGGGTTGGAAGGGCCTCCGGAGGGCCGAGGAGGCGGCGGGCGAAGATCAAAAAGCCGGTGTGGGCGACCATGCGATCGGCCGGCCGGAAGCGCCAGCCGGCGGTGTGGTAGGGCCGCAGGAGGATCTCGACGGTCTCGATGAACCCAAAACCGTGGGCGGGGAGGGCCTCCAGGAGGCGGATCACCTGGTTGGCGGTGGGCAGGATGGCGCCGAAGAAACCGCCCCCCCGCAGCGCCGCGGCCGCCTGGGGGAGGTAGGCCCACGGCTCGGGCAGGTCCAGGAAGAGGGCGTCGGCGGCGGTCTCGTCGAAGCCCTCGCGGATGTCGCGCACCTTCCAGGTGACCATCTCCGCCAGCCCCACCCGCTCCAGATTGCGGCGGGCCAAGGCTTGCATCTCCGGCCGGACCTCGTAACTGATCACCTGGCCCAGGGGCCAGACCGCCTGGGCCAGGGCCAGGGTCAGCCCTCCGCTGCCCGTCCCCGCTTCCACCACCTGGCGGCCCGGGCGGACCGCCAGTTTGAGCAGGATATAGCCGATGTCCTTGGGGTAGAGGATCTGGGTCTGGCGGGGGAGATGGCGGATCAGCTCCTCGGTCGAGGGCTCCAGCAGCCAGAAGATCTCCCCCCGATGGGAGCGGATGGCAGTGCCCCACGGCCGCCCGATGCAATCCGCATGGGCCACCATCCCCCGGTGGGTGTGCAGAACGGCCCCGGGCTCCAGCCGGACCAGAAACGTCTTCCCCCCCGGCCCCACCAGCAACGCCAGATCCCCCGCCTTCGCCTCCATCGCATGGCCCCCATCATTTTGTGATATGAATAACAAAATGGTGAATATCACCACGAATTGAGGGGATCCATGGGCGTATTTTGGCTTGACAAAGGCGGCCTGGGCCGTCTAAAATAAAGACAGCAACCTGTTGAGGCCCGCCATTGGCGGGCGCTTCGGATGAAGGGCGCGCCGGATTCGTTGTGTTTCCAGGAGGGGCCCATGGAACGGCCCTTACGGGTGGAAGTGATCGCCTACGCGCCCACCGCATTTTACCATTGCCTCCATTGTGAATTGGTCTGGCGGGAGGCCGGCCTGGGCGGGTCGGTCCGTCAGGAGCAGATGGAGACGGGACTCCCCGAGGATCTCCAGAAAGCCTACCAGGATCTCGCCGCCTGGATCGCCCGACTGCTGGCCCTCTATTGCGATCGCATCGCGGTGAAGGTGGTGGACGCTGTTTCCATCGAGGGGTGGTGGAAGTCCTTGCGCTATGGTGCCCGACGCTACCCGGCTGTGATCGTCGAAGGGCAGGTTTTCACGGGGGGCGATTTCGCGGCGGCGGAGGCGGCCATTGCCCGGCGGCTGGGGGCTCCGCGGGCGGCGGCCTGAACCCGGCTCAGGCGGCCGCCCGCGGGCTTTCCGGCGAAGCGAAAGGAGGTGGAACGGGGCTGGATCCGCTTGAGGGAGCCGACGGGTCGGTGGATGTGGGGCCGCGCTCCTCCTCGGGCGCGTGCGGAACGGAGGTTTCAAGGGCCGGCTCTGTGGTTTCACCCCTCTCTCGGAGGAGAAGCCATGAGCGCTTTTTGGGTGATCATCCTCGGCATCCTGGTCCAGTTGCTGATCTGGAACCTCTACGCCAAGCGGATCGACCGGGAGATCATCCGGTCCGATCCGAAGCGGGCCACCCCGGCCCGGATGTATATGGACGGCGTGGACTTCGTCCCCACCAGCCGCAACATCCTCATCGGCTACCACTTCAAGTCCATCGCCGCCGCCGGCCCCATCGTGGGGCCGATCACCGCGGCTGGCCTGTGGGGATGGCTCCCGGCGCTCCTGTGGCTGCTGGGGGGCGTGGCCTTCATCGGCTGGGCCAGCGACTACAGCGCCATCATCCTCTCGGTCCGCAACGACGGGAACTCCCTGAGCGCCATCTCCTACCGCCTGATCAACCCGCGCGTCCGCACCCTCCTCTTCGTGTTCATCTTCTTCTATTTGTTGCTCGTCGCCGGCGCCTTCGTGAACCTGATCGCTGGCGTCCTGACGGATCCGACGGTGCCTCTGGGCATCATCACCCTGGCGGTGATGGGGTTGCTGGCCGGGCAGATGCTCTACCGCTGGAAGATGGACCTGGTGGCGGTCACGGCCATCACCCTCCTCATCACGCTGGTGGCGATGGCCATCGGGCCGCTGGGCATGCAGCAGGTGAAGGAGGGGGACCAGGTGAAGACCATCCAGGGGCCGGTGGGCCGGATCTTCGCCGGCTTCAACGCAGCCCTTGACGGCCTGGCCGGCGGCAAGCCGCTCTACACTTACTTTGATCCCACGGCGAACCCAGATCCCAAGACCGGGCGCCTGCTGGGGGCCGACCGGCCGGTCCGCCTCTCGTATGTCTTCTGGATGCTGTTCACCCTGGCCTTCTGCTACCTGGGGGCGAACCTGCCCATCTGGCGCTTCGCCCAACCGGTCAACTACCTGGGGTTCTGGGTCACCGCCCTGGTGATCCTGCTCAGTTACATCGGCGGTGTCGTCGGCTTCTTCACCAACCCCCAGGCGGTCTCCTTCAAGCTGCCGGCCTTCCGTGGCTTCCAGCCGGCGGCGGTGGGGATCCAGCCCCTGTGGCCTATGCTCTTCGTGACCATCGCCTGCGGGGCCATCTCGGGCTGGCACGCCCTCTTCGGGTCGGTGGGCACCGCCCGACAGTTGGAGTATGAGACCGACGCCCTGCCGGTGGGCGGTGGGGCCATGCTCTTCGGCGAGAACACCCTGGGGCTGCTCTCCCTGATCGCCATCTCCATCGCCGGGAAGGGGGCGGGCGCGGCGGCCTTCGCCAGCGGCGTGGGCACCCTGCTCTCCCAGATCTTCGGCTCCGGCTTCCAGGTCTATGGGACGGCCTTGGGCTTCGCGACGTTCGTGGTCATCGTCGTCACCGTGGTCCAGTTGGTCTTCCGCCTGATGCGGGTGACCCTGGGCGAGTGGGTCGGGGAGGCCCAGCCGATCTTCAAGAACATGCACGTGGCCAGCCTGATCTCCATGGCCCTGGCCGCCTTCCTGGTGCTCACCGGGACCTGGATCTATCTCTGGCAACTGTTCGGCGCCGCCAACCAGTTGATGGCCGGCCTGGCCCTGCTCATCGTCACCGTTTGGCTGGTCTCGGAGCGGCGGCCCGCCTGGTATGCTGGGATCCCTGGGGTTTTCATGTATGTCACCACCATGGCCGCCATCCTGGTGACGCTCTACAACCAGATCCCGGCCCTCAACGCGGCGTTGGCAAAGGGCAACGTGGTGGCCATCATCGGCTCGGTGACCATGCTGGTCCTGGCCGCCCTGCTCTTCATCGCCGCAGCCCTCATCGGCTACGACGGCCTCCAGGCCTTCAACCGCTGGCGGGCGGCCCCGGCCCGGCCGGCGGCGGCTGGCGGCGGGGAGTGATGCGCTCCCCTGCAACCGACCGGGGGCGGCCCAAGGGCCGCCCCCGGTTTTTTCTCGAAGCCGCGGGCGTCACATCCGGAACCCGAGGTAGATCCAGAGGAGCATTCCCACCAGCAGCAGGGCCAGCGGCCAGGGGTAGGCGAAGAGCAGCGCGTACAGACGGGAGTCGAACTTGAGGTGCATGAAATACAGCACGATGAGGGCCCCCTTGGCGACGGCGAAGCCGATCAGGAAGGGCAGTTGCGGGACCGGCAGGCGGAGGACGCTCACCTCCAGGATGGTGAGGAGGATGAGGATCACACCCACCAAGACGTAGTTCGGGTGCCGATGCGCCTTGGCCTCCATATCCTTCCCCCTCAGCGCAAGAGATACACCACCATAAAAACGGCCACCCAGACCAGGTCTACGAAGTGCCAGTAGAGCCCCACTGTCTCCACCAGCACGTCGTTCTGGGGGGAGATCCGGCGGCGCAGGCCCAGAGCCACGCTCAGGATCCAGATCACCCCCACGGCCACGTGGGCGGCGTGGAAGCCCGTCACGGTGTAGTAGGCCGAGCCGAAGACGTTGACGCTGGGGGTCAGGCCCTCGCGGAGGTGCTGGCTGTATTCGGCCGCCTTCAGGATCAGGAAGCAGATCCCCAGCCAGGCGGTGGTCAGCAGCCACGCGATGCACGCCCGCCGGTTCCCATCTCGCAGGTGGGCCAGGGCCAACACCATGGCCACGCTGCTGACCAGGAGGATCATCGTGTTGACGGTGGGGATGGTCAGGGTCAACGCCTCGTGGGCGGTGGGCCCGCTGGTGACCCGGTTGTGCAGCACCAGATACGAGATGATCAGGGAGGTGAAGAAGATCACCTCCGAGGCCAGGAAGACCCAGACCCCCAGTTTGCGGCTGTCGACGGCGACCTCGGGGCCGGCCGTGGGCGGATGCGCCATGCCTGACCTCCTCGCATGCTCAGCGTTCCACGACGAGTTTGCCTTTCATCCCAGAGAGATAATGGGACCCGTTCTCTTCGAAGCAGCCCATCTCCCACTCCCCGACGCGGTCGGCGTGCACGGTGAAGACCAACGTGGCCCACCCCCCGGTCTCCAGAGCCACCATGAAGCCGGCGTGCGCTTCTGCTTCCTCTTCCTCCTTTTTGATCTTCTCCCCGCTCACCTGGGGCGAGAGGCCGGCGAAGAAATCCGTGTGGTAGCCGGCCGGGTTGCCGCTCCTCACGTTCCGCATCACGTTCCGCCCGATCATCAGTTCGTGGTCCCTCCGGCCGGCGTTCACCAGGACCAGGCGGACCTCCTGGCCGGCTTTCACCCGGATGGTGTCGGGTTCGAACTTGTATTCGTTCATCGTGATGCGGATCTCGACGGGCCCGGCGGGCTGGGCGCAGCCGATGAGCAGCAGCCCCACCGCCAGGATTCACCTCAGGCCTTCGATCCACCGTTTCATGGTCTCCCCTCCTGGAGTTTTTGCAAGCGAGGAGGGCGGCTGCGGATCACGTGCCGGAATGCGCCCCGGAAGATTCCGGGAACAGGGGCTCAGCTGCCCACCGGGCCAGCCCGATGGCGAAAAGCAGAAGGCCGGGGATCAGGAAGGCCCAGTGGGTGACCAGCCCGAGGGCGAAGAGGGTCAGCCCGGCGGCGATGACCAGCGGCCACGGGCTGGGGGCCGGCAGATGGATGGGTTCCGCCGGGGCATCCCCTTCCCCCGACGGTCCGTTCCCTTCAGGGGCTTCTGGGACAACGGCCGCCCCGGCCGGCCGCGGGTGGGGATTCCCCGTGTATTTCCGATCCCAGGCCGGCCGCCGGCTGTGGACCACCGGGATGCGCTCGAAGTTATAGGGCGGCGGCGGGGAGGCCGTCAGCCACTCCAGCGTGTGGCCGTCCCACGGGTCGGCGGGCGCCGGGGCGCCGGCCACCAGGCTCCGGGCGATGTTCACCAAGAAGACCCCAAAGCCCAGCGCCAGCACAAAGGCGCCGACGGTGGCCAGCAGGTTCAACCCCTCCCAGCCCAGGCCGGGGGCGTAGGTGTAGATCCGCCGGGGCATCCCCATCAGGCCCAGGAAGTGCATAGGGAAGAACGTCAGGTTGAAGCCGATGAACTGCAACGCGAAGTGCAGGCGGCCCAGGCGCTCGTCCAGGAAGCGCCCCGTGATCTTGGGGAACCAGTAATAGATCCCGGCGACGATGGCGAACATGGAGCCGCCGAAGAGCGTATAGTGGAAGTGGGCCACCACGAAGTAGGTATCCGTGACCTGCCAGTCCACCGGCACCGCCGCCAGGAAGAGCCCGCTCAGCCCCCCGATGACGAACAGGGCCACGAAGGCGGCCGCGAAGAGGAAGGGGGTCCGGAGGCGGATGGAGCCGCCCCACAAGGTGCCGATCCAATTGAAGACCTTGATGGCGGTGGGCACGGCCACCAGCATGCTGGCCGCCGAGAAGAAGGCGTTGACCACAGGGGGCAGCCCCACAGCGAACATGTGGTGGGCCCAGACGGTGAAGCCGATGAAGCCGATGGCCACCGAGGAGTAGGCCACCGCCGTGTAGCCGAAGAGGGGCTTGCGGGAGAAGACCGGCAGCACCTCTGAGACGATGCCCATGGCCGGCAGGATCATGATGTAGACCTCCGGGTGGCCGAAGAACCAGAAGAGGTGCTGCCACAAGAGAGGATCCCCGCCCGCCGCCGGGTTGAAGAAGTGCGTCCCCAGGTGCCGGTCCAGGAACAGCAGGAAGAGGGCGGCCGAGATGCTGGGCATCGCGAACAGGATGAGGAAGGCCGTCACCAGGGTGGTCCATGCGAACAAGGGCAGACGGTTGAGCGTCAGCCCGGGCGCCCGGAGCAGGAGGATGGTGGCCACGAAGTTAATGGAGGAAGTGATGGAGGAGATCCCCAGGAGCTGCAGGCCCAGGATCCAGAAATCGATCCCCGCCCCAGGGGCGAAGGTCTTCTCGGTCAGCGGGGCGTAACCGAACCATCCGGCGTTGGGGGCGCCCCCCAAGAGGAAGCTCAAATTGAGGAAGAGCCCGCCCAGCAGAAACATCCAGACCCCGAAGGCGTTCAGGCGGGGATAGGCCATGTCCCGCGCCCCGATCATCAGGGGCACCACATAGTTGCCCAGGCCGGCCAGCACCGGCATCACCACCAGGAAAACCATGGTGGTGCCGTGCATCGTCAGGACCTGGTTATAGGCATCCCCCACCAGCACCCGGTTGTTGGGGACGGCCAGCTGGGTCCGGATGAGCAGGGCCTCCAGCCCGCCGATCAGGGCGAAGAGCCCGGCGCCCAGGATGTAGAGGATCCCGATGCGCTTGTGGTCGACGGTTGTCAGCCACGAGAGCAGACCCCGCCGCTCGTAGATCTGGAGCATCGCTGCTGCCTGGCTGGTCATCCGTCACCTCCCCCGCTCCCTTCACTTCAGGGAAGAAAGATAAGCCACCAGCGCCTGGATCTCCTGCGGGGTCAGGTTCAAGCGCGGCATCAGAGAGCCCGGCTTGATGGCCGGTGGGTTGTCCAGCCATCGGGCCAGGTTCTCCGGCGTGTTCTCCAAAAGCCCTCCGGCAATGATCGAGCGGCTGCCCACGTGGGTGAGGTCTGGCCCCACCTGCCCCTGGGCCTTGGTGCCAGCGATGGTGTGACAGCCGACGCAAGCCTTGCCCATGAAGACCTGGAAGCCCTGTTGGGCCAAGGGATCTGTAGGCGGGGTGGCCGGGGCCCGCTGGGCCTCCACCCAGCGGTCGAACTCCGCTGCGGGGACCGCACGGACCCGCAGGCGCATGTTGGCGTGGGAGATCCCGCAGAGCTCGGCGCACTGGCCGTAGTAGACCCCCTCGATGTCGGCCTGGAGCCAGAGGACGTTCTCCCGCCCCGGGATGGCGTCCATCTTGCCACCCAACTGGGGGACCCAGAAGCTGTGGATCACGTCCTTGGAGGTGACCTCGGCCCGGACCGCGCGGCCGACGGGGATGACCAGCTCGTTGGCCGTGGTGATCCCCAGGGTGGGATACTGGAACTCCCACCACCACTGATGGCCGATCACCTTCACCGGCAGGGCATCAGACGGCGGGCGGGCGGTGGCGGCCATCGTGCGCCAGGTCATGGCGAAAATCAAGGCCAGCCCCAGGGCGGTGGCGGTGGTCCAGGAGATCTCCAGGGCGTTGTTGCCGTGGATCTGCGGCGGGATGGCCTGGGGATCCCGCGCCCGGAAGCGGAAGATCGCATAAAGGAGCAAGGCCTCCACCAGGACGAAGACTGCCGCCGTGATGGCGACGATGAACCAAAACAGCTCGGCTTCGGCGCGGCCCTTGGGGGAGACCGGGGCGAGGACCGAAGGGCTGCGAGCGGCACATCCCGCCAGGGCCCCCGCTCCCAGCAGCGCCCATCCGATCCCCTGCAACACCCGCCGGCCCATCCGCTGGATCTCCACCATCCATCCTCCTCCCCGCTCAGATCCCGCTCGCCTGCCTCCGGGCAGAAGAAGGCCGATCCAAAGGATCTTCCCGTAAGGAACCCAGATCGATGATAGAGATTTTCGCTGAGACTGTCAAGCAAAACCACCCCTAGGTCCACCCCGGAGTTTTATTAATTGGATTCCATGTTCTGTTTTAGGGCCTGTGTTTCGGAGGCTACGGTGGGCCCACGGGGCCGGTAGGTTTTTGACGCCCGGACCCGCCGGCATTATAATCCCGGCGCTGATCTTTAGCCAGGGCAACAATCTTGTGGGGATCGAACCGGACGGCCTGGGGGTCCACGATGGATGAGCGATGGCTGGCCCGATATCTCCTGGACGCCCTGCATCTGGTGATGCGGCACGTCTGGGCGGAGGTGCGGGGGAAGACGGGGGAGGCCTTCCCCATCCAGTCCTATCGGTTACTGGGCATGCTGGCCCACCGCCCCTACACCTTGACGGAACTGGCCCGCGCCCAGGCCGTCCGCCCCTCCACGGTCTCTCGCGCTGTCCGTCTCCTGGCGGCCCGGGGGTGGGTGGCGGTCGAGCGGGATCCCCAGGACCGGCGTCGGGTGTGGATCCGCCTGACTCCCCAAGGCCGTCGGGCCTTGAACCGCCTGCGGGCGCGGGCCGCGGCCCGTCTGGGGCGACGGCTGGCCGCCTTGAGCCCCGAGGAGCGCGCTCTCCTGGCGCAGGCGGCGAGGCTCTTGCGGCGCACCCTGGGCGGCGGCCTCCCGGCCGCGGAGGAGCGAACCACTATCCATCCAGGAGGTGGAGGACGATGAACGCCATTGAGACGGAGCGCCTGACCCGGCGCTTTGGGGACTTCGTGGCCGTCCGCGAGGTCTCGTTTGCGGTACGGGCAGGGGAACTGTTCGCCTTCCTGGGCCCCAACGGGGCCGGCAAGACCACCACGATCAACATGCTCTGCACGCTGCTGCGGCCCACCTCAGGCACTGCCCGGGTGGGCGGCCACGACATCGTGCGCGAGCCGGACGCCGTGCGCCGGCGCATCGGGCTGGTGTTCCAGGACCCCAGCCTGGACGACCGGCTGACGGCGTGGCAGAACCTCCGGTTCCACGCCATGCTCTACGACGTCCCCCGGCGTGTTTTCGAGGAGCGGGCGAGGCGGCTGCTGGACCTGGTGGAGCTCACGGACCACGCCCATCAGGAGGTGGGCACCTTCTCCGGGGGGATGAAGCGCCGGCTGGAACTGGCCCGGGGGTTGCTTCACGAGCCCAAGGTCCTCTTCCTGGATGAGCCCACCCTGGGATTGGACCCTCAGACCCGCCGCCATATCTGGGACTACATCCTCCGCTTGCGGGACAGCGAGGGGACCACGGTTTTCTTCACCACCCACTACATGGACGAGGCGGAGCGGGCCGATCGCATCGCCATCATCGACCACGGTCGCATCATCGCCCTGGACACGCCTGAGAACCTGAAGGCGACGATCGGGGGCGATGTGATCCTGATGCGGACCAGCGATGACGCCCGGGCCGCCGCCCGTCTGCAGGAGGCCCTGGGCTTGGAGCCCCGGGTCACCTGGGAGGGCGTCCTCATCGAGGTTGCCCGAGGCGACCAGATGATCCCGCGCCTGCTGGAAGCCTTCCGGGACGGCGCCGAGCCGCCCCTGATCGTCCACAGCATCAGCCTGCGGCGGCCCAGCCTGGAGGATGTGTTCATCAAACTGACCGGCCGGGCCATCCGGGAGGAGGAGGCCTCCCCCTTGGACCGCATGCGCCTCAGCCGTCGACTCTGGAGCCGGAGGTGAAGGCCATGGCTTTCCTGAAGGCCGTCTACACCATCTGGTATCGGGATCTCCTGCGGTTCCTGCGGGATCGCTCTCGCATCGTCAGTTCCCTGGGCCAGCCGCTGCTGTTCCTGATCGTCTTCGGGAACGGGTTGGCCCCGGCGGTGGCGGCGGGGATGGGCGGGGTGGATTTCCGTGCCTTCCTCTTCCCCGGGATCCTCAGCATGGCCGTGCTCTTCACCGCCGTCTTCTCGGCTGTCTCTATCGTCTGGGACCGGGAGTTCGGCTTCCTGAAAGAGGTGCTGGTGGCCCCCGTCTCCCGCACGGCCGTGGCGCTGGGGAAGGTGGCAGGTGGCAGCACCACCGCCATGATCCAGGGCCTGCTCATCATGTTGCTGGCCCCCCTGGTGGGCGTCCGCTTCACCCCCAGCCAGGTCATCACCCTGATCTTCATGATGATCCTGGTGGCCGCCACGATGACCTCCTTCGGGATCCTCGTCGCCGCCCGCATGCGCTCGATGGAAGGTTTCCACATGATAATGAACTTCCTGCTGATGCCCATGTTCTTCGTGAGCGGGGCCTTCTTCCCGCTGCGGCAGGTGCCGTTGTGGATGGAGTGGCTGGCCCGCGTAGACCCGCTCACCTATGGTGTGGACGCGATACGGCAAACCGCCCTGCGGGGGCTGGTGCCGGAGCCGGTCCTCCAGGTCCTCGTCCTGCATCCGATGGAGGTGAACCTGATCGCCCTCATTGCCTTCTGGATGCTCTTCTTGGTCCCTGCCGTGTGGCTGTTCCGCAAGACCGAATGAGGTCCCCCAGGGGCCCAGGTGCCCTCAGGTCTGGAAGAACAGCGCCCAGAGGGCGTCGACCCAGGCGTGGACCAGGGCGGCCGCGGTGACCTTCCCGGTTTGAAGATAGGTCCGCCCGTAGAAAAATCCGGCGACGGTGGCCAGGATGGCATAGAGGGGCACCTTCGGCGGGTTGTTCAGGTGGGCGAGGCCGAAGAGGAGGGAGGACAGGAGCAGGGTGCGCAGCGGGGGCCATTCCAGCACCCGCTGGAAGTGCACATGGAGGACGCCCCGGAAGAGGATCTCCTCGGGCAGCCCGATGAACAAGTAGATGGCCAGCAGTCGCGCCAGGGCCCCGGCCGCGTCCGGAGGGGTCGGCGCCGGAGTGATAAAGCCGGTGAGCAGTCCGAAGGGCAGGGCGAAGGCGGCGAACCCAGCCAGGTTCCCCAAGACGGCCAGGAGGTCTGCCCAGCGCCAGCGGAAGGTGAACCCCAGGTCCGGGAAGCGTCCGGCGATGAGGAGCAGCCACAGGAAGAGGACAATCCAGATCAGATAGAAGGCGGAGGGCCCGCTGGGGAGAAGGGGATCGGACGGCAGGCGGTCGAACTCCACCGCATACCAAATGAAAAGGACGGCGGTGAAGAAGAGGAGATGCGCCCGGGGGCGGGAGGCGGGTGGCCATCCGGCCATGAGGGCGAGCGGCCACGCTCCGGCGCCGACGCGGAAGGCCCAGCCGACGGGATCCGAAGGGAAGGGGCCGGGGAGCAGCAGCCCGGCCAGCGCCCCCAGGGCGATCAGAGCCTGGATCGGCCCCCAGGGGGCGCGGTTGTGCCGGATCAGCAGGGTGGGAACCCACAACAGCAGCAGGCTGGAAAGCAGGAACCCTGGCGCCAGCGGGAGCCCCCGCAGGATCCGGAGGAGTCCTTCCCCCAGCCACAGCCCGAAGGGGACGATGTAGATCCGCCCGGCCTCCCGGCCGGCCCATCGCCGGAGGGCCTCCCCGGGGACCAGGACGCTGCCCAGATACAGGGCCAGCAGCAGGGCGAACCCTCCCACTGCCGGCAGGGCCTCTTCCAGCCGCTCCTGGCGAAAGGCCAGGGCTCCAAAGGCCCCCACGGCCACTCCCCACAGGCCGACGGCCGGCCATTCCCCTCGCGCCCTCTTTTTCAATTCCATCGCGAAAGGCGCTGGCGGCGCCATGATCGCTCCATCCGGAAAGGTCCCCGGCATGCCCTCCGGCGGCGGACGGTCATCCATGATTGAACCTCCCATCGGATTGTGCTACACTCACCGATGCATTGTCCAGCAACTCGGCCATGTCCGGCCGATTTCATGCCGACGAGGAGGGATGGCGCTGAACGCTCCGGAGTGCCCGGCGGGATCCATCAGCCCGGGGATGCGGGCCTATCTGGCGGAGATCTACCGGATGGGCGAGGCGGGCCCGGTGCGGGCCTCTGCCCTCGCCCGACGGTTGGATGTGACCGTCCCGGCGGTGGTCCGGATGCTCAACCGGCTGGAGCCGTTGGGCCTGATCCG
Organism: Thermoflexus sp.; assembly: GCF_040289485.1. Classification (GTDB taxonomy): domain Bacteria; phylum Chloroflexota; class Anaerolineae; order Thermoflexales; family Thermoflexaceae; genus Thermoflexus. The sequence goes on from NZ_PSLG01000012.1 coordinate 43,551, forward strand.
GCGGACCCGACATGGCATCGTTCTGACCCGCGAAGGGGAGCGGGAGGCGCTGCGGGGGATCCGGCAGCATCGGATCTTGGAGGCTTTCCTAACCCGGGTGCTCGGGGTGGGCTGGGAGGAGGTCCACGCGCTAGCCGACCGGCTGGACCCGGTGGTCGATGAGGTGCTGTGCGAGCGGATGTATGAGGTCGCCGGACGGCCAACCCATTGCCCCCACGGGGATCCGATCCCCACCCCCGATGGGCGGCTGCCGCCTCTTTTCGACGTGCGCCTGAGCGAGGTCCCGGTGGGGACGCGGGGCCGCATCACGCGGGTGAAGACCGAGGACCCCGAGCAGCTGCGCTACCTGGGATCCCTGGGCTTGGTGCCCGGGGCGGCCTTCGAGTTGATCGCCCGCGCCCCCTTTAACGGCCCTTTGCGCCTCCGCCTGGCCCCGCACGACGTGATCATCGGCCCGGAGCTCGCCCAGCACATCCGGGTGGTCCCCGAGACCTGAGGGCGGTCCCAAGCCCCTTCGATCCGTGGAGGAGGCCGATGCCGATCGCCGTCCGTTCGCTGCGGATCATGGACCGCCACCTCCCGCTCCATCTCACCCTTCTGGAGGTCGACCCCCGAGCCCCTGTCTTGATCTTCCTCCACGGGATGACCGCCCACGCGGGCTTTTATATGGAGATGATCCCGGGGGCGAACTACCTCAGGGCGCTGGCCGAGGCCGGCTTCAATGGGATCGGTCTCGATCTGCAGGGGCACGGCCGGAGCGGGGGGGCGCGGGGCCTCTTCACGTATCGGGAACTGATCGGCAACATCCGCCGGGCGGTGGACTTCGCCCGCGATCGGTATAACGACCGCGTCGGCGTCACCGGCTCCAGTATGGGCGGGATCCTGGCCTTCTATGCAGCCCTGGAGGACCGTCGGATCCGTGCCGCGGTCTGCCACAACGTGCTGGACCTGCGGGATATCCATCCGGTTCTCTACCTGCGCCGCCATTTCGTCCTGGTTCCCCTGGCCGAGGCGCTGCGGCCGCTGGCCGGTGTCCTGGGATGGTTGCCCATCCCGGTGCGGGCGTTCCTGGAGCCCGCCCACGTCTTCGAGCGGCCCGAGAACCTTCGTCGCTGGAAGGCCGACCGGCTCTGCGTCTGGGTCTACCGGCTGCGGTCCTGGATCTCGGTTTTCCTGAACCCGGCGGACAAGCCGCCGATCGAGGCCATGGAGACCCCGGTGCGGATCCTGGTCGGGGAGGGCGATCGGATCCTCCCGGCGGAGGTCCATCGAGCCTTCGCGGCCCGGTTGCGGTGCCGCCACGATCTGGTGGTGGTGCCAGGGGCCGGCCATATGCTCCCGCTGGAGTATCTGGAGACCACTGTCCCGCTGGTGGGGGAATGGTTCCGGGCGTATCTCGGATGAGCGCGGGGCCCGAGGGAGGCGCGATGCCGGCGATCTGGGTGGCCGTGAAGGGGGGTGGCGATCTGGGGACTGGGGCTGTCCTGCGGCTGCACCGGGCCGGGTTCCGGGTCTGGGTCACGGAGCTCCCCCGCCCCCTGGCCATCCGCCGGGCGGTTGCTGTGGCCAGCGCCGTCTATGAGGGGGCCGTCACCATCGAAGGCCACACCGCGCGGCGGGTGGAGGACCCCTCGGCGTTCCCGGCGGTCTGGGCGCGGGGGGAGATCCCGGTCCTGGTGGATCCGGAGGGGGAGAGCATCCGGTCCCTGCGGCCGGAGGTGGTGGTGGACGCCATCATGGCCAAGCGCAACACCGGGACGGCGCTCACGGACGCGCCGGTGGTGGTGGCCTTGGGTCCGGGTTTCGTCGCCGGGGTGGACTGCTATGCGGTGGTGGAGACGGCGCGTGGCCATGACCTGGGGCGGGTGTATTACACCGGCAGCGCTCTGCCCGACACCGGGATCCCCGGGACCCTGGGGGGGCACGACGTGTTGCGGGTGCTGCGGGCACCCTGTGCCGGCCTTTTCCGAGAGGTTCGTCGCATCGGCGACCGGGTGGAGGCGGGCGAGGTGGTCGCCTTCGTGGGGGAGACCCCGGTGCGGACGGCCATCGCCGGCGTGCTGCGGGGCCTGCTGGCCGATGGCCTGGAGGTCACCCCCGGCATGAAGGTCGGCGATGTGGACCCCCGGGCGGAGGTTCGGCATTGCTTTACCGTTTCGGACAAGGCCTGGGCGGTTGGGGGCGGGGTGTTGGAGGCCGTGCTGCGGGGCCTGCGGGAGAAGGGGCTCCTGCGTTTCGCGGATTGAGGCAGCATCGCCCTACAGCCAGCGGAGGTGAAGAACGTGTGGGTTCGCGTCGCGGCGTTGGATGAGGTCCCGGTCGGCTCGGTGAAGGTCTTCGTGGCCGAGGGCTGCCGGGTGGCGTTGGCCCGAGTGGGGGACCAGGTTTTCGCTTTCGGGGATGTCTGCACCCATGACGGCGGCCCGCTGGGGGAGGGGAAACTGGAGGGCTTCACGGTCCAGTGCCCCCGCCACGGCGCCCGCTTCGACATCCGGACAGGCCGGGCCCTGCGCCTGCCGGCCGTCGCCCCCATTCCGGTCTACCCGGTGCGGGTGGAGGGCGACAGCGTCTGGGTAGATGTGGAGGGATAGCCTCTCCCCATGGCGGCGCATCCGATCGCCCTGGTCCACGCGGATCTCTACACGCCGACCCGCCGCATCCTGGACGGGACGGTGCTCATCGCGGACGGCCGGATCGTGGCCGTGGGCCCGACCCGGGAGGTCCGTCTTCCTCGGCGGGCCGAGCGGATCGACGCCGGCGGGCGTCCGGTGACGCCGGGCCTGATCGACCTGCACCTTCACGGCGTGGAGGGCTGTGATGTCTTCGGGCCCGAGCTGGCGGAGGCGGCCCGGCGGCTGCCCCGCTACGGGGTGACGGCCTTTGTGCCCACGACCCTGACCCTTCCGGAGGAGGAGATCCTGGGGCGGCTGGCGGCCATGGCGCGAGAGATCGAGGGCCGGCCCGCGGGCGCCCGTATTCTGGGCGTGCACATTGAGGGCCCTCATCTTTCCCCAAGGCGGCCGGGGATGGCCAACCCGGCCTGGTTCCGGCCCCTCACCCCGGAGGCCGTCGATCGGTATGTGGCGGCGGCGAGGGGATGGATCCGGATGTGGACCTTCGCCCCGGAGGAGGGCGCGGCGATGGCGGCCATCCCCGCTCTGGTGGCCCGGGGCATCCTCCCGGTCATGGGGCACAGCGATGCCACCTACGCCCAGGCCGTCGAGGCCATCGAGCGGGGGGTCCGACAGGTCACTCACTTCTTCAATGCGATGCGGCCCTTTCATCACCGGGAGCCCGGTCTGTTCGCCGCGGCCCTGCTGGACCGCCGGGTGGTGACCCAGGTGATCGCCGACGGGCAGCATGTGCATCCGGCGGCCCTGCGGCTGCTTTTCCGGGTGAAAGGGGCGGGGGGCGTGGCGCTGATCAGCGACGCCGCGCCGACGGCGGGCCTTCCCCCCGGGCGCTATCGCTGGTTGGGCTACGAAGTGGAGGTCGCTGACGGCCGGTGCCAAACCCCCGATGGGGCCCTGGCGGGCTCCGTCGCCTTGATGAACGAGGGCCTGCGGGTGCTCATCGAAGAAGTCGGCCTCGATCCCCTGACGGCTGTCCGGAGCGCCACCCTCACGCCCGCGCGCTCCCTGGGCCTCCGGTGGCTGGGAAGGCTGCAGCCGGGGGCTCCTGCCGATCTCGTCCTGTGGGACCGCTGGGGTCGTCCGGCGGCGGTGTGGATCGGTGGGGAGCCCGTCCGGTGAGCCGCGGGTGCCCTGCGAAAGTTGCCGATTCCGATACCGGGGAGGCCGCATGGGGCAAAGCCTGGCGTTCCTGTTCGACCTGGACGGCACGCTGGTCGACAGCGTTTATCAGCATGTGCTGGCCTGGCGGGAGGCGCTGGAGGCCGTAGGGATCGCCCTCTCGGTCTGGCGCATCCACCGGCGGATCGGGATGAGCGGCGGGTTGTTGCTGCGGGCGCTTCTGCGGGAAACCGGGCGGGAGGTAGGCCCTGAGGAAGTGGCGGAGATCCAGCGTCGTCACGCGGAGGCCTTCGCCCGGTGGCAGCATCAGGTGCGGCCGCTCCCGGGGGCCCGGGAGTTGCTGGCGGCCCTCACCCGGTTGGGCGTCCCATGGGCCATCGCCACCAGCGCCCAGCGAGCGGTGGCGCAGCCGATGGTAGACTTGCTGGGCCTGGGCCCGGAGGTCCCCGTGGTCACACGGGAGGATGTGCGTTACGCCAAGCCGGACCCCGATCTCTTCCTGGCCGCCGCCGAGCGGCTGGGTGTCCCCATCGCTGCCTGCGTGGTAGTCGGCGACAGCGTGTGGGATCTTCTGGCGGCCCGGCGGGCCGGCGCCTTGGGCGTCGGACTGCTCTCAGGCGGTTACGGCCGTGAGGAGCTGGAGCGGGCTGGCGCCTATCGGGTATATGAGGATCCCGCGGATCTGTTGCGCCATCTGGACGAGGTGGGGGTGCGGATGGGCCTTTCAGGGCCTCTTCCCCCTTCGGAGGCTTTGGGCGATGGGTCGGCCTCAGGGCAGTGCTGGGACACCCGCGGCTGGACCGGTCAGGGCTCTGGCGGAAGCGCAGGGAGCGGAATCCGCTCCGGCGGGACGACCTGACCGTCCCGCAACCACCAGACTCCCAGGGCGCGGGCCCGCTCCGCCGCCAGCGGATGCATGCGCAAACCGGCCACCGCGGCCCGCACCGTCGGCCGGCGCCGGCCGCGAGCCAGCGCCCGCTCCAAAAGGAGGGCCCGGGCCGCTGCCCGCTCCACATCGTCGGTGTTGACAGTGATCGAAACTTCCACCGCGAGATACACCCTACCGCGCCCCTGGGGCATGCGCCCGCGGACGATCAGGTCGGTCGCTCCCAGATCGTCCGCCTCCTCGGGGCTGAGCCGCCCGGTCTCCTCGGCCTCCTCGACCAGGCGGGCACGCTCGGCGGGCTCGAGGACGTGGGGATTAGCCACTAGACGCCGGAAGCGGTGAGGTTGGGCCCGGTAGCGTTCCTCCAACTGCCAACCGCGGAGTAGATTCAGGTGGTTTTGGACTTCATCCAGGCGCTTCTGCATTTGGATCTGGGCCTCGACGAGGCGCTGGACGATCTCCTCCAAGCGGGCCAGGCGCTGTTCGGTCAGAGCCTGGGCTTCGATGAGGCGCTGGACGATCTCCTCCAGGCGGGTGAGGCGTTGTTCGAACTGGGCCTGGGCTTCGATGAGGCGCTGGACGGTCTCCTCCAGGCGGGTGAGGCGTT
>NZ_PSLG01000013.1:0-48519 GCF_040289485.1 Thermoflexus sp.
GGTGGGGACTGGGGTGGGCTAGGCGTAGTAGGCCACCACCTCCACCCGGGCCAGGGTGACTTTGGGGTCCTGGATTTGGACGGTGCCCCCAGGGCGGCAGGCGGTGAGGAGCCCCACGACCGTGAGGAGACCGAGCCAGCGTTCGATCCCGCGCATGCCTGCCTCCTTCTGTTTCGGATTCGGGGTGGACCGACGGGCCTTTCGCGTTCCCGGAGGATGGGAGGCCGAGGGAACCCGACGGGCTCGCCCCTGGGGCTGGAGCGAGGGTCCCCTTCAGGTCAGCCAGCGCTTCCGGCGTTTATACCATTTGGCCTCGCGGAACCGTTTGCGAGCGCCCAGTTCGGTGAGCCCGAGGTAGAACTCCTTGATGTCGGGGTTGTCCCGGAGAACAGCCGCCGGCCCCTCCATGACCACCCGGCCGTTCTCCAGGACGTAGGCGTGCTGGGCGATTTCCAGGGCCAGTTTGGCGTTCTGTTCCACCAGCAGGATGGCGATGCCCTGCTCCCGGTTCAAGCGGGCGAGGATCTCCATGATCTCCCGCACGAGGAGAGGGGCCAGCCCCAGGGAGGGCTCGTCGAGCAGGAGCAGGCGGGGGCGGGTCATCAGAGCGCGGCCGATGGCCAGCATCTGCTGTTCCCCCCCGCTGCAGAACCCCGCGATCCGGTTCCGGATGGTCTTGAGGTGGGGAAAGTAATGGTAGACCAACTCCAGCCGGTCGGAGAGATCCCGCCCGTTCCCCTGATGGGCCCCCACCCGCAGGTTCTCCTCGACGGTGAGGTGCTCGAAGACGCGCCGTCCCTCCAGCACCTGGATGATCCCCATGGCGGCGATCTCCTCGGCCGGTTTCCGGTCGATGCGCTCGCCCATAAAAACGATGCTGCCGTCGGTGATCTGGCCGTCCTCGTGCTTGAGGAGGCCGGAGATCGCCTTCAGGGTGGTGGACTTGCCGGCGCCGTTCGCCCCCAGCAGGGCGACGATGCCCCCCGGGGGGACCTCCAGGGAGACCCCCTTGAGGACGAGGATCACCTGATGGTAACGGACCTCGATGTTGTTGACCTTCAGCAGGGCGTTCCCGGGCGCCATGGGTCGATCCCCTTCAGTAGCCTTTCCACTTCGGCCATTGGTCCGCGAACTTCTCCTTCAGGTCAACAGTCTTGAGGAATTGAAGCCGGCCGCCCCGCACGATGTAAACATTCACCTTGCTGCTCGGCCGGTGGTCGTCGGGGGTGTAGGTCAAGGGGGGAACCCCCATGCCGAGGTCCAGGTTCTGGAAGGACTCGATGGCCGCCTTGATGCCGGGGCCGTTGAGCTGGCCGGCGGCGTCGGCCTTCTTCAGGGCCTCATAGAGCAGCATCACGTTCGCCCACGCCTGGACGGTGCGGACGGTGCGCTCCTTGAGGGCAGGGTTGTATTTCTGGGCTGCCGCCTTTACTCGGTCCATGTTGGGGACGTCGGCCCCGTAGGGGGCGGCGGCCAGCCATCCCATGACCCCTTCGGCCTGAGGCCCGAGGAGACGGAGGAGTTCCTCGCCGATCCCATACGGGTTCACGAGATGATCGGCCGTCAAGCCCAGGGCCTTCGCGTCGCGGATGGCTGTGGCCACCGATTGGACGGTGTTGCCGTGCCAGATCACATGGGGGTTGAACTCCTTGGCCGCCAGAACCTGGCTCTTGGCGTCCAGGGCGGTCAAAGAGATGTCTTGATCCGGTCCGATCTCAAAGCCCAGCAGCTGGGCGAATTCCTTCAGGGCTTTGATGGGAGCGGTGCTGTAAGGCGTGGGGAAGGAGTAGAACATCACGATGCGGGGTTTCTTGCCCGCCTCCCGCTCCGCCTTGAAGCGCTCGTCCTTCAACCAGACCTCCTCATACCACGCCAGGAGGGCGGCCCGGGCCCCGGTGGAGTAGTCGGCGCTGGCGAAGAAGTTGTAGGGCGTCTTGGAGGGATCGGTCAGTTCCCCAGAGTAGGAAGCGGAGATATAGGGGATCTGATCCTTGGCGACGGTGGGCGCCAGGGCGGCAGTGTCACCGGTCCCCCACCCAAGGACGGCGATCACCTTGTCGATATCCCGGCAGCGCTTGTAAAGCGTGATCGCCTCCGGGATGCGATAGCCGTAGTCGTTCAAGATCAGGCGGATCCGTTTGCCGTTCACCCCGCCGTGGTCGTTGATCCAGCGGATGGCGTCCTGGATCCCGGCCGCGTAATCCTTGCCCACGTCGGAGGTCGGCCCGGTGGTGTCCATGATGGCCCCGATGACGATCTCGCCCGCCGGGGCCTGGGCCGCGGGGGTCGCCCGGGGCCCGCACCCCACGGCGAGGGCGAGCGTCGCCAGCAGCACGGCCCGCATCAGCCACGTGCCTCCCCGATCGACCATGGCGCCCTCCTTGAAGAGGATCTACAGCAACCTGTCGCTCACTCGTAAGAGAACGGCCACAGGTGGATGTAGTTCTTGATCTGCCACCAGCGATAGGCCAGCCCGTTCGGCTCGTAGAGCAGGAAAAGGACGATGGCCAACCCGAAGGCTGCCTCCTTGACAAAAAGGAAAGAGGCCTCCAGGGCCGGGACGATGGGCGCCAGCATCGCGACCCCGTTCCGCAGGGCTTCCATCACCAAGGTCATGAAGAGGGAACCGAAGATGGTGCCGTAGTTGCTGCCCAAGCCCCCGATGAGCACCACCCCGACCAGCCAGAGGGACCAGGACCAGGCGAAGTGCTCGGGACTGACCGCGAAAAGGCTGGCGACCCAGAAGGCGCCGGCCATCCCGCCGAAGACCCCGGCCATGAAGAAAGCCAGGAGCTTGTAGGCCACGATGTTGATCCCCAGGGCCTCGGCCGCGATGTCGTGGTCCCGGATGGCCATCCAGGCTCGGCCGATGCGGGTGCGGGCCAGGTTGGTCATCGCCAGCACGGAGAGGGTGACCAGGGTGATCATCAGGTAGTAGATGTCGCGGTCGCTCCGGAGCACCCAGGGGCCGATGGAGAGGGTCCCCGGGGGCAGCGAGAACGAGTGCCCACGCTCCCCGATGCGGCTGACGTATTGAGTGATGATGAAGTCCACGGTGATGAACTGGGCGGCCATGGTGGTCATAATGAGGTAGAACCCCTTCACCCGGGCCGAGGGGAGGCCGAAGAGGACCGACCACAGGCCGGCGACGACCAAGGCGGCCAGGAAGGCCAGGGGGTAAGGGACGTGGTATTGGAGGACCAGGACAGCGACGGTGTAAGCCCCTGCGGCGATGAAAGCGGCGTGCCCCAGGGTCACCTGCCCGGTGTAGCCGATCAGCAACTGCACGCCCATCGCCGAGAGGATCGTATAGCCCACCAGGCTGGCCAGGGAGAGCCAGTAGGAGGAGGCGATCTGAGGGAAGATGACGAACAGGAAAACCAACAGCCCCCACATCCGGAGCTTCACGAACGTCGTCGGCCAGAGGGCCTGGTCTTGTCGATAGGTCGTGTAGAAAACGCCGCTGGGCAAACGCATCCGCATCCCCTATCCTCCCCCTCCGCCCGAGCCAGGGCGAATCCGAGGGCTCAGGCCTACACCCGCTCGATCCGGACCCATCCGAAGAGCCCGTAGGGTTTGACCAGCAGCACCAGGGTCATCACCACGAAGGGAAAGATCTCCTTCACCCCGCCGGGGGTGAGGCGGTCCAGATAGCCCCCGGCCAGGTTCTGGAGGACCCCGATGGTGATCCCGCCGAGGATCGCCCCGGGGATCGAGTTCAAGCCGCCGAGGACCACCGCCGGCAGCACCAGGAGACCCAGGTAGCCCACGGCGATGTTCACGCCGTTGATGTTGCCCAGCAGGGACCCCCCGACCCCGGCGGCCATGAAGGCGATGGCCCAGGCGGCGGCGTAGACGAACTTCGGGCTGATCCCCAGGGCGATGGCCGCCATCTCGTCATCGGCCATGGCCTGCATCGCCAGCCCCCAGCGGGTGTACCGGAAGAAGGCCACCAGGGCCCCCAGCAACGCCATGGCGGCGATGAAGCTCCACAGGTAGACCTGGCCGATCACCACCGGGCCCAGCCGGATCGGTTCGAAGGGGAAAACCGGGGGGTGAAAGACCCGGAGGTCGGTCCCCCAGAGCAACTCGATGATCCCCCGGAAGAAGAACGAGAGGCCGACGGTGACCATGATGACCGTCAGCACCGGCTCCCCGATCAGGCGCCGCAGGACGAGGCGTTCCGTCAGGATCCCCAGGATGGCCCCGATGAGGAGGGTGGCCAGCAAGGCAAGGGGAAAAGGGAACCCCCATTCGTAGAACGCGAGGGAGACATAAGCCCCGATCAGGGTGAGTTCCCCCATGGCCATGTTCAGCACGCCGGAACACTTGTAGATCAGCACCCAGCCCAGGGCCACCAGGGCGTAGATGCTGCCGACCATGACGCCGGTGAGCACCAACTGGAGGAAGACCTCCATCCTCACGCCTCCCCGGAGCGGTCGGGCCCCTGGGCATATCCCCCCCACCGTGGCGGGCGCTTCTCCAGGAAGGCGCAGATGCCCTCCTGGGCGTCGGCGGCCAAGGCGTTGAAGGACATCACTTCACGGGCGTAGGCGTAGGCCTGGGGTTGAGGCATCTCCAGTTGGCGGTAGAAGGCCTGCTTCCCCAGGCCGACGACGAAGGGGCTGGCCGCGGCGATCTTCTCGGCGAGGGCGCGGGTCTCTGCCTCCAGGGCCTCCCGGGGCACGACCCGGTTCACCAGCCCGTAGCGGAGGGCCTCCTGGGCCGAGATCGGCTCCCCCGTGAGCAGCATCTCCATCACCTTCTTGCGGGGGAGGTTCCGGCTCACCGCGACCATGGGGGTGGAGCAGAACAGCCCGATCTTCACCCCCGGGGTGGCGAAGCGGGCGTCCTCTGAAGCCACGGCCAGATCGCAGGTGGCCACCAACTGGCAGCCGGCCGCGGTGGCCATCCCGTGGACCTGGGCGATGACCGGCTGGGGGATGGACTGGATGGTCTCCATCAACGTAGTGCAGACGTCGAAGACATAGCGGTAGAAATCCGGGGTGCGGCCCACCAGTTCGTTCAGGTCGTGGCCGGCGCAGAAGGCCGGCCCGTTGCCCCGCAGGATGACGGCCGCGATCGTCCGGTCCTCCCCGATGGCCCGGAAGCAGGCGATCAGTTCCTGCATGTGGGCCACGGAGAGGGCGTTGCGCTTCTCCGGCCGGTTCATGGTCACGTAGGCGATGCGGCCGTCGACATGGAAAAGGATATGGGAATAGGTGGGGGTGGCCGCTGCCGCCATAGGGCCCCTCCATTCGTTTATTCCTCGGCCGCCTGAGGCGCCAGGATCCGCACCCCCTCCGCCGGGATCCGCTCCGGGATGGGCTCCAGATCCACGATGCGCAGGCTCGCCCGCACCTGGTTCACCGTCCCGTCCTCGTAAGTGACGGTGGTCTCGAAATGGACCTCATGGGCGGAGGGGTCGTAGAGGGCTTGGACGATGGGTCGGTAGCGCTGCATCAGGAAGCCCCGGCGCAGTTTCCGGGTGCGGGTCAGCTCCTGGTCGTCGGCGTCGAACTCCTTGAACAGGTTCACGAAACGGACGATGCGAGCGGGCTCCGGCAGGCTGGCGTTGACGCGGCGGACCTGGCTGGCCACCAGGTCGTAGACCTCCGGCTTCTGAGAGAGTTCCTGGTAACTGGTGTAGGGGATGCGCCGGGCCTCCGCCCATTTGCCCACCACGTGGTAGTCGATGCAGATCACGGCCGTCACGTAAGGCAGTTGGTGGCCGATCACCCATGCGTCCTTGATGTAGGGGCTGAACTTCAGGCGGGTCTCGATGTATTGCGGCGAGAAAGGCCGTCCGTCCCGCAGCGTCATCACATCTTTGGAGCGGTCGAACACCACCAAGTGGCCGTCCTCGTCGATGAACCCCCGATCCCCGGAATGCAGCCAACCGTCCCGCAAGGCCTCGGCCGTGGCCTCGGGGTTTTTGTAATACCCCTGGAAGACGCACGGGCTGCGGGCCAGGATCTCCCCTTCGGGGGAGATCCGGATCTCAGTCTCCGGGATGGGCTTGCCGACCGTGTCGAACTTGATGTCATCATCCCGATGGAGCACGGAGATCCCCGCGATCTCCGTCTGGCCGTAGATCTGCTTGAGGTTGACCCCCAGGGCGTGGTAGAAGCGGAAATGGTCGGGCCCCATGGCCGCCCCGCCGGTGTAGGCATAACGCACCCGGGCCAGCCCCATGCGGTCCCGCACGGGCCGGAAGACCAGCCAATAGGCGAGCCACCCCAGCAGCCGTTCCCACGAGGTGGGCTTTTGTTTGGCGAACTTCCGATCGGCCAGCCGGTAGCCGACGGCCATCCCCCATTCGAAGACCTTCCGCTTCAGCCAGGGGGAGTCCGCGTGCAGGACCTGGATGGTGCGGACCATCTGCTCCCACACGCGGGGCGGGGAGAAGATGATATGGGGGGCGATCTCCCGCAGGTCGTGCCAGGCCGTCTCGGGCTCCTCCGGGAAGTTGATGGTGAACCCCGCCAGGATCCCGCTGGAGACCGACATCATCTGCTCGCCGATCCAGGCGAAGGGGAGGAAGGACACGTATTCGTCGTCCTCGTAGTAGGGGTCCACCCGCATCAGGTTCTGGCCCATCTTCAGGAGGTTGTAATGAGAGAGCATCGCCCCTTTGGGCTTGCCAGTGGTCCCCGAGGTGTAGAACAGCAAGGCGAGGTCGTCCCCCCGGCCCTGGGCCACCAGATCCTCAAAGCGCCCGGGGTCCTCCTGGGCCGCTTCGCGGCCCAGGCGCATGACCTCGGTCAGGGGCATCAGCATCGGATCCCGATAGTTGCGCATCCCCTTGGGGTCGTCCCAGAAGATCCACTCGACCTTCGGGCAGCGGTCCCGGATCGCCAGGACCTTGTCCACCTCCTCCTGGGTCTCGCAGACCACAAAGCGGGCGTCGCTGTGGTCCAGGATATAGGCGATCTCCTCCGGCAGGCTGTCCTGGTAGAGCCAGACGGCCACGCCGCCCACGCACAGGGCGGCCATCTCCGACCACAGCCCCTCGGGGCGGTTGTCGCCGATCAGGGCTACCTTATCGCCCCGGCGCAGGCCCAGGCGGTGGAAGCCCAGGGCAAGAGCCTTCACCCGCTCCAGGTAATCCGCCCAGGTATAGGGGCGCCAGATCCCGAACTCCTTCTCCCGCATGGCGACCTTGCGGTGGCCGTATTCCTGGGCGGTGCGCACCAACTGCTTGGGGATGGTGAGGTCCTTGGTGATCTCGATCTCCAGGGCGCGGCAGCGCTTACCGACGCGACGCATAAGCCGCATCCTCCTCCCCCAGATAGGCCTGGATCACCACAGGGTCGCGCTGGATCTCCTCCGGAGGCCCCTCGGCGATCTTGCTGCCGAAGTTCAGCACCGCCACCCGATGGGAGAGATCCATCACCACCCCCATATCGTGTTCCACCAGCAGGCACGTCACCGACCAGCGGGGGTTCTCGTTGATCTCGATGATGAAGCGGGCCATATCCTCCACTTCCTCCAGGTTCAGCCCGGCCATGGGTTCATCGAGAAGCAGGAGGCGGGGCTCGAGGGCGAGGGCGCGGGCGAGATCCACCCGCTTCTGGAGGCCCTAAGGGAGCATCCCCACGATCCGATGCCGCAGGTGGCCGATCTCCAGCAGGTCCAGGATCTCTTCCTCGATGAAGGCCCGGTGGGCCAGTTCCTCCCGCTCGGCCCGCCCCCAGTAGATGAGGGCGTCCAGCAGGTTGCTCTTCATATGGATGTGACGGCCCAGGCGGACGTTGTCCAGGACGGTCATGTGCTTGAAGAGCTCGATCTTCTGGAAGGTGCGGGCGATGCCGAGCTGGGCGCGCCGATGGGCGGGGAGCCGGGTGATCTCGCGCCCTTCGAAGCGGATGTGCCCTCGCTGGGGACGGTAGAGGCCGTTGATGCAGTTGAGGAGGCTGGTCTTGCCGGCGCCGTTCGGGCCGATGAGGGAAAAGATCTCGCCCCGGCGCACTTCCAGAGAAACCCCGTTGAGGGACACCACCCCCCCAAAGGCCAAAAAGAGGTTCTCTACCTGTAGGAGGACGTCGGGGGAACCCGCCACCGGCCCGCTCCTTTGACCTGGGAAAGGGTCCCTGGGTGCGGAGCGTTTGTGTTTGGGGGTTGTTCTAACGATCAATCGCTTATTTGTCAAGCGGTGCGCTGTGTTACAATACTGATCCCGGGATGTCCCCGGTGGAGGGCTGCGACCGATGAGCCGACCCGTGCGGGTGGACGTGGTCATCCCTGTGTATAACGAGGAGCGGGATCTCGAGCCCAGCGTCCGCCGGCTGCGCGCTTTCCTTCAGGAGCATTGTCCTTACCGCTGGCGCATCGTCATCGCCGACAACGCCTCGACGGACCGCACGCCGGAGATCGGGCGGCGCCTGGCCGAGCAATGGCCCGGGGAGGTGGCCTACCTGCGGCTGAACCGCAAGGGGCGGGGGCGGGCCCTGCGGAAGGCGTGGCTGGAGAGCGACGCCGACATACTGGCTTACATGGACGTTGACCTCTCTACCGACCTCATGGCCTTCATGCCGCTGATCCAGCCCCTGGTCGAGGGCCGTTACCATGTGGCCACCGGCAGCCGCTTGCATCCCCAATCCCGGATCCAGCGCTCCTGGAAGCGGGAGATCATCTCGCGGATCTACAATCTCATTGTCTGGGTCTTCTTCCCCCGGCGCCGTTTCCGGGACGCCCAGTGCGGCTTCAAGGCCATCACCCGACAGGCCGCCCGGGAACTGGTCCCCCTCGTGGCCAACCAGTCTTGGTTTTTCGACACGGAGTTGTTGCTGCGGGCCGAGCAGCGCGGCTATACCATCTGGGAGGTCCCCGTGGTCTGGCGCGAGGATCCCGACACCCGCGTGAAGATCCTGCGCACCGCCTGGGAGGACCTCAAGGGGCTGTGGCGGGTGCGGAGGACGCCGCATCCGCAGCCGATCCACACCGATCCGGAGGCGGATAATCCCGATTGAGGGGCACGGGCCCACATCCTTTCGGAGGACGGCCATGGTGACATTTGGGCGGTTGCTGCGGGTGGATCTCACCGCCGGCCGGTGGGCCGAGGAGGAGGTCCCGGCGGCGTGGGTGGAGGCCTTCATCGGCGGCAGCGCCCTGGCGGCCCAGCTGCTGTGGGAATCCCTCCGCCCCGAGGTGGACCCCCTGGGGCCGGAGAACCCGCTCCTTTTCGCCACGGGGCCCTTGACCGGGACCGCGGGGCCGGCGGTGGGACGGTTCGCGGTGTGCGCCCGCTCCCCCGCCACCGCCCGCTGGGGGGAATCCAATTGCGGCGGCTTTTGGGGGCCTGAATTGCGCGCCGCAGGTTACGACATGCTGTGGATCGAAGGGCGGGCCCCCGAGCCGGTTTATCTGTGGATCCAAGACGGCCGGGTGGCGCTGCGGCCGGCAGCCCACCTGTGGGGGTTGGATCCCTACACCGTTCAGACCCGGATCCGGGAGGAGGTAGCGGATCCCCTGGCCTGGGTGGCGGCCATCGGGATCGCCGGAGAGAACCGGGTCCCCTTCGCCCTGATCCTCTGCGACCACGGTCGGGTGGCGGGCCGGACCGGGATGGGGGCCGTCATGGGCGCCAAGAACCTGAAGGCCATTGCGGTGCGGGGGAGCCGTCCGCTGCCCATCGCCCGGCCGGAGGCCTTCGCCCGCCTGCGGACCCAGGCCAACCGCGCCCTGCGCGAATCGAACCTCACCCGGGTCTTCCGGGAGACCGGGACGGCGGGCGCGGCGGAGTATTTCGAGCTCCTGGGCAGCATGCCCAAGCGCTATTTCGGCCAGGGCGTGTGGGAGGGGGCCTCAAAGATCAGCGGGGCGGCCATGGCCGAGTCCATCCTCTCCGGCGTGTCCGCATGCCACGCCTGCGTGATCGCCTGTGGCCGCGTGGTGACCATCCCGGAGGGTCCCTATGCGCGGACCCGGGCCAAGGGGCCGGAGTATGAGACCATTGCCGCCTTCGGCCCCAACCTGCTGAATGACGACCTGGCCCTCATCACCCACCTGGGCGATCTCTGCGACCGTTTCGGGCTGGACACCATCAGCATGGGCAACGTGATCGGCCTGGCCTACCTGCTGTTCGAGAAGGGGATCCTCACTGAGCGGGAGACGGAGGGCGTGGCCCTGCGTTGGGGGGACGCCCGTCCGGTGGCCGATCTGATCGCCCGCACGGCCCGGCGGGAGGGGTTCGGGGCCTTGCTGGCGCAGGGAGCCCGGAGCCTGGCCCGCGCCTTTGGGGTCGAGGACCTGGCGGTGGAGGTGAAGGGGCTGGAGGTTCCCTACCACGACCCCCGGGGGGTCTCCGGGATGGCCCTGAGCTATGCGACCTCGCCCCGCGGGGCCTGCCACAACCAGAGCGATTTCTTCATGGTGGAACTCGGCCAGTCCAGCGAGGATCTGGGCATCCCGTTTTTGGATCGCCACGCCGTCGAGGGGAAGGCCCGCTATGTGGCCCTCCATCAGGATTGGCGCACGGTGTGCAATGCCCTGGTGCTGTGTTACTTCGCCGACGTCGCTCCCCGCTCGGCCCTGGCGCTGCTCAACGCGGCCATGGGGTGGGATTGGGATCTCCCCCAACTGCTGGCGGCCGGGGAGCGGGCGTGGCAGCTGAAGCGGCTGATCAACCTCCGCCTGGGGCTGACCCCGGCGGAGGACCGCCTTCCCCGGCGCCTGCTGGAGCCGCTGGCCGAGGGGGGCGCTGCCGGCTTTGTCCCCGACCTGGAGACGATGCGCCGGGAATACGATGCGGTCCGCGGCTGGGATCCGGCGACCGGCTGGCCCCGGCCGGACGTCCTGCAGCGGCTGGGGTTGGGGTTCGCCGAAGGATCCTCCGCAGCGCCACGGTGAGAAACCCCGATGCGGATCCTGGTCACCGGAGCCACCGGCTTCCTGGGTCGAAACCTGTGTCCGTATCTGCGGGACCAAGGCCACGCGGTGCGGGCCCTGGTCCGGCCGACCTCGGACTGGCGCTTCCTGGCCGAGCAGGGGGTGGACATCGCCTTCGGGGACGTGCGGGATCCGGAGGCGGTGGCCCGCGCGGTGGAAGGGTGCGAGGCGGTCGTCCACGCGGCCGCATACTTTCGTTTCTGGGGCCCCCCAGAGGTGTTCCACAGCATCAACGTCGTGGGGACGCGGAACGTGGTCCGAGCGGCGGTTCGGGCCGGCGTGCGGCGGCTGGTGCACATCTCGACGGTGGCCGTGATCGGGCGGCCACGGCCGGGGACGGTCATCGATGAGTCTTATCCTCCGCAGCCGGTGGATCTTTATCAGAGGACCAAACTGGAGGCGGAGGCGGTTGTCCTCGAGGCGGTCTGGCAGGGGGGACTGCCGGCCGTCATCCTGCGGCCGGGGGCCTTCTACGGGCCGTGGGGGCGCTACGCCTTCAACCGGCTCTTCTTCGAGGACTTCCTGAGAGGCTTGCGGCTCCAGGTTCACGGCGGGCGGCGTTACACCTTCCCCATCTTCGTTCCCGATCTCTGCCGTGTCATCGAGGCCGCGCTGGGCCGGGGGCGGACGGGGGAGATCTACAACGTGGCGGATCAGAGCCGGCGCCACGCCGAGATCTACGAGACCGTGGCCCGGGTGGCCGGGACCTCGGCGTGGCGGATCAATGTGCCGGCGGCCCCGATGTGGGCCCTCGCCTGGCTGTGGACCCGCCTGGCCGCTTGGACCGGCCGCGAGCCCTACTATCCCCTCGCCCTGGCCTCGTATGTGTTCTATGACTGGGTGGTCTACTCGGAGAAGGCGCGGCGGGAGCTGGGCTTCACCCCGACGCCCCTGGAGGAAGGGGTGCGCCAGACCCTGGAGTGGTATTGGTCCCAGGGGATCCTGCCGCCGCGCCGCCGACCGGCGGCCGCTTCCCCCTGAGGGCAGGCCCTGGGGGGCGGAGGGGAGGCCTGGCCGCGGGATCCGTCAGGGGCGGACTACCCGCCAGGTGGTGCCGTCCGGGCGGTCCTCCAGGAGGATGCCCAGGGCCCGGAGGCGGTCCCGGATCTGATCGGCCCGGGCGAAGTCCCGGTTGCGGCGGGCCTCGGCCCGGATCTCAATGAGCATCTGCACCAGGCCGGCCACCAGATCCGAGGGGAGGTCCGGGCGGATCGTATCGGGGATCAGGCCCAGGACCTGGCCGCCGAGCTCCCGGTAGACCGCGTCGATGGCCTCCAGGATGGGGCGGCCGACGGTGGCGCCGCCGAAGAGCAGCCCGTTGACCTCCTTGGAGAACTCGAAGAGGGCCGAGAGGGCCTCGGGGGTGCTGAAGTCGTCGTCCATTGCCTCGAGGAAGGCCCGCCGGGCCTTCTGGATTTCTTCCAGGAAGACCTCGGGCTCCGCCCTCTCCGGCGCGTTCCCCCGGGCCAGCCGCTCGCGGACCTCGATGACGGTGTTCCAGAGGCGATCCAGGCCCTTCTCGGCGGCCTCCATGGACGCCTCGCTGTAATCGAGGGGCGAGCGGTAATGGCTGGAGAGGATGAAGAGGCGGATGGCCTGGGGGCGGTAGCGTTGCAGGGCGTCTTTGATGCGCACCACGTTCCCCAGGCTCTTGCTCATCTTCACCCCGTCGACGGTGAGGGAGCCGGTGAGCAGCCAGTAGCGGGCGAAGGGCACCCCGTTGGCGGCCTCCGCTTGGGCGATCTCGCTCTCGTTGTGGGGGAAGAGGTTGTCGATGCCGCCCCCGTGGATGTCAAAGGGCTGGCCCAGGTATTTGGTGGCCATCACGGAGCACTCGATATGCCAGCCGGGATAGCCCCAGCCCCATGGGCTGGGCCAGCGCAGCAGGTGCTCCGGCTCGGCCCGCTTCCAGAGGGCGAAGTCCGCCGGATGGCGTTTCTCTTCCCGCACCGGGACACGGACCCCTTCTTCCTGCTCCTCCAGGCGGCGCCCGGAGAGCTTGCCGTATTCCGGCCAGGATTCCACCGAGAAATAGACGGAGCCGTTGACCTCGTAGGCGTGGCCCTTGGCGATCAGGACCTTGATCATCTCGATCATCTCGGGGATGTGGCAGGAGGCCCGCGGGGAGATGTCGGGCCGCACCACCCCCAGGGCGTCCATGTCCTCGAAGTAACTGCGCATGTATTTCTCCACCAGTTCCATCGGCTCCAGGCGCTCGCGGGCCGCCCCCTTCAGGATGCGGTCCTCCCCCGTGTCCAGCAGGTGCCCGACGTCGGTGATGTTCTGGACGTAACGGACCTTGTAGCCGTGGTAGCGGAAGTAGCGCACGATCACATCCATGGACACGTAGAGCTTGGCGTGCCCGATGTGGGCGTGATCGTAGACGGTGGGGCCGCAGACATACATATGGACCCGCCCCTCGCGCAGGGGGACGAAGGGCTCCTTCCGACGGGTCAGGAAATTGTAGACCACCAGTCCCATCGTCTTCTGCTCCCAGAAAGAGGATGCGCGGGGCCGATGGGCTAGGCCCCGCTGCGGGCCGGCTCCTCGGGGCGGGCGAAGATCATGCGCCCGGCCGCCGTCTGGAGCACCTTGGTCACCACCACCGGGATCTCCCGGCCGATGTAGCGCCGCCCCTCCTCCACCACCACCATGGTCCCGTCCTCCAGGTAGCCAACCCCCTGGCCGGGCTCTTTTCCTTCCTGGATGATGGCCAACTGGATGGTCTCCCCGGGCAACAGGATGGTCCGGACGGCGTTGGCCAGTTCGTTGAGGTTGAGGACCTTGACGTTCTGGAGCTCGGCCACGCGGTTCAGATTATAGTCGTTGGTCATAATCGGGCAGCGCAGGCGGCGGGCCAGGGCGATCAGCTTCTCGTCCACGTCCCGCCCCTCCGCCTCCATGTCGACGATGCGGATCGGGACGTGGGCCTCCTTCTGCATGCGGTTCAGGATCTCCAGGCCCCGCCGCCCCCGGTTGCGCCGCAGCGGGTCGGGGGCGTCGGCGATGCGCTGCAGCTCGCTGAGCACGAAGCGGGGGATCAAGAGGGTGGCGTTGATGAAGCCGGTGCGGGCGATGTCGGCGATCCGGCCGTCGATGATCACGCTGGTGTCTAGCAGGATGAGGCGCTCGCCCTCCCGGCCCTCCCGCAGGGACCGGGGGAGCAGGGCGACGAGATCCCGATAGCGGGTGCCGGCCACGGTGAGGCCGAGGTAGCCGAAGAAGACGGCGCCCAGGGAAGGCATCACCCGGCCCAGCGGGTCGGGGAGTAGGGAGAGGGGATAGGAGACCAGGCCGGCCATGATCAGGCCTAGGATCAGCCCCAGGGTGCCGGCGATCAGTTGCTGCAGGGGCACCTGACGGATCACCTGGCGCACCATGGCGGCCGGGCGGATGGTGAGCCAGGGCGTCAGGACCAGCCCCAAGACGGCGCCGATCAGCGCGAAGGCGAGGGCGAACTGCCAGGCCGGCCGCGTGTCCAGGCCTAGGCGGGCGGCGTCCATCCCCAGCCGCCACCCGGCCACCCCCAGCACCAGCATGCCCACCAAACGCAGGAAGCGCTCAAAGTCCATCGATCCTCCGGAGGAAGACGGGAAAATATAACGACACGGGCCGTCGCCTACTCGCGGGCGGGGGCGCGTTGGCAACGGCCAATGCGCGTTTCATCTTACACCGGAGGCCATGCGGAAGGCAAGGCGGGCGGCTCAGCGGATCTTCTCTAGAACCAGGAAATGGGAGAGGCCCATGAGGTCCAGAGGGGTGCCCTCCAGCCGATGGAGAAGGCGCAGCATGCGCCCGAGGCGGGGATGGCGCCCGCCGATTCGGTCGAAGCTTGGGAAGAGGCGGAGGTGGGCGATCACCCGGACCGGCAGGCCGTGGAACAAGCGACGCAGGGCCCGCCCGGAATACGCCCGTACGTGGGGCGCCAGGCGGTGGCGCAGGGGGCCCGGGAGGTAGTTGATCAGCGGGGTGTTCCCGAAGTGGTAACGTCCCCGCCAGTAGTGGCCGTGGGTCTCGAAGGGAAACCAGCGGTTGGGGCAGAAGAGCAGGATGCGGCCGCCCGGCCGCAGGACCCGGACCATCTCGGCAGCGGCGCGGCGGTCGTCGGCGACGTGCTCGATGACCTCGTGGGAGACCACCACGTCGAAGGACCCGGAGGGATAAGGCAGGGCCTCCGCTGCGCCGAGCACCAGAAGGTCCAGGCCGCGGGCCCGCGCCGTCTGCAGGTAGTCGGCCTCGATGTCCAGGCCGTGCACATGGGGCGTGAACGTCCGCAGGGCTTCCATGTAGATCCCGATTCCGCATCCATCCACCAGGATGCGGGCCCCCTCCAGCCGGGCGAAGCGGCGCATCCATTCCAGGCGTCGGGCCTGCCCGGCCCCCCAGATCTGGCTGGGGACGCCGCGCCGGGCGGCTTTCTCCAGGGACAGGCTCATCATCGGCCTCCTCCAGGATGCGGAGGGATCGGGCCCGCCCTCAGTAGGCGTTCGGGCTGCGGAAGGTCAGGGTCTGGACCAGGGTGCGCAGGAGGATCTTGATGTCCAGCCAGAGGGACCAGTTCTCCACATACCACAGGTCGTATTTGGTCCGCTCGGCGATGGAGGTATCTCCCCGCAGCCCGTTGATCTGGGCCCACCCCGTGATGCCGGCCTTCTCCCGATGCCGCTCCATGTAGCGCGGGATCACCCGGCGGAACTGCTCCACATAGATCGGCCGCTCGGGGCGGGGGCCCACCAGGCTCATGTCGCCCAACAGCACGTTGATCAACTGGGGCAACTCGTCCAGGTTCAGCCGGCGCAGCAGGGCCCCGACCCGCGTCCGCCGCGGATCGTCCGGTCGTGTCCAGCCAGGACCCTCTATCTCCGCGTCGGCCCGCATGGAACGGAACTTCAACATCAGGAAGGGGCGGCCGTCCAGCCCCATGCGCTCCTGGACGTAGAACACCGGCCCCGGCGAGTCCAGTTTGATCAAGAGGGCAATGAGCAGCATCAAGGGGGAGAGCAGGATCAGGCCGACGGTCGCCCCCACGATGTCCATGGCCCGCTTGAGGGCCAGCCGCCAGCCGCGCTGGGCCACGTCCCGCACCGTCAACAGCGGGAGCCCCCCCAGGTCGTCCAGGGAGGGCTGCGTGGCGATCAGTTGGAAGATGTCAGGATAGATCTTGATGGAGAGGTTGCTGCGATCGCACAGCGCGATCAGGCGCAGCACCTCCTCATGGGGGGCCTCAGGGATGGCGATGAGGACCTCATCGATGTCGCGGGCGTAGATGAGGTCGGGCAGATCCTCCGCCATCCCGATCACCGGGACCCCGGCCACGTGGGTGATGCCGTTGGAGCGGGGGGCGACCACGCCGACCACCTCATAGCCGAACCACGGCGCGGCCTGGATGCGGCGGATCACCATCTCGGCGGCCTCGCCGGTCCCCACGATCAGCATGCGGCTGCGATCCCATCCCCGCGCCCGCAGCCTTCCCCACAGACCCCGCACCACCAGCCGCCCGATCCCCACCCCGACGATGCCCAGCCCCCAGGCGTAGAGGATCATGGCCCGGGGATAATCGAAGGCGAACAGAGTGTCCTTGAAGGCCATCGAGGCGGTGGCGACGGTGAAGACCGCGGCCAGGGAGAAAGCCGCCGCCGCCCGCGAGATCTCGTCCAGCCGTGAGGTGGCCCGCCCCAGATGGTAGAGCCGTGAGAAAAAGAAGAAGAGGGCCACATACCCCATCCAGATCCCCATCATGGGGAGATGCTGGGGGAAGGCCCCCAGGTTCTGGGGGGGATAGGGTAGGGGCAGCCGCGCGCGGATCTCGTAGGCGCCGTAGAAGGCCAGCGCCGTCATCCCCAGGTCGCTGAGGAGAAGGAGGGCGCTAAGAAGCCAGCGGACGCGCTTCCTGCCCATCCCGGGCCTCCTTTCCCTGTCGCAGGTCCTGGCGCATCTCCTGCCAGAGGCGCCAGCCCCCCTTCAAGACCAGCCCCGCCCGCACCAGGAGATCCAGCCAGCGGGGCGTGGTCGCCTGATAGTGCTTCCGGTAGAAGATCCACATGGCTCGGTTGAACTCGTAGCGGGCCCGCGGGCTCATCCGGCTGGAGGCCCGCTTGACGTGGAGGATCACCACCTCCGGGTAATAGTAGATCTTCCAGCCGGCCTGCTTGATCCGATAGGCCCAGTCCAGATCCTCCCCGTACATGAAAAACGATTCGTCGAGCAGCCCGACCTGCATGATGGCCTCCCGGCGCACCATCATGCAGGCCCCCACCACCGCGTCCACTTCGTAGGTCTGGTCCGGATCCAGGAAGGTGAGGTTGTAGCGGGCGAAGCGGGGGCTCCGGGGGAACAGCCGGCTCAGCCCCGAGAACCGGTAGAAGGCCACCTCGGGGGTGGGGAAGCTGCGCCGGCAGGCCAGATCCAGCGACCCATCCGGGCGCACGATCTTCGGGCCAGCCGCCCCCGCCTCCGGATGGGCGTCCAGGAAGGCGACCATGCGGGCCAGGGCGTCCGGCGGCACCTCGGTGTCCGGGTTGAGGAGCAGGGCATAGCGGGGCTCCGGGGTTCTGCCCGGGATCCCGAAGCCGAAGGCCCGCAGGCCCAGGTTGTTGGCGTAGGCGTAGCCGCCGTTGAAGGGGCTGCGGATGACCCGTACCTCCGGGAACTCCCGGGCCACCAACTCCGCGCTGCCGTCGGTCGAGGCGTTGTCGACCACGCAGACCTCGAAGCGCACCCCCACGCTGGCCCGCACCGTCTGCAGGCAGCGGCGCAGGAGATCCCGCGTGTTGTAATTGACGACCACCACGCCGACGTCCAGCGTCACCGCCAATCCTCCGCCTCCAGCTCTCTCCTCAGCGCAGTTCCCCCACCACCACCAAGCGATGGGTGTTCACCCGATAAGGATAGCATGTGATCAATGTCACGACCGGGTCCCGGGTGGGGGCCATGACCTCCACTTGGGTGGGCCGGACCACCTGTTTGTGCGCAACCACGTAGCGGAAGGCCCGCCCGGCGCTGTCGTAAATCCAGATCTCATCTCCGATTTGCAGTTTCTCCAGATCCCGAAAGACCTCCCCGTAGATGTCGTTATGCCCCGCCAGGACCATGTTGCCCGGCTCCCCCGGGTTGGCCGTCCCGGGGTGATGTCCCACCCCGTGTTGGAGGGCCTCCCAGTCCGTCCCCGGGACCACGGGGGCATCGACCCCGATGGCAGGGATGACAATGCGCGCGGGGCTGCGGGGGCCCGGCGTGATCGGGACCGGGGTGGGCAGGACGGCCAAGCGGGGCCGCAGGTCCTCCGGGATCTCGTCGAGGTTGAGAGCGGGCTCCTCCGCGGCGGTGGGGGGGCGGTGGCCGCCCGGCAGCACCAGGAGGGGGATGAGCGGCGTCGGCGAAGGGGTAGCCCGGACCGCCCTGGCGGGCGCCCCCTGCAACTGCTGCAGCGTCTGCCAGGAGCGGAAGAGCAGGATCATCGCCCCCAGGGCGGCGGCCACCTCCACGGCCAGCAACAACCGATCCCGCCAGAAGGGCACCGAGCGGCGTGGGAGACGGAACCACCATCGGGGCGAGGCGGTCTCCCATTCCACCTCGGCGCGGTAGGCAGGATCCGGGGGGAGGGCCGGGGGCGGGGCCGAGGGCAGTTCCGCCGGAGGACGAGGGGCCTCCAGGGGATGCCGCCCCTCCCGGATCCACCGCTTCAGCCGGACCTCCCGGCGTTTCAGGGCCAGAGCGCGCTCCAGGTCCTCCAGGCGGGGTTCCTTGGCCATCGGTTTTCTACCACCGAGGGAGATCCTCAGCGGTCCAGCAGCCGGTCCTCCAGCCGCATGTACCCCCGAATCAGGTGGCCCACGGCGAAGCGGATGGGCTCGGGAGGCCAGGGGAGGACCCTTCGGTTCACGAAGAAGAGGTCGGTGAGTTCGGTGCGGCGCTCCAGGATCAGATCCCGCACGATCTGCCCGTTCATGGTGGTCAAGGCCACCCCGTGGCCGATGCAGCCCAGGGCGTAGACCGCCCGGCGGTCGCCGAGGTAGCCCAGGGCCGGGGCCATGTCCACCGTCACCGAGACCGGCCCACCCCATCGGTGGTCGATACGGACGCCCCGCAAGGAGGGGAACACCCGCGGGATATAGGCCTCCAGTTCGTGGAAGATCCGCGGGTTCTCGTCCAGGTCCATTCGGGATCCGAAGGGGACCCCCACGTCGCCGCCCCCCATCAGGAGGCGGTTGTCCGGGGTGAGACGGTAGTAATGAACCAGGTTACGGGCGTCTTCGATGCCCTGGCGGTTCCGCCAGCCGATGGGCGCCAGGCGCTCCGGGTCCAAGGGCTCCGTCAGCACAATGTAGGTGAAGGCCGGGACCTGTTTGCGGCGGACCAGGGGGAGGAGGTGGGAATAGGCGTTGGCGGCCAGGACCAATTTGCGGGCCCGCAGGACCCCCTGGGGGGTGCGCAGGGTGAACCATGCGGCGTCCCGCTCGATGCGGGCCACCGGCGTCTGTTCGTGGATCACCGCGCCAGCGGCCTCGGCGGCCTGTTTCAGGCCCCGGACGTACTTCACCGGGTTGAGGAGAATGCATCGGGGCTCCCACCACGCCCCCCGGTAGAGGGGAGAGTTCACCTGTTCCCGGACGGCCGCCTCGTCCAGCCACTCGATCCCCTCCAGCCCCAGGCGGTGGGCCCGCTCGATCTCCTTCTGGATCCGCCGCACGTAGGCGGCGGAGGTGGCAACCCGCAGGAACCCGGTCCGCTCCGCGTCACAGGCGATGCCGTGGCGGGCGATCCGCTCGCCGACGTAATCGACGGCGCGCTCCATATAATGATGGGCCTCAGCGGCCGCCTGGCCGCCGAAGCGCAGGGCCGTCAGCGACAGGGTGAGGCCGAAGAGGGTCATGGCGAACCCGGCGTTGCGGCCGCTGGCCCCGTAGCCGACGAAGGCTCGCTCCAGGACAACCACGCGCAGTCCCGGCTCGGCCTCTTTCAGATGCAGGGCCGCGGAGAGGCCGGTGAAACCGGCTCCCACGATGGCCACGTCGGCCGTCTCCTCGCCGACCAGCGGGGGGTTCGGCGTATACGGACCGGCCGTCTGCCACCAATATCCGATCCCTTGCATCGGGCCCGCCTCCTTTGATCTCATCGTGTGGCCACGGCGAACAGTTCCCGCTCGAAGAACCAGCGGAAAGGGACCCAGCCGAAGGCGACGCGGCGTAGCAGCCGGAAGACCGGCCCCTCCTGCCGCTGCTGGGGGGGTGTGTCCAGCCAGACCCGCACGGCCCGGAAGCCGGCCCGCCGCAGGCTCCACCACAGCCCGATGGGCCCCTGTTCGTTCACATGGACCGCCTCGTTGATCGGGACGTTGAGCGCGCGCGGGTTGGCCGGGTAGAGATGGCCCATGCCCTGCAAGGTACGGACCAGGCGGACCAGCGGGTAAGCATAAGCGTCATACCAGCGGTTGGGGGCGGTGTGGATGACCAGCATCCCCCCGGGCTTGAGCACCCGGTGGGCCTCCCGCAGGGCCAGCCGAAGTTCCCAGGGGAAAAGGTGTTCCACCACGTCGAACATCAGCACCCGGTCGAAAACAGCGTCGGGGAAGGGCAGGAACTTGGCATCGGCCTGGGCGAGGCCGGCCGGGCCGGGGAGGGATCCGGCCTGGCGCAGCAGGCGGGCCGAGAGGCGGACGGCGGCCTCGGCGTAGTCGATGCCGATGGCCGTGACCCCCAGCCGGGCGCAATGGCGGACGATCTCCCCGCGCCCGCATCCGACGTCCAGGACGCGCATCCCCGCCCGCACGGCGGCCACGCTGAAGGCGGCCTGGAGGCGCCGGGAGAGGTGTTCCCCCTGGGATCGGAGGAACTCCTCATAGCCCTCACAGGCGGAGAGGAAATAATCTTCTCCGTAGAGGGCTGGCGGCAGGGAGGGCCCGCGGCGGGCGAGCCCCCCCGAGACCGAACGCGGTTTTCGGATCACCGCGGCGCTCCTCGACGGATGGACTCCAGCGGGGACCGGAGGGCGCCACCGCTTCCCTCTGGCCCGCCGATCCTAGATTACCGGATTTCGGACGACGGCTCAACCGGGGGCAGGGAGAGTTATGGGGATCGGACCCATCCGGCGAGGCGCAGGCCGGCGAGCGTCACCATGCCCCAGCCGACGAGGTAGAGCCCCCACGGGAACGCCGTCGGCCGGGCCCGGCCGACGGCCTCGAGGCCCCCCGGCAGGGCGTGCAGGGCAGGGGCGAGGACGGTGTAAAGGGCGATGGCCGTCCCGATCCCGCCCAGGAGGAGGGCTGTCCGATCGACCCGGACGGGGAGGCCGGCCTCGCTGCGGCGGGCGATCCCGGCGCCGATGACCATCATCATCCCGGCGGCCAAGACGGGCGCCCCCACCGGCCCCCACCAGGGGAGGGGGATCAGGAAGAGGAGATCCCAATCGCCCAGGGAGGCCGGCCAGCCGATGAAGACGCGGAGCCAAACGTAATAGGCGATGTCCCAAAGGCCCCAGGCGTAGAGGAACAGCCCCCAGCGGGCGGCGGGAGCCCGACCGGCGAGGGCCCCCACCGCCCCCAGCATCACCAGGGTGGCGACCTCCCGGCCCAGTTCGATGGGCGTGAGCGCATCGGGCTGAGTCGGCGCGTCCCGGAGCAGGTCCTGGATCCCGTAGACGTGGCGCAGGTAGACGACGGTGGCGCTTTCGATATAAGCCATGGCGACGGCGAAGAGGCTCAGGGTCAGCAGGCGTCCCTTCCAGCCGGACATGGCTCCCTCCCGGCGGTTCATCCCAGCGGGCGTGTCAGCAGTTCCCAGAGGCCCTCCCACAGGGTCTGGGCGCAGGCCGTCCAGGAGAAGCGGCGGAGGTTGGCCCGACCGCGGGCGATCAGAGTGGCCCGCAGGCCCGGCTCGCGTTCC
The DNA here is from genome assembly GCF_040289485.1 of Thermoflexus sp. GTDB lineage: Bacteria > Chloroflexota > Anaerolineae > Thermoflexales > Thermoflexaceae > Thermoflexus. The sequence continues at coordinate 21,771 of NZ_PSLG01000013.1, forward strand.
AGGCGGGCGAGGGCCTCGGCCCACGGCTCCGGGTCATTGGGGGGAAGGAACAGGGCGCCCTCCCCGGCGACCTCGGGGAGGCTGCCGCTGGGGGCGCACAAGACCGGGACGTCGCATGCCTGAGCTTCTAAGATCGGGAAGCCGAAGCCCTCATAAAGGGAAGGGAACAGGAAGGCCTCGGCGTGGCGGAGCAGCGCCCCGCGGGTCCCATCGTCCACGTAGCCGGTCAAGATCAGGCGGCCGGACCACAGGGGATCGCGGCGGAGCCGCTCGAAGGTCGGGTCGGGCCATCCGGGCTTCCCCACCAGCACCACCTGGCCCTCCCAGCCCTCTGCCAGCCGGCGGGCGACCGCCTGGAGGATCAGGCCGAAGTTCTTGCGCGGGTGGATGGTCCCCACGGAGATCACGTAAGGCCCCCGGATCCCGAAGCGGCGCAGGATCGGCTGGGGGTCCGGCGGGAAGGGTGGGGGATCGAAGCCCGGGTAGGCCACCACGACCTTCCCCGGCGGGACGCGGTAGAAGCGGATCAGGTCCCGGCGGGTGGCTTCCGAGTCGGCGAAGACCCGGCGGGCGGCCCGGGCGCTCCACGCCGTGGAGAGGTCGAGATAGAGCCGCTGGAGCGGCGGGTGGGCGTGGGGGAAATGCCGATAGCCCAGGTCGTGGATGGTCACCGCGCTGGTTGGATGCCACAGGGGGATCACGTGGGCCGGCACGAAGAGGACGTCCGGCGGGCGGCGGCCCATCTCCCAAGACAGGCGCAGATGCGTCCACAGGCGAGGGAAGCGCAGGACCCGATGTTCCACCGCAGGGGAAGGGGGGAAGAGGCCCGGGGGTGGAGGGTCTCGGAAATACAGGCGGAGGCGGACCCCGTGGGCCTCGGCCAGGGGGAGGAGGGCCTGGATGACCGCGCGGGCGTAACGCTCCACCCCGGTGGGGTGAGCCAGGGTGGCGCGGCTGGCGTCGATGCCCAGGACGCGGGCGCTGGAAACGGCCTTTGCCGCCATCGGGGGCGGTCTACGGACGCTTCCCGCAATCGGTCTCGAGGGCGCGGATCTTGGCGATGCGGCGCTCGTGGCGGCCGCCCTCGAAGGGGGTCCGCAGCCAGACGTCCAGGATCTCCTGGGCCAGGCCCGGACCGACCACCCGGCCGCCCAGGCAGAGGATGTTGGCGTTGTTGTGGGCGCGGCTCATCTTCGCGGTGTAGACGTCGGAGACAGCGGCGGCGCGGATGCCAGGCACCTTGTTGGCCGTGATGGACATCCCGATGCCGGTGCCACAGATCAGCACCCCGTAATCGGCCTCCCCGCGGGCCACCGCCTCGGCCACGGCCCGGGCGTAATCGGGGTAGTCCACGGCATCCAGGCCGTGGGTGCCGAAGTCCAACACTTCGATCCCCTGGGCCTGCAGGTGGGCGATCAGGATCGTCTTCAGGGCATATCCGGCGTGGTCGGCACCGATGGCGATGCGCATGGGATGTCCCTCTGGATCCAGGGTTTTCGGCCCTTCGGCGGGTCAGTGGGTGATGGCCACGATGCGATCCAGCCCCGCGGCGTCCTGGAGCAGGCGGACGACGGCGCGGGGGAAAGCGGCGCGGGCCAGCGCCGTCACCGCCGCCCCCTGGCCGGCGCCGATCTCCAGGAACACAGCGCCCATCGGCCGGAGCACCCGTGGGGCTTGGGCCAGGAAACACTGGATCACCTCCAGACCGTCCGCCCCGCCGTCCAGGGCCAGAGTCGGCTCGTAGTTCCGGATGGCGGGATCCAGCGCCTCCCACTCCGTCCGGGCCACATAGGGCAGGTTGGCCACCAGCAGGTCCACGGGCTCCGGCAGGGGCGTGCAGAGGTCCCCCTGGAGGAAGGTGAGCCGATGCGACACCCCATGGCGGGCGGCGTTCTCCCGAGCGACGGCCAGCGCCTCCTCCGAGAGGTCGGTGGCGTATCCATGGCTGTTGGGTAGATACACGGCCAGGGCGACGGCGATGCAACCGGAGCCGGTGCCGATGTCCGCGAAACATAGCGGCCCGTAATGTCGGTAAGCCCGGCTGCGGGCCCATTCCAGGGCGGCGTCGACCAAGTGTTCGGTCTCCGGCCGGGGGATGAGCACCGCGGGGGTCACCTTGAAAGGCATTCCGTAGAACTCCCGCTCCCCGATCAGGTAGAACAACGGTTCCCCCTGCGCCGAGCGGGCCACCAGGCGGGCGAACGCCGCCGCCTCCGCCTCGGTCAGGGCCCGCTCCGGGTGGGCCAGGAGGGAGGCTCGGGAGAGGCCCAGCACGTGGGCGAGCAGCACCTCGGCGGCCAGGCGGGGCTGGGGGGCTCGCACTTGCCGGGCCGCCCAGCGGAGGGCCTCCCCCACCGTCCGGGGGACCTCCGCCATCGTGGTTTCGGGATGCGGCCTCGTCACCGGCATTCCACCTCCTGAAGAGGAAGCATAGCGCGATCCCCAGCGGAGGTCCAATCGCCCAGGTGGAGGTCTTGGCCAGGGGCTTGTTAGGGATCTTCCAAGCCGGGGGGAGCGGGAGCGCCCGGTAAGCCAGGCATCGAAAGGTTCGCCCGCTCCGGCCCGGTGGGGTCATCACGGGGCGGCGAAGAGGGCGGCGGGGGCGGTCGGCGGGACCAGGATCCGGAGGGCGCGGGGCACCACCTCAAAGACCATCGGGGTCTGGCCGATGGGCTCGCCGTCCACCTGGACGGGGACGACAGGATGGGTCTCGACGATCACCCGCCGACCCCGGAAGAACTTCACCGCCGGGTCCTGGAGGTGTCTGCCGCCGAAGGCGTTGATGAAATGCCGGATGGCCCACGGCAGGCCCATCCCCCGGAACACGCAGATGTCCAGTTGGCCGTCGTCCAACACGGCCTGGGGGGCGATGCGGACCAGCCCGCCGTAAAGTTGGGCGTTGGTGACCAGCACGACTAGGGTGCGGCCGCGCATCCGACGCCGGCCGTCCACGATCACCGTCGCCCGCATGGCGGGGAAGTCCCGAGCGATCATCGCGGCGGCGATCAGGTAGGCCAGGGCCCCCAACCGCTTGGTGTTCCGGTCGCGGGGCTCCATGTGCTGGGCCACCTGGGCGTCCAGGCCGATGCCCGCCCACAGCAGGAAATAGCGGCCGTCGGCCCGTCCCACATCGATGGCCCGCGGGGCAGCGGTCTCCAGCAGCCGGGCCGCGCTCAGGAGGCCGTAGGGATGGGTCAGGGCAGGGGTGGGCAGGCCCAGTTGCTTGGCCCACACGTTCCCCGTGCCCGTCGGCAGCACCCCCAGGGCCGTCGGCATCCCGACGATCCCATTGGCCACCTCGTTCACCGTCCCGTCCCCCCCAGCGGCCACCACCCAGTCGAATCCCTCCAGGGCTGCCTCCCGGGCCAGGTCGGTGGCCATCCCCGGATGCTCCGTGCGCCGGAGGAGGACCGACCACCCCAGGCCTTTCCAGCGCTGGAGGATGGCCTCCAGGTCCCGCAGGACGTCCCGGGGGCCGGCCGCCGGGTTGTAGATCACCATCACGCGTCGGGGCGCGGACATGGCCATGGGTGCAGCGCCTGGGTTTGGAGGGACGATATCGGACGTCCGCTACGGGGCGCGCGGGCGCCCGCGGCGGCGGCCGGACGGTGCCGTCGGTGGGGTGGAGGGCACCCCTGCCGGAGCTTCTTTCTCATCTTCCTCGATATCGAGGGCCACCCATTTGCGGGGGCGGGCCTCCGGCGGCGTCTCCGCCAGTTCGATCATCCGCAACTGCTCGCGCAACTCGAAGATCTGGTCCCGGATGGCTGCTGCCTTCTCGAACTCCAAGGCCTGGGCGGCCCGCTTCATCTCTTTCTCCAGCGCCCGGATCAAGCGTTGCAGTTCGTCCCGGGGCATCGGCGTCGGCCGCGCCGGGGCCCCGGCCTCCTGGGCGGCCATCTCCCGGACCCGGTCGGTGAGGTCGCGCACTGCCTTCACGATGGAACGCGGCTCGATCCCATGGGCCCGGTTGTATGCCTCCTGGATGGCCCGCCGTCGCTGGGTCTCCTCGATGGCGCGACGCATGGCTTCGGTGATGGTGTCCGCGTAGAGGATGGCGGTGCCGTTGACGTGGCGGGCGGCCCGCCCGATGGTCTGGATCAGGGCCGTCTCGCTGCGCAGGAAACCCTCCTTGTCGGCGTCCAGGACAGCCACCAGCGAGACCTCGGGGAGGTCCAGCCCCTCCCGAAGCAGGTTGATCCCCACCACGACGTCGTAGACCCCCAGGCGCAGATCCCGCAGGATCTCCACCCGCTCCAGGGTCTCTACGTCGGCGTGGAGGTAGTGGGTGCGGATCCCCATCTCGTTGAGGTAATCGGCCAGCTCCTCCGCCATGCGCTTGGTGAGGGTGGTGACCAGGGCCCGCTCCCCCCGGGCGACGCGGCGGCGGATCTCCCCGATGAGGTCCTCGATCTGGCCCTTGGTCGGCCGGACCTCGACGACGGGATCCAGGATGCCGGTGGGCCGGATGAGTTGTTCCACCACCTGCTCGGACTTCTCCAGCTCGTAGGGGCCGGGCGTGGCCGACATGAAGATGACCTGGCGGACCCGTTGCTCGAACTCCTCGAAAGTCAGCGGGCGGTTGTCCAGGGCCGAAGGGAGCCGGAACCCGTATTCCACCAGGGTCTCCTTCCGGGAGCGGTCCCCGTGATACATCCCCCGCAATTGGGGGATGGTCATGTGGGACTCATCGATGACCACCAGGAAGTCGTCGGGGAAGTAATCCAGCAGGGTCCATGGGGGCTCGCCGGGCGCCCGTCCGTCCAGGTGGCGGGAGTAGTTCTCGATGCCGTGGCAGTAGCCGACCTCCCGCAGCATCTCCAGGTCGTAGAGGGTGCGCTGGCGGAGCCGCTCGGCCTCCAGATGCTTCCCCTGGGCCCGCAGTTCCTCCAGGCGCTCGTGGAGTTCCTGCTCGATGGCCGCGATGGCCCGGCGCAGTTTCTCCTCGGGGGTAACGAAGTGCTTGGCCGGGTAGATCTCCACGGCCTCGTGCAGCCGCAGCACCTCGCCGGTGAGGGGGTCGAACTCCACCAGGCGCTCGATCTCATCGCCCCAGAACTCGATCCGCAGTGCCGTGTCCTGATAGGCGGGGAAGACGTCCACTGTGTCGCCCCGCACCCGGAAGGTGCCCCGCCGGAAGTCGACGTCGTTGCGGGCGTATTGGATGTCCACCAGATGGCGGAGCAGGTTGTCGCGGCGTCGGACCTGGCCGCGGTGCAGCCGGATAACCACCTGGCCCCAGTCGTGGGGGTTGCCGATGCCGTAGATGCAGGAGACGGAGGCCACGATGATCACATCGCGCCGGGTGAAGAGGGCCTGGGTGGCCGCCAGCCGGAGCCGCTCGATCTCCTCGTTGATGCTGGTTTCCTTTTCGATATACGTGTCGGTCTGGGGGATGTAGGCCTCGGGCTGGTAATAGTCGTAGTAACTGACGAAGTATTCCACGGCGTTGTGGGGGAAGAACTCGCGGAACTCCGCGTAGAGCTGGGCGGCCAGGGTCTTGTTGTGGCTGATGACCAGGGTGGGCCGCTGGACGCGGGCGATGACGTGGGCGATGGTGAACGTCTTGCCGGTGCCCGTGGCCCCCAGCAGGGTTTGGTAGCGATAGCCTTTGCGCAGGCCCTCGACCAGTTTCTCGATGGCCTGGGGCTGATCGCCGGTTGGCTCGAAGGGCGCGACCAACTCGAAGCGTCCCATGGGGTTCCGTTGTCCCTCCAACCAGGGGCGGCCCTCAGCCTTCATGAACGCCTCTGGGCTTTGGCCCGCAGGGTGGCGCCGAGTTCCTCGAAGAAGCTGGCCAGGTCCACCACCGGCCGGTTGAAGTTCCCGAGGGTCTCGGCCAGTTGGCTCACCAGGATGCTGCGCAGATCGTCCACGATGCGCTCGGTCTCGTAAAGGCGCTGCACCCCCCGATGCGGTTGACGGACAGTTGGGGCTCCCACACCCGGACGGCGAAGGACTTATCGACGGCTTTTGCCCTCCGCCAGATCCACGATCTGCCGCAACAGGGTCACCAGGGTGACCGCGCTCTGAACCAGGGCGGCCGGGGAGGGTCGTCCGCTGCCCCCGCGTTCCTGCCGGGCCTTCAGATACAGATAGGCCGCCAGGGTTCCGAAGAGGGCACCCAGGGCGCCTCCCAGCAGCATCCACCGGCGCTCGTTATACACGGTCCTCCCTCCCGGTGACGTGCCTCCCTTGTTCTTTAGCATAGCACGATCCGTCGGCCGGCCGGAAAGCGGGCCTTACCCCTGAGGGGCAGTCTTCATAATGGATTTGCTGAAGGCTCCAGCGAGGGAACCAGAGCCAAAACCAGACCCGGGTCCGCTGGCAGCGGAGCCCCTCTGGGCTCTGGAAGGGGACGGTCTCCGAGAGGGCCAGCCCGGCCCCCTCCCGCTCCCGGATCAGCCATAGGCGGAAGGACGTCCCGCCCACGGACCAGGAGAGGTCGCCGCGGGCGGCCAGCGTCCCGATCAGGCAGATCCCGCATCCGGTGAGCACCACGGCCAGGGCCAGGAACACAGATAAGGCGGTCTCCAGGCGCCGCATCCGGTCACTCCGAGGCATCGTCGCCCTGCAGATGGATGAGCACGATCTCCGGCGGACACATCAGCCGCATGCGGGGCATCCCCAGGCCCTCCATCCCAAGGCCCCGGCTGACATACATCGTGGTCCCGCCCCGCCGATACCGCCCCATCTCGTAGCGCTTGCCGTAAATCGAAGCGGTCACCAGGGCCCCGATGAAGGGCAGGCGGATCTGCCCGCCGTGGGTGTGGCCGCACAGATACAAATCGATCCCCAGGGCGCTGGCCTCCGGGAAGAGATCCGGCGAGTGGTAGAGCAGGACGGTGAAGGCGTTCGGGGGGACCTCCCGCATCAGCGCCTGGAGCCGCTGCCCATCCCGCTCCGGGTCGTGGGTGCAGGTCACTCCGATGAGGCACATCCGGGGAGCCTGCTGGCCCCATTGGCCGAAGTGGGCCACTTGATCCTCCAGCCATGTGATGTGAGAGAAGCCGTAAAGGAGGCGGCGCACCAACTCCGGAGGATCCACCAGGGGGGTGCCGGTGACCAGGTAGACTCCCAGGGGGGCCTGGAGGGCCTCCAGGAAGCGGCTGCACTGGGCCTGGGCCAACGGATCGTGTACATAACTCAGGTTGAGGAGGTCTCCGGTGAAGACGATCATGTCGGGGTCCAGGTCCTGGACCCAGCGCAGCACCTCCTGCTCCCGTCGGGTGAGGCGCTCCAGGTGGAGGTCGGTCAGATGGAGGATGCGCAGGGGAGGCAGTCCTCGGAGTTTCGGCGAGGGGATGACCAGTTCCGTCAGGGTGAGGCGGAAAGGCTCCCGGATCAGGGCGTTGAGGAGGTTCCCGGTGAAGGCCAGTTGCCCGACCAGGCTGAGGCCCACCGCCCATGAGAAGGGCCGAAGGGCGAGGGGGGTCACGGCAAGGAAGAGGCGGAACAGGGAGAAGGCGAAGAAGGGGGGGCGAGGCGGGCCGAAGGAATACCCCCAGCGCGGCAACATCCAGAGCACTACCAGGTCGCCGACGGCGAAGGTTCCGAACAGCACCGCCGCCGCTGCGCCGAAGGCCAGCGAGCCGCTGGACTCTCCCCACAACAACCCCACCCACGCCATCAGGGCGGCCAGCCACAGGCCGACCACCGCCCATGGCAGCCGATCCAGACGGTCCATGAAGACCAGAAACCGGTGGAACGGGCTCTCCGCGGTCCCGGGCCGGAACCGCCGGCGGCGCCGGAGGGGGGCCGGGACGGCGATCCCCTCAGGGGTTTCGGATCCAGACCCCAAAGCGTCCCGTCCTTCCGTTTTCGGCGCGGTGGGAGAACCAGTCCTCGACATGGCACGCCGTGCACACGGGGGCGACGGTCACGGAGGGAACGCCCAGGCGATGCAGATGCCGCCGCGCCGCTTCGGGAAGATCCAGGTGCCACGCCCCATCGCGTCGGTGAAGGGGGAGATCCTTCCCCAGGCGGGGGCGCAGGGCCTCGATGACGTCCGATCGGATGGCGTAGCAGCAGCCGCCGATCCCCGGTCCGATGGCCGCGTGGAGGCGGGAAGGGGCCCGGCCGAGGCGGCTTTCGAAGATCGCCAGGGCGGCTTCCAGGATCCCCGCCGCCAGCCCCCGCCAGCCCACGTGCAGCAGGCCGACGGCGGGGAGGTCGGGGTCCGCCAGGAGGATGGGGAGGCAATCCGCGAAGCGCAGCCACAAGGCCAGGCCCCGGGCGGCGGTGACCAGGCCGTCGACCCCGGGCAGGGCGCGGCCGCCGTCGTCCCACCCGACCACGGCGACGGTGTTCCCATGGACCAGCCATGCGGTGACCGTCTCCTCGGGGCGGAGGCCGGCGGCAGCAAGGGCCCGCCGCATGTTCTCCTCCACCGCCTCGGGCCGGTCGCCGACGGACCGGCTCAGGTTGAGGGAGGCGAAGGGCGGGAGGCTGACCCCGCCCCGCCGGGTGAGGAACCCGTGGGGGATGGCCGCCCAGGGCGGCGGGCGAAAGCGGTAGAAGACGATCTCCCCGCTCCGGACCGCTTCCCACATCGTCGGCGGGGTCACGGGGCGATCTCCAGCAGCACCTTGAGGACGCCCTTGCGGGCGGCGTGTTCGAAGGCGCGGTCGGCCTGGCGCAGCGGGTAGCGGGCGTGGATCAGGGGCAGGACCTCCACCAGGCCCTGCCGGAGCAGGCGCAGCGCCGGCTCGAAGGGCCCGCAGCGCGAACCGACCACGGTGACCTCATCCACGGCGATCATGGTCATGTTGACCTCGAGGGTGCCGTGATAGGTGCTCTTCAGGACGAGGGTGCCGCGGGGGCGGACCCAGCGGCGGGCGAGGGCGAAGCCCTCCGGTGACCCAGTGCATTCCACCACCACGTCGGCGGAGGGGTTCCCCGCCTCCTCCACGGTGGCCACTGGGATCCCCCGGCGGGCCAGGATCGCCAATTTGTTGCGGTTCCGCCCCACCACCAGCAGGTCGCAGCCGGTTAGCTGGAGGACCTGGGCGATCAGCAGGCCCAGTTTGCCGTCCCCCAGCACCACCACCCGGTCGGTGGGATGGATGTGGACCTGCTGCAGGATCTCGAGGGCGGCGGCCAAGGGCTCGACGAAAACGGCGGCCTCGTCGGGGATCTCGGGGGGCACCTCGTGGAGGTTGACCAGGGGCAGGAGCAGGAACTCCGCGAAGGCCCCGTCGCGGCCGGAGATGCCCAAGGTGGTGCGGTTCGGGCAGTGGGTGGGCCGGCCCGCCCGGCAGGTGGGGCAGGTCCCGCAGGCGGCGTTGATCTCCCCGACCACGCGCTTGCCGACCCACTCGGGGTGACCGGGGGCCTCCGCCACCACGCCGACGAACTCGTGGCCGGGCACGCCCCGGAAATCCAGGTAGCCGCGCATCAGTTCCAGGTCGGTGTTGCAGATCCCCGCCAGCCGCACCCGGACGCGGGCCTCGCCGGGGGGCGGCGTGGGATCCGGATAGTCCGGTCGGATCTCCAGCCCCCGGTTGAGATAGACGGCGAGCATCGCGGGCCTCCTGCCCTAGAAGGGTCGACAGCGCGCCGGCCAGCTCTTTATTGTAGAGGCCTTCCCAAAGGCCGACAAACGCCCCATGCCTCCCGGCGACCCCTTTTTCCCAAGATCATCCAAGGGACTGCGTTAAGATTTCCCAAATCCCTTGTGCAGGGGGAGCGAATTCCTATAATGGAGGCGTAGAGTGGGGCAAAGTGGGGGAGAGTGGTGGAGCCGAGGACGCGCAGGAGGGCCCGGGGGACGCCGACGGTGCCCCTGGAGGATGTTCCGATGTTCCTGGGGGAATACCGGCATGGGATCGACGCCAAGGGGCGGTTGTTCCTCCCCGCCCGTTATCGTCCTTTCTTTGCCTCCGGGGCGGTCCTCACCCGTGGCCTGGAGCCCTGTCTGTACCTGTTCACCTGGTCGGAGTGGCGGCGGGTGGCCGAGCGGATCAGCGCGCTGCCGTTGACCGTACCGGAGGCCCGGGAGTGGCGGCGCTTCTTCTTCGGGGGGGCCTTCGATGTGGTGCCCGACGAGCAGGGCCGCATTCTGATCCCGGCGTCCTTGCGGGCGTATGCCGGCCTGGAGGCGCAGGCGGTGATCGTGGGGGTGCACACCCATCTGGAGATCTGGTCTCCCTCCGCCTGGGAGGAGATCCTGGAGCGTTTTCAGAACGGCCGGATCCCTCCGGAACACTGGGCCGGCCTGCAGATCTGAGGCCGATCCCGAATCCGGTCGTCCGAGGCTGCCCCATGCACATCCCGGTCTTGTTGCGCGAGGTCTTGGACGGCCTGAAGGTCCAACCGGGCGGCCGCTACATCGATGCCACGGTGGGAGGCGGAGGCCATGCGGCGGCCATCCTGGAGCGATCGGCTCCCGATGGCCGGCTACTGGGCATCGACCGGGATCCCGAGGTGCTGGAGCGCGCCCGGGAGCGGCTGCGGCCCTTCGGCGAGCGGGTCGTCTTGGCCCAGGGCTCCTACGCCGAGTTGCGGCGGCTGGCCGTGCGCTATGACTTTCTGGAGGTGGATGGGATCCTGTTCGATCTGGGCCTGTCCTCGTGGCAGTTGTCCGATCCTCACCGGGGCTTCAGTTTCCAGATCGAAGGGCCCCTGGACATGCGTTACGACCCCGGGCAGGGCATCCCAGCCTCGGAGATCGTGAACCGGTGGCCGGAGAAGGAACTGGCCGCGTTGATCCGCCGTTACGGCGAGGAGCGCTACGCCCGGAGGATCGCGCGGGCCATCGTGCGCCACCGGCCCATCCGGACCACCACGGAACTGGCGGCGCTGATCGCCCGGACGGTGGGCTGGGGGCGGGATGATCTCCACCCGGCCACGCGCACGTTCCTGGCGTTGCGCATCGCGGTCAACGACGAACTCAGCGCCCTGGAGCAGGCCCTTCCCCAGGCCGTCTCCTTGTTAAAGCCGGGGGGGCGCCTGGCCGTCATCGCTTTCCATTCGTTGGAGGATCGCATCGTGAAGACCTTCTTCCAGCGGGAGGCGCGGGATTGCCTGTGCCCGCCGCAGGTCCCGGTGTGCACCTGCGGCCACCGGGCGACCCTGCGCCTGATCACCCGCAAGCCCATCCGGCCCTCCGAGGAAGAGGTTCGGGTCAACCCCCGGGCGCGCAGCGCCCGGCTGCGCATCGCGGAGCGGTTGGGATGAGCCCGCGTCGGCGTCTGGCCCTGGCTATAGCGGGGGGCATGCTGTTCGGCGTCGCCTGGATCCTGTTGTTCACGTTCCTCTCCACCGCCGCCGTGGAGCAGGGGCAGGTGGTGCAGCGTCTGAGCGAGGCCCGCGCCGCCCTGGAGCGGGAGAACCTGGCGGTCCGGGAGGCCATCGCGCGCGAGAGCGCGTTGCCCCGGCTCCGGGAACGGGCCCGGGCGTTGGGGTTTGGGGAGGCGGAGGGGGTCCGTCCCCTCCTGCTCTCTGTGCCGGTCTCGGGGCCGGTGGAGGGGCCGCTCCCTTAGGCGAGACATGCGCCCCCGGGGCACAGCGCAGGAGGCCAGATCGATTTATGAAGGAACAGTCGTTGCGGTTCTGGGTGGTGGCCTTTGCGCCGGCGCTCGTCCTCGGGCTGGCGCTGGCCCGCTTGGTCTACCTGGCGTTCTGGGCCCCAGAAGTCGTGTTCGGGGTCCAGGCCCGGGAGATCCGTCTGGAGCCGCGGCGGGGGTCCATCCTGGACCGGAACGGGGCTGTCCTGGCGATGGATGTGCCGCGTTACCGTTTGGTGCTGGAGTATCTCCCCATCGCTTACGGGGGGGATCCCCGGCGTCGGGAGGCGTGGTTGAATCGGATCGATGAGGTCCTGGCTCCCTTCCTCGGCTTCTCCCTTCGGGAGGCCGCCGCCGGCTGGCCGGATACGTGGTGGCAGTTCCCGGTGGCCCGGGATCTGCCGGAGGATGTGGCTCGGGGGGTCGCGCGGCGGGTCCAGGAAGCCGGGCTGCGGGGGGTTCGGGTGGTCCCTTACTGGGCGCGGATGTATCCGGAGGGGGCCCTGCTGGGCCCTGTGGTCGGCTTCGTGGTCTTCCGGCCGGACCCCGAGGGGGTGGAGCGGCGGTCGGGAGCGGTGGGGGTGGAGCGGGCCTATGAGCGGGATCTGGCCGGGAGGCCGGTGGTGGTGCGGGTGCCGGTGGATGCCGAGGGGCGGCCGCTGCCGTTGGACGAGGCGGCCCTGGCGGAGCCGGAGCCCGGCGCGGACATCGTCCTCACGCTGGATCGCACCCTGCAGGCCATCGTCGCGGAGGAGCTGGCGCGGGGCCTGCAGGAGAGCCGGGCGGCGCGCGGCGACGCCGTGGTGCTCAACCCCCGCACCGGCGAGATCCTGGCCATGGTGAGCCTGCCGGGGTTCGACCCGAACCATCCGGAGACGTTGCCTCCGGACGCCCGCAACCCGGCCGTTCAAGATCTTTACGAGCCGGGCTCGGTCTTCAAGATCCTCACCATGGCCGCCGCTTTGGAAGCCGGGGTAGTGCGGCCGGAGAGCCGCTATCTGGACCAGGGATGCGTGGAGTTCGGCGGGGCGCCGATCTGCAACTGGGACGCCGCTCGCTACCCGCAAGGGCGGGGCTGGCTGGATATGACGGAGCTGCTGGTGTATTCCCGGAACGTCGGCGCGGCGGCCCTGGCCCGCATGCTGGGCCCGGAGCGTTTCTACCCGGCGCTGCACGCCTTTGGGATCGGCGAGCGGACGGATGTGGATCTCCCCGACGAGGCGGTGATGCGGGTGCGGGCCTACGGGGATCCAGACTGGCGGGAGGCCGATATGGGGCGTCAGTCCTTCGGGCAGGCGGTTTCGGTGACCCCGCTCCAGATGGCGGTGGCGGTCTCGGCGGTGGCCAACGACGGCCTGATCATGCGCCCCTTTGTGGTCCGGGAGGTGCGCACGGCCGAAGGGGTCCGGCGGACGGAGCCCCAGGTCCGGCGGCGGGCGCTGTCGGCGGCCACGGCCCGGGCGCTGCGGGAGATGCTGGCGGCGGTGATCGAGCGGGAGGCGGTGAAGGCACGGGTGCCGGGCTATCGGATGGCCGGCAAAACCGGCACCGCCCAGATCCCCACGCCCTTCGGCTACGATCCCAAGGGCACCATCGCCTCCTTCGTGGGGTTCGGGCCGGTGGAGGATCCCCAGGTGCTGATCCTGGTCAAGATCGACCGCCCGCAACGGTCCCCGTGGGGCTCGGAGGAGGCGGCGCCGGTGTTCGCCCGCATCGCCGCGCGCATCCTCCCGCTGCTTCGGATCCGGGCGGGGGAGTAAGGTGGAGGACGGCGAAGATGGCCGGCGAGGCTGGCGTGCGGGTAGCGGTGCAGGGGATGACCCTGGCGGACCTGGCCGAGGCCATCGCGGGCCGGCGTCCGCCCTGGGAGATCCCCATCCGGCACATCGCTATCGACTCGCGGGTTTGCGAGGCGGGCGATCTGTTCATCGCCCTGCCGGGCGAACGGACGGACGGCCATCGGTATGTGGGGGAGGCCTTTCGGCGCGGGGCGATGGCCGCGTTGATCCACGAAGCGGAGGCGGCCGGGGAGGTGCCGGTGGTGGACCTGGAGGGGGGTCCCTGGCCCTCGTCCCTCTCCCTTCCGGTGGGCCTGCGGGTTTCGAACACCCTGCAGGCCCTGCACCGGTGGGCGGCTTGGTGGCGGGCCCGCTTCCCCGTGCGGGTGATCGGCATCACGGGGAGCGTGGGCAAGACCAGCACCAAAGAATTGGTCGGGGCGGTGCTCTCCCGGCGCTACGAGGTCCTGAAGACCGAGGGGAACCTGAACAGTGAGATCGGCCTTCCCCTCATGGTGCTCCGTCTCACGCCGCGACATCAACGGGCGGTGCTGGAGATGGGGATGTATGCCCGAGGGGAGATCGCGGCCCTCTGCGCCATCGCCCGCCCGGTGATCGGAGTGGTGACCATGGTCGGCCCCGTCCATCTGGAGCGCCTGGGCTCCCTGGAGGCCATCGCGGAGGCCAAGGCGGAGCTGGTGGAGGCGCTGCCGGAGGACGGCGTGGCGGTGCTCAACCGGGATGACCGCTATGTGCGGGCCATGGCCGGCCGGACCCGCGCCCGAGTCTTCTTCTACGGCCTGGACCCGGAGGCGGACCTGTGGGCTGACGAGATCGTCAGCGAGGGCCTGGAGGGGATCCGCTTCGACCTGCACTATCGGGGCGAGACCTTCCGCCGGGTCCGGGTTTCCCTCTTGGGACGGCACAGCGTGCACACCGCCCTGCGGGCCATCGCGGTGGGGATCTTGGAGGGGCTGACCTGGGAAGAGATCTTCGCCGGCCTGCGGGATCCGCGGGCCCAGTTGCGCCTGGTGGCGGTGCCCGGCCTGCGGGGATCGATCATCCTGGACGACACCTACAACGCCAGCCCGCCGTCGATGCTGGCAGCCCTCAACCTGCTGGCCGAACTGGAAGGGCGGAAGATCGCCGTGCTGGGAGACATGCTGGAGCTCGGCGCCTACGAGGTCGAGGGGCACCGGCTGGTGGGCGGGCGGGCCGGGGCGGTGGCGGATCTGCTCATCGCCGTCGGCCCGCGGGCGCGCATCATCGCCCGGGAGGCGCTGGCCGTCGGCATGCCGGCGGACCGGGTGTGGATGTGCGATTCCAACGCCGAAGCCATCGAGATCCTGCGCCAGGTCATCCAGCCCGGGGACGTCATCCTGGTGAAGGGCTCGCGGGGTCTGCGGATGGAGGAGATCGTCAACGCCTTGTGCGAGGGGTAGGGGGGCGTGGACAAGACGGCTCTCGACGAGGTGGATCCGTGGCGCAGGCGCTGTTCATGGGCGGGCTTTCGTTCTTGCTGGCGGTGATCTGGGGGCCGCCCCTCATCCGCTGGTTGCGGGCGAACGGCATCGGAAAGAAGATCCGGATCGAGGGGCCGCGCACCCATCAGGTGAAGATGGGCACGCCCACCATGGGCGGCCTGATGATCGTCCTGCCGGTGGTGATCCTGACCCTGGCCCTCAACCTTGGCAACCTGATCGCCAACACGGAGGCCGGCCGGATGTTCCTGCGGCAGATGGGGTGGCCGGGCGACCAGTTGATCGGGCGGTCGATCCTGGT
Source organism: Thermoflexus sp. (assembly GCF_040289485.1). Taxonomy (GTDB): domain Bacteria; phylum Chloroflexota; class Anaerolineae; order Thermoflexales; family Thermoflexaceae; genus Thermoflexus. The sequence goes on from NZ_PSLG01000013.1 coordinate 36,838, forward strand.
CCCGGTGACGGCCATGCTGGCCTTCGGGGCCCTGGGGGCCGTCGACGACTGGATGGGAACGCGGGGGGGCGGCGGCCTGCTGGCCCGCCACAAGTTCCCTATCCAGATCGCCCTGGGGATTGCCCTGGCCCTGGTGTTGCATTTCGGGATGGGCCTGCGCAGCGTGGCCATCCCCACGGTGCCCCAGAAGATCGACATCGGCCTCCTCTACCTGCCGGTGGCGACGTTCATCATCGTGGGCTCGGCCAACGCCATCAACTTCACCGACGGACTGGACGGCCTGGCCGGCATCATCACGGCCACCTCGTTCATCGCTTATGGGGTGATCGCCTACCTCCAGGGCCAGATCTACTTGGCCACCTTCGCCTTCATCGTGGTGGGGGCATGCATGGCCTTCCTCTGGTTCAACGCCCACCCGGCCCAATTGTTCATGGGCGATGTCGGCTCGCAGGCCCTGGGGGCCACACTGGGGGTGGTGGCGTTGATGACCGGCCAGTGGCTGTTGCTGCCGGTGGTCGCCCTCATCCCGGTGGCCGAGACCCTCTCGGTCATCCTCCAGGTCCTGTATTTCAAGTGGACGCGGGGACGGCGGCTGTTCCGCATGAGCCCGTTGCATCATCATTTCGAGTTGCTGGGCTGGTCGGAGACCCAGGTGGTGCAGCGGTTCTGGCTGGTCGCCATCTGGTCGGCCATGATCGGCGTGGCTTTGGCGTTGCTGTGAGGGGGGAACCGTGTCCGCGGACGGATCCGGGATGTCGCTCTCGAGGCCGTCGCGGCCCGCCAGCCGGGCCCTGGCCGGGCGGCGGGTGGTGATCCTGGGCCTCGCCCGGCAGGGGACGGCCTTGGCCCGCTGGCTGGTCCGGCAGGGGGCCGAGGTGACCGTCAGCGACCTCCAGCCGGCCGAGCGCTTGCAGGGCTTTCTTCAGACGCTGGAGGGGCTCCCGATCCGTTACGCGCTGGGGGGGCATCCCCTCTCGCTGCTCGAAGGCTGCGACCTGCTCTGTCTGAGCGGAGGGGTCCCCCTGGGGATCCCCATCGTCCAGGAGGCGATCCGGCGGGGGATCCCGCTGGCCAACGACGCGCAGTTGTTCCTGGAGCGCTGCGTGGGGTGGACGGCGGGGATCACCGGCTCTTCCGGGAAGACCACCACGACGGCCCTGGCGGGGGAGATGTGCCGGGCCGCGGGGTTCCGGACGTGGGTGGGCGGCAACATCGGCCAGCCCCTCATCGAGTTCGTGGAGGAGATCGGCCCGGAGGACCGGGTGGTGCTGGAGCTCTCCAGTTTCCAGTTGGAGATCATGACCGTCAGCCCTCACGTGGCCGCTGTGCTGAACATCACGCCGAACCACCTGGATCGCCACGGGACGATGGAGGCGTATATCGCGGCCAAGCAGCGCATCCTGGATTTCCAGGACGTCGAGGACATCGCGGTGTTGGGATACGACGATCCCAACGCCCGGGGGCTGGCGGCGGCCGTGCGGGGGCGGTTGCGCTTTTTCAGCCGGGAGCGGGAGGTCGCCCGGGGGGCGTTCCTGCGCGGGGGCACGCTCTTCCTGCGGCTGGGCGATGAAGCCTGGCCCATCTGTCGGGTGGAGGAAGTGCGCCTCCGCGGGCGCCACAACCTGGGGAATCTGCTGGCGGCGGCGGTGGTGGCCGGCAGCCTGGGCGCCGACCTCGGCGCCATCCGGGAGGTGGCCACTTCCTTCTCCGGCGTGCCTCATCGTCTGGAGCTGGTGCGCGAGGTCCGAGGGGTGCGCTATGTCAACGACTCCATCGCCACCACGCCGGAGCGGGTGCGGGCCGCCCTGGAGGCCTTCGAGGAGCCCCTGGTGCTTCTGGCCGGCGGGCGGGACAAGCACTTGCCGTGGGAGGAGACGGCGCGGGAGATCGCGCGGCGGGTGCGGGTGCTCATCGCCTTCGGGGAAATGGGCGACCGGGTGGTGGAGGCGGTCCAGGCTGCCCGGGCCGCGATGGGCCCAGCGGCCCTGGAGCAGGTGGAGCGGGTGTCTACGCTGGAGGAGGCCGTGGCCCTGGCGGCCCGCCTCGCCCGCCCCGGGGAGGTGGTGCTGCTCTCCCCCGGGGGAACCAGTTACGACGCCTATCGCGATTTCGAGGAGCGGGGGAACCACTTTCGCGCCCTGGTGGAGGCCCTGGCATGACGCCGGCGCGCAGAAAATGGCATGGCCAAACGGTCCCGTCGGGGGAGGCCCTGGCCTCTCGCTTCGTCCTCTCCCGTGGCGAATGGGGGCTCCTGCTCCTCCTGGCCCTGCTGATCGTGCTGGGCCTCGTGTGCATTTACAACGCCACCTATTATCTGGCTTACCAGGCCTATGGAGATGCCGCGTATTTCGTCCGGCGCCAGGCGGCGGCCGCCGCGCTGGGGCTTTTGGGCCTGGCGGCCCTCTGGCGGATGGATCGCCGCTGGCTGCAGCGGCTCTCCATCCCGTTGATGCTGGCGGGCGTGCTTTCTCTGCTCGCCGTGCTGCTCTTCGGGGAAGAGCGCCTGGGCGCCCGCCGCAGTTTTTACAACGGCTCCTTCCAGCCCTCGGAGCTGGTCAAGCCGGTCGTGATCCTCTATCTGGCCACCTGGCTGCCGACGAAGGGAGACCGGCTGCGGGAGTGGGGCCGGGGGTTCGTGCCGTTCCTGATGGTGTTGGGGGCGACGGTGATCCCGATCTTCCTGCAGCCGGACCTGGGGACTGGGTTGGTGATCGTGCTGATCGCCGCCTCCATGTTCTGGGTCTCCGGGGCTACGCCCGGCCAGGTGATGCTCGGGTTGGCCCTCGGGGCCTTGGCCTTCGGCGTCCTGGTCTGGGTCCATCCCCATGGGATGGCCCGCCTCGCCGATTATCTCCAGACGCTGCGCCATCCGGATGGCCCCGGCGGGCATCTGGGGGCGGTCTGGAAAGCCATCCGGTCCGGAGGGGCGTTCGGGAAGGGTCCGGGCGCCAACCTGTGGACCCTAAGTGGCCAGATCCCGCTTCCCCATTCGGACAGCGCCTTTGCCGTGATCGGGGAGACCTTCGGCTTCGCCGGCCTGGTGGGGGTGATCCTGTTGCTGACAGGGTGGGTGGCCCTGGGGATGGGGGTGGCCTGGAAGGCTCCGGATCTGTTCGGGCGCCTGTTGGCCCTGGGGGTGGTGCAGTGGATCGCCTGGCAGGCGTTGATCAACCTGGGGGGGCTGATGGGGGTCATCCCCTTCACCGGGATCCCGTTGCCGTTCATCAGTTACGGAGGATCCGCCCTGCTCAGTGAACTGCTGGGCGTCGGGCTGTTGCTCCACGTGGCCAGGGAGCAAGGGGATGCGGATCTGGATCGTCGGAGGCGGAACCGGCGGGCACATCTACCCGGCGCTGGCCGTCGCGGAAGCGCTGCGGGCCGTTGATCCGGCGCTGGAGGTGATCTGGGTGGGAACCCCGGACGGTATGGAGGCCCGGCTGATCCCGCCGCTCGGGTTCCCGTTCCTCCCGGTGGAGGCGGGCGGGGTGGTGGGGATGGGCCTGCGGCGCGGGGTCTGGGGGGTGATGCGGCTGGCGCGGGGCGTGAGGCAGGCGAGGCGGGCGATCCGCCGCATGCGCCCCCAGGCGCTGTTTACCACAGGGGGCTATGCGGCCATCCCCCCTGCTCTGGCGGCGGCCCTGCATCGGGTTCCCATCCTGGTCTATCTGCCCGATCTCGAGCCCGGGTGGGCGGTCCGCCTCTTGGCCCGCCTGGCGGCCCAGGTGGCGGTGACCGTTCCGGAAGCGCAGGCAGCGTTCGGAGGGCGCCCGGTGCTGGTCACAGGCTATCCGGTGCGCCGGGGCCTGCTGGCGGGCGCCCGCAGGCGCGCGGAGGCCCGCCGTCAGGGCCTGGCGCGCTGGGGCTTTCGGGAGGAGGAGCCGGTGCTCCTCGTGTTTGGGGGAAGCCGGGGGGCCCGGCGGTTGAACCAAGCAGTGGCCCGGCATCTGGAGGATCTCACGGCCTGGGCCCAGGTCCTGCATCTCACCGGTCCGCTGGATGGGGAGGCGGCCCAGGCGTGGCGGGCGAGGCTCCCGCCGGAGCGCCAGGCGCGGTATCGCCCGGTGGCGTATCTGCATGACGAGATGGGAGAGGCCATGGCCATGGCCGATCTGGCGGTCTGTCGGGCGGGGGCCTCGACGCTGGGGGAGCTGCCTGTCTTCGGTCTCCCGGCCGTTCTGGTGCCTTACCCATATGTGCGGCGACATCAGGAGCGGAACGCCGACTACCTCGTCCGCCAGGGGGCGGCCGTGATGATCCCGGACGCGGAGGTGGAGGAACGGCTGGGGGAGGCGGTGCAGGGCCTGTTGGGGGATCCGGGTCGCCTGGCAGAGATGCGGCGTCGGATGGCCGCGCTGGCCCGGCCCGAGGCGGCGGACCGGCTGGCTGCTACGGTTCTGGCGTTGGCCGGCGGCTCACCGGGTCGTGATCCCGTCCCCCAACCGGCTTCGACGGGGGGGAGGGGGCGATGATCGCGCTACATGTGGTGTTCTGGGCCTTCGTGCTCCTGTTCGCCCTCATCGGGGCATTGCGGGGCGTGGCGAAGGAGATCCTGGTCAGCGCTTCCATCATCGGGGCCATGTTCCTGTTCAGCCTGTTGCAGCAGTTCACCCCGCACCTGTGGGAGGCCCTGGTCAAGGACCCGGTCACCGGTTTCTTCGCCGAGACTGCCATCATTGGGCTGGCGGCCCTTTTCGGCTACGCCGGGCCGGCCCTTTCCACCCAGTTGGCCGGCCGGGCGAAGCGGGAGAAGGGGGTGGAGATCATCGCCGGGTTCGCCGCCGGCGCGATCAACGGCTGGCTGATCGCCGGCTCGATCCTGTTCTTCCTCGATCAGGCGGGCTATCCGTTCCCGGAGGTGCTCTGGCCGCCGGACCCCAGCGGTCCGGTGCTCGGCATGCTGTCGTGGATGCCACCTGCCCTCATCCGGCCGCCGCTGCTGTATTTCGCGGTGGTCGTCGCGCTGTTCGCCATGTTGATCTTCTATCTTTGAGGGATGCCGGATGCTTCGGTTGCGGCCGGGGATGGCCTTCCATCTGATGGGCATCGGCGGCGCGGGGCTCTCCGCCCTGGCGACGGTGCTCCACGAGGGGGGATATCGGGTGAGCGGTTGCGATCGCTCCCCTTCACCGTTCGCGGAGGGGTTGATGGCGGCCGGGATCCCCGTGCACATCGGCCATGACCCGGCGCACCTGGAGGGGGTGGAGGTTGTGGTGCGTTCATCGGCGGTGCCGGCCGACCACCCCGAGGTCCGCGCCGCGGAGGCGCGGGGGCTTCCGGTGGTGAAGCGGGAGGCGGTGATCGGTGCCCTGATGGCGGGCCGTATGGGCGTCGCCGTGGCCGGCACCCACGGGAAGACCACCACCACCGCCATGATCGCCTGGATCGCCCTGGCCGCCGGCCGCGACCCCACCTTCATCGTGGGCGGATGGATCCGCGGGCTCCAGCGGAACGCCCGGGCGGGGCAGGGAGCATTCTTCATCGTGGAGGCGGACGAATACGATCGCATGTTCCTGGGCCTGCGGCCGCGCATCGCTGTGGTGACGAACATCGAGCACGATCATCCCGACTGCTACCCCACCGCGGAGGCCTTCTTCGAGGCTTTCCAGGCCTTCGCCGAAGGGGTGCCGCGAGAGGGCACGCTGATCCTCTGCGAGGCCGATCCCGGGGCGCGACGCCTGGCCGATCGGCTCGCCGCCATGGGGCGATCGGTGGTCCGCTACGGTTGGGCGCCGCCGGCCCGCTGGTGGGCCCGACCCCTTGCCGTCGATGGCTTCGAGGTGTATCGCGAGGATCAGCGGGTGGGGACCCTGCGCCTGCCCCTCCCGGGACACCACCACGGCCTGAACGCCCTGGCCGCTCTGGCGGTGGCGGAAGCCATGGACATCCCCTGGGCGACGGCCATGGAGGCCCTGGCCTGCTTCCCGGGGACGGGGCGGCGCTTCGAGGTCAAGGGGGAGGCCGGGGGCGTCTTGGTCATCGATGATTACGCCCATCATCCGGGGGAGATCCGGGCGACGTTGCAGGCGGCCCGGGGGCGCTATCCCGGCCGGCGCCTGTGGGCGGTCTTCCAGCCTCATACCTATAGCCGGACGCGGGCCTTCCTGGAGGATTTCGCCCGCGCCCTTGCGGAGGCCGATCGCGTGCTGCTCACCCCTATCTACGCGGCCCGGGAGATCGATAGCATGGGGGTCTCCAGCCAGGACCTGCTGGCCCGCATGGGGCATCCGGGCGCCCGGTATGTGCCGGACTTTGAGACGGCGGTGGCGGTGCTGCTGGCGGAGGTCCGCCCCGGCGACGTGGTCCTGACGCTGGGGGCGGGGGATGGCTACCGCATCGGGGAGCGGTTGCTGGAAGCGCTGCGCCGTCGGGAGGGGCAGGGATGAGCGCTTCGGGCTTCCCTGCGCTTCCGGGCGAGGCGCTGGCCCGCGCCCTCCGCCGATGGGGGCTGGACCTCCAACGGGGAGTTCCGCTGGCCCGGTTCACCACGGCCCGCATCGGGGGGCCTGCGGATGGCCTGGTGATCGTCGAGGAGGTCGAGGCCCTGGCGGATGTGGTCCGGGCGGCCTGGGCCGACGGCCTCCCGGTGACGGTGCTGGGGGGTGGCTCCAACGTGCTGATCGCCGACCGGGGGGTGCGGGGGCTGGTGGTGCTGAACCGCACCCGACCCCTGCGTTTCGAGGCGGACGGGCGGGTCTGGGCGGCATCGGGGGTGCTTCTGCCCACCCTGGCCCGGCTGTGTGCCGAGCGGGGATGGGGCGGCCTGGAGTGGGCCATCGGGGTCCCGGGGACCGTGGGCGGGGCTGTCGTGGGGAACGCCGGCGCCCACGGCGGGGATATCGCCGGATGCCTGGAGGCCGTCACGTTGCTGTTGCCGGAGGGGGAGGTGGCCACCTGGCCGGCGGATCGGCTGGCCCTGGGTTACCGGACCAGCCGGTTGAAGACGTGGCCGACGACGCCCCGGCCGGTGGTCCTGGCGGCCTCTTTCCTCCTGCGTCCGGCGGACCCGGAGCGGCTGTGGGAGCGGATGGCAGCCTTCAGCGCCTATCGTCGGCGCACCCAGCCCGGGGGCTCCAGCCTGGGCTCGATGTTCCGGAACCCTCCTGGGTATCACGCCGGCCGCCTCATCGAGGCCGCGGGGCTCAAGGGGCTGCGGCGGGGCGGGATCGTCGTCTCCGCCCTTCATGCGAATTTCTTCATCAACGAGGGGAACGGCACGGCGGCGGAGGTGCGCGCGCTGATGGCCGAGGTCCAGCGCCGCGTCTTCGAGCGATTCGGCGTCCTCTTGGAACCGGAGATCGAGTTGATCGGGGAGTGGGAAGATGAAGCGGAGGATCCGGGTGGGTGTCCTGTTCGGGGGGAAATCGGGGGAGCACGAGGTGAGCCTCCTCTCGGCCCAGTCGGTGATCCGGGCGCTGGATAAAAGCAAATACGAAGTCGTGCCCATCGGGATCACCAAGGAGGGACGTTGGATCACGCAGGGCGATCCGATGAAGGCGCTGACCGGAGGCCTTGTGACGATGGAGGATCTGGTGGGAAGCCCGCCGGTGGTGGAGCCGGAGCCGGCCCCGGGCCTTCCAGCGGTGGCCCCGCGCCGCGAACTCATCCCGGGGGTCCACGCCGAGGGGATCCCGGAGGTGGATGTGATCTTTCCCGTTCTCCATGGGCCGTTCGGGGAGGATGGGACGATCCAAGGGCTGCTCGAACTGGCCGGCCTCCCTTATGTGGGGGCAGGGGTGCTGGCCTCAGCGGTGGGGATGGACAAGGCGGTGATGAAGGACGTTTTCCGAGCCCACGGCCTTCCGGTGGCTCGTTACATCGTGGTGTTGCGGCGGGAATGGGAGCGGGATCCGGAAGGGGTGATGGGCCGCGTGGAGCGGGAGATCGGGTTCCCGTGCTTTGTGAAGCCGGCCCATCTGGGTTCCAGCGTCGGCGTCTCGAAAGTCAAGGACCGGGAGGACCTCCCCGCGGCCCTGGCCGAGGCCGCCCGTTATGGGCGCAAGATGCTGGTGGAGCGGGCGATACCAGCCGCCCGCGAGATCGAGGTCAGCGTGCTGGGGAACGAGGACCCCATCGCCTCGGTGCCGGGGGAGGTCATCCCGGCCGGCGAGTTCTACGACTACGCGGCGAAGTATCTGGACGATCGAACGCAGTTGGTGATCCCGGCCCCGCTGGACGAGGCGTTGTCCGAGCGGATCCGGACGCTGGCCTTGGAGGCCTTTCGGGCCATCGATGCCTGCGGGATGGCGCGGGTGGACTTCCTGCTCTCCCGGGAGACGGGCGAACTGGTGATCAACGAGATCAACACCATCCCAGGCTTCACGGCCGTCAGCATGTATCCGCGCCTGTGGGAGGCCAGCGGCCTCCCCTATTCGGCGCTGCTGGACCGCTTGATCGAACTGGCGCTGGAGCGCCATGCGGATCGCCAGCGGGATGCCATCGCCTACGAGGGGTTGACATGGCTTTCCACCGTTCGTTCCGACGGCGCGGGGCCCGGGGGCGCCGGCGAAGGGCCTTCCTCGCCGTGAGCCCGGCCTCCATGGCGGTGGCCGCGTGGAGCCTGCCCACTGGAGGCTCCCGGCTCGCGGCAGGGATCCTGCTGGGGGTCTGGCTGGCGGCGGGGGCGACGCTGTTGCTGCACGATGCCTTCTACACGCGACTGGACGTGGCAGGGGCCCAACAGATCTCCCCGGAGGCCTTGGCGGAGGCCAGCGGCATCCACGGCCTGCACATCTTCTGGGTGGACCCGGAGGGGGCGGCCGCCGCTGTCCGCCGTCGTTTCCCGACGTTGCAGGAGGTCGCCGTGCGCTGCCGGTGGCCGGCCTTCTGCACGCTCTTCGTGGTGGAGGGGCGGGCGCCCTGGGAATGGGTGAGCGGGGATCTGCGGGTGTTCTTAGACGCGGAGGGTCGGGCTGTGGCCGAGGGGCCGACGGGCGCGGAGCGCCGGCTGGAGGTCCACGGCCTGCCGCCGCTGGCCCCCGGCCAGTGGGTGGACCGCGGGCTGTGGGGGCGGATGCAGGCCCTGGCCCGCGCCTTCCCGGAGATCACCGTTTTCCGTTATGAGCCTGGGAAGGGGTTCTCGTTCCAGGATCCCCTAGGCTGGCAGGTGGATCTGGGGGAGTTCGGCTCGATGGAGGCGCGGGCCGCCGTCTGGCGGGCCTTGCGCGAGCGCCTGGCCGCCCAGGGTCAGCACCCCACCGACTTGGACCTGCGGGTCCCGGAGGCCCCCGCTGTCGGTTTCCGGAAGCCGGAGAGGACGCCATGACCCTGGTGGCGATGGATATCGGAACCCACAAGATCTGCACCCTGGTCGGCGAGGCCGATGAGGCTGGGGTGCTCCGGATCCTGGGGGTGGGGGTGGTGCCGGCCCGGGGGATCCGACGGGGAGTGGTGGTCAACATCGCCGAGGCCACCGAGGCCATTGCCATGTCGGTGGAGAAGGCCGAGCGGACCAGCGGATATCAGATCCGCCGGGCCATCGTGGGGATCGCCGGCCCCTACGTGGCCTCGGTCAACAGCAAGGGGACGGCCTCGGTCCTGCGGGGGGATCGGGGGATCATGCCGGCCGATGTGCAGCGGGCGGTGGAGAACGCCCGCGCCATCGCCATCCCCCATTCCCATGAGATCCTGCACGTGATCCCGCGGACCTTTGTGGTGGACGGACAGGAGGGGATCCGGGACCCCCTGGGGATGTATGGGTTCCGGCTGGAGGCCGAAGTTCACATCGTGACCGCCCAGGTGGGTCCGCTGACCAACTTGCGACGCTGCATCGAGGCGGCCCAGGTGGCGGTGGAGGAGTTCGTGCTCTCCCCCCTGGCCGCGGCGGAGGCGGTGATCACCGAGGGAGAGCGGGAGATGGGGGTCGCCCTGGTCGACATCGGGGCGGGGACGACGGATCTGGCGGTTTTTGTGGAGGGCAGCGTGGCCCACACAGCGGTGATCCCCGTGGGCGGCCAGCACATCACCAACGATCTGGCCTACGGTCTGCATGTCCCGGCCACCGTAGCGGAGGAGATCAAGATCAAATACGGCCACGCGACGGCCTCGACGATAGCGGCCGATGAGACCATCGCCGTGCAGGGGTTCGGGGAGAACGGTCCGCTCACCTTCTCCCGTCGGGAGATGGCGGAGATTATCGAGGCTCGGGTCCAGGAGATCTTCCAACTCGTCATGAAAGATCTGCGGACCTCGGGCTACGAACGGCTGCTCCCCGCCGGCCTGGTCCTGTGCGGGGGGGCGGCGTTGTTGCCGGGCATCCGGGAGGTGGCGCGGGAGATCACCGGGTTGCCCGTTCGGTTGGGGATGCCGTGGGATCTGGGAGGGCTTGCGGATACCTTGCGCTCGCCGATGTTCGCCGCGGCGGTGGGCTTGCTCCGCTGGGGCTTGCGGGCGGACGCGGGCGCGGCCTATCCCACCCCCGGGGATTCTTGGATCGGCCGCCTGTGGCGAGCGGTGCGGACGATCTTACGGGAGATCCTACCCGGGTGAGTCCGGGCCCTCTTCCAACGGGGGTCCGTTGATGAAATCCTGCAGGAGGAGGTGTGCGATGGACGACTTCGCGACGGGACAGACGCCGGCCAAGATCCGCGTCGTCGGGGTAGGCGGCGGGGGCAGCAACGCCGTCAACCGCATGATCGAGGAGGGGCTGCGGGGGGTGGAGTTCATCGCCGTCAACACCGATGTGCAGGCCCTCTCCCTCTCCCGGGCCGATCGCCGCATCCACATCGGGGAGAAGATCACCCGCGGGCTGGGAGCGGGGGGCAATCCGGAGATCGGTTACAAGGCAGCCGAGGAGTCGGCCGATCTGATCTACGAGGCCCTGCGCGGCTCCGACATGGTCTTCATCACGGCGGGGATGGGAGGCGGGACAGGAACCGGGGCCAGCCCGGTGATCGCACGCATCGCCCGGGAGGTGGGGGCGCTGACCATCGGGGTGGTCACCCGGCCCTTCTCCTTTGAGGGACCACGGCGGGCCAAGGCGGCCGAGGAGGGGATCTCCCGGCTCCGGGAGGCTGTCGATACGTTGATCGTGATCCCCAACGACCGCCTGTTGGAGATCACCGACAAAAAGGTCCCCCTCCTCCAGGCCTTCCGGATGGCCGATGAGGTGCTTCGCCAGGGCATCCAGGGGATCAGCGAGTTGATCACGGTGCCCGGTCTGATCAACCTGGACTTCGCCGATGTGCGCACGATCATGGCCGAGGGCGGGGCCGCGCTGATGGCCATCGGGGAGGCGGCCGGGGAGAACCGGGCGGTCGAGGCGGCCCAGCAGGCCATCTCCAGCCGCCTGCTGGAGGTGACCATCGATGGGGCCCGCGGCATCCTCTTCAACGTCACCGGCGGCCCCGATCTCACCCTGCACGAGGTCAACCAGGCGGCGGAGATCATCCGTCAGGCGGCCCACCCTGAGGCCAACATCATCTTCGGGGCGGTGATCGACGAGGCCATGAAGGACCGGGTTCGGATCACGGTCATCGCCACCGGGTTCGAGCGGCCGCCGGTGGTCGGGCGTCGTCCCGCTCAGACGGCGGCTCCCGCCCGGCCGGAGGTCGGGGCCGCGCGCCCGGAGGAGGCCCGCCGCCCGGGGGGTGTGGACCGCAGTTTCAACGAGGGCGATCTCGACATCCCGGCCTTCCTGCGCCGCCGGGGTTGACAACAGCTGACATTTTTATTATCAGCCATTTC
>NZ_PSLG01000092.1:0-6062 GCF_040289485.1 Thermoflexus sp.
ACGGGTCGAGGAAGCCGGAAGGGGCCGGTCATCCGTTTCGCCTCGCAAGGTGAAACAGATGACGATGCGCCACAGAACGGATCCGGGGAACCGGACGAGGACGGTGCCGGCGCCCCCTTGGAACCCCATTCCCACCGACCCGTTGGGGCCGGCGACGGCCCGCCAGCCCGCGAACATCTCCGTGGCAGGCGGATGTGGCTGGAGAAAACGCGCCAGCCCCACCGCCAGGTCCCCCAGCCCGGTGGGCAGGCCAGCCACCCATCCCCCTGCGCGGATCCCGTTCGTCCCCCTGGTGCGGCCGCTGCCCACCCGCCGGATGTCCTCTCCGGTCCGCAGGCGGACCCCCATCGCGGTGGTCTTCCCCATCGACCCGCCTTCGCTATTCTCATGGCCGGGGAGCCCGGACGATCCCGCAGAACGCTTCGTAATCCACCGGCTCCGTGACGGTCGGTCGATCGCCGCAGACCGGGCAGTCGGGGCGGCGGTCCACCTGCACATGGAGCCACTCGGCCTGCAGGCCGTCGAAGACCAGCAGGCGGCCCGCAGGCGGTGCCCCCAGGCCCAGCAGGGCCTTCAGGGCCTCCATCGCCTGCATCGCGCCGATCACCCCGGCCAGGGCCCCGAAGACCCCCGCCTGCTGACAGTCCGGCACCTGATCCGGCGGCGGCGGGCTCGGCAGCAGGCAGCGGAAGCAGGGCCGGCCGCCCGGGGGGAAGCTCCCCACCTGGCCCTCGTACTGGAAAACGGCGCCCCAGATCAGCGGCTTCCCTTCCCAGACGCACACGTCGCTGGCCAGGTATTTGGTGGGGAAGTTGTCGCTCCCATCGATCACTAGGTCGTATCCGGCCACCCGGTCGCGGGCGTTGGCCGCGGTGAAGCGTTCGACGTAGGGGATCACCGTAACGTCGGGGTTGAAGGCCTGGAGCCGCTCCCGGGCCACCTCGGCCTTGGGACGGCCGACGTCCTCGGGTCGGAAGAGGATCTGCCGCTGAAGGTTGCTCTCCTCCACCACATCGTCGTCGACGATCCCGATGGTCCCCACCCCGGCGGCGGCCAGATACAGGGCCGCCGGGCAACCCAGGCCGCCGGCGCCGATGATCAGGACGCGGCTGCGCAGCAGCCGCCGTTGTCCCCGTCCGCCCACCCCAGGGAGCACGATGTGCCGGGCGTAGCGACGGATCTGGGCCTCGGTCAGGGGAAACATGCGGCCCCTCCGGACAACCGGTGCGGCGATCTTTCCGCCGTAATTATACCTTCCGGCCTCCGCCGCCCTGGGCGAAAAGAAAACCGAACGGGGTGCAGATCAGGGGATCCCCTCTGCACCCCGTGGCTGTGACAGCCCATGGCGGAAGGCCGGGGCGGCCGGGTCAATCGTGGGGATGGCCGTGCTCGAGTTCCTCCGGCGTGGCCGGGCGCAGGGCCAGGATCTTCACCGTGAAGTGGAGCTCCTCGCCGGCCAGCGGATGGTTGAAGTCCAAAGTCACGGTCTCCGGCCCCACCTCGGCGATATACGCCGGGAACGCCTCGCCGCTCTCGGTGTAGACGTAGAGGCCGACACCGGGGGCCAGTGGGAAATCCTCGGGGAATTCGCTGCGGGGCACCACTTGGTAGGCATCCGCGCGCCGGGGCCCGTAAGCATCCTCCGGGGCCAGCCAGATCTCCTTCTCCTCCCCCACCGCCATCCCGTAGAGGGCCTCCTCGAGGGCGGGGAGGATCTCGCCAGCGCCCTGGATGAAGATGATGGGCTCGCTCTCCTCCGAAGACTCCACCACCCGGCCGTCCTTGAGGCGGAGGGTGTAGGCCAGGGTCACCACCATGTTATCCTGGACTGTCAAGCGCTCTTGCAGCATGGGTCAGACCTCCAAAAAAGTTAAACGGGGCGCCTCCCGGCTTACGGAAGAGCGCCCCTCTTGCGAAAAGCCCCTGCCGCAAAACCGGCAGCGCGGTTGCCTCCATCATAATCGAACTTCCCCCAAAAGGCAAATCGCCGCCCTTGCGGTTGGCACAGCGCGCTGGCCCTACATACAATGGGAGGGATGCGGAGGTTCCTATGGGCGAGCCGTGGGTGTTCTGCGACGAGGTGATCATCGAGGTCAAGGCCGGCGACGGCGGCGACGGCTGTGTTTCCTTCCGGCGGGAGAAGTTTGTGCCCCGGGGCGGGCCCGACGGCGGCGACGGCGGCAAGGGCGGGGACGTGATCCTGCGGGTCAATCCCCATCTCAACACCCTCGCCGATTACTACCGGCACCGTCGCTTCCGGGCGGAGGACGGCCGCAACGGCCGCGGCGGTCGCAAGACCGGCGCCAGCGGCGAGGACCTCATCCTTGAAGTTCCCCCTGGGACCGTGGTCCGCGACGCCGACACCGGCGAGATCCTGGCCGATCTCACCGAGCCCGGCCAGACGGTGGTGGTGGCCCGGGGGGGGCGGGGCGGCCGGGGCAATGCCGCCTTCGTCAGCCCCACCCACCAGGCACCCCGCATCGCCGAGCGGGGGGAGCCCGGCGAGTTCCGCCGCCTCCACCTGGAACTGCGCCTCCTGGCCGATGTGGGCCTCGTCGGCAAGCCCAACGCGGGGAAGTCCACGCTGCTGGCCGCTGTCACGGCGGCGCGGCCCAAGATCGCCGACTATCCCTTCACCACCTTGCATCCCCACCTGGGCGTGGTGGTGCTGGACGACACCGCCTCCTTCGTGCTGGCCGACCTGCCCGGCCTGATCGAAGGGGCCCATCGAGGGGCTGGTCTGGGCCTGACCTTCCTGCGTCACGTCGAGCGGACGCGGGTGCTGATCCACCTCCTGGACGGCCTGGCCCCCGACCCGGTGGCCGATTACGAGACCATCAACGCGGAACTCGCCCATTACAACCCGGCCCTCCTCCAGCGCCCCCAGCTCATCGCTTTCAACAAAATGGACCTGCCTGAGGTCCAGGCGCGTTGGCCGGAGGTGCAGGCCGCCTTCGCCGCCCGCGGCCAGACCGTCTATCCGATCTCCGCGGCCACCGGGCAGGGGACGCGGGCGCTGATGTGGGAGGCCTGGAAGCGCCTGCAGGAGGTGCCGCCCCCCGAGCCGTTGCGGCCGACGGCGCTGGCCCTCCGGCGGGAGACCCCCATCCAGGTGGTCCGCGAGGGAGATGGCTGGCGGGTGCTGGGCACGGCCGCGGAGAAGGCCGTGCGCATGGCGCGGCTGGATTCCCCAGAGGCCCTGATGCACCTCCATCGCCAACTGGAGCGCCTGGGGGTCATCGAGGCCCTGGAGCGGGCCGGCGTCCGCCCCGGCGACACGGTCTACATCGGCGAGGTGGAGCTTGAGTGGGTGGATTGGGCCGACGTGGGGAAGCGCGCCGCGGCGCGCTGAGGCGCATCTCGATCCGCAGGGAGCGGGCATGACCCGCCTGGGGCTGCTCGGAGGAACCTTCGACCCCCCGCACTACGGCCACCTGGTGCTGGCCGAACAGGCCCGCATCCAACTCGGGCTGGATCGGGTGCTGTTCCTTCCCGCCGCCCAGCCTCCCCACAAGCCGGCGGCCGAGGTCACCCCCATCGCGCACCGGCTGAACATGCTGGCCCGGGCCATCGCCGGCAACCCCTTCTTCGAGATCTCGCGGGCCGACATCGACCGGCCCGGCCCCCATTACACGGTGGACCTGCTGATGGTGCTGCGGGAACAGCACCCCGAGGCGACGTTCTTTTTCCTGATGGGCGCTGACTCCCTGGTGGACCTCCCGCGCTGGCGCGATCCCCACCGGTTGATCCGCATGACGTGGCTGGCCGTGATGCCCCGGCCCAGCTATGTGGTCCACATGCCTTTGCTGGAGCAAGCCCTGCCCGGGATCGGGGAGCGGATCGTCTGGCTGGACGCTCCCTTCCTGGACATCGCCTCCCACGACCTGCGCCGTCGCGTCCGCAGCGGGGGCTCCATCCGCTACCTGGTCCCCCCTGAAGTGGAGGCCTACATCTACGCCCACGGCCTGTATCGGGACGCCGGGTCGCCTCCCAGCTAATTCCCAACGCTGGAAGGGACGATGCGCATCCAACTCATCGCCATCCAGATGCGCTGGTCCCCCTCCGATGGGCGGTCGCCCGAGGCGTTCGCCGCCCGCCTCGAGGGGCTGATGGTCCGGGCGATGGCCCAGGCCGACCCCCGCCTGCCGACCCTGGTGGCCTTCCCCGAGGATGTGGGGTTGTTGGCCGCCCTGGCCGTGCTCCCCCCGGCCGTCCACGCCCAGCCTACCATGGCAGCCGCCATGGCCCGGGCCTTGCGCCATTGTCTCCTCCCCGCCCTCTGGAACCGGTTGCGCCACCGGGTGGGCTGGGCCCGGGCCTTGCTGCTCGCCCTCCAGCCCCGCCTCGCTCGCGTCTACTTGGACACTTTCTCGGCCCTCGCCGCCCACCACCGGGTTTACCTCGTCGCTGGATCCGCCCCCCTGGCGGATGCTTTCCTTCCGCTCCCCGCTCCCCGGGATCAGGATCCCACTGCCGTCCACAACACGGCGTGCCTCTTCGGGCCTGATGGGATGCTCCTCGGCATCCAGCGGAAGGTGGCCCTCATCGACATTGAGGGCCCCGCCGGGCTGGACCTCGCTCCGGGCCCGGTGGAGGCGATCCAAGTCTTCCCCACCCCCCTGGGCCGCCTTGGCATCGCGGTCTGCCTCGACGCATTCGCCCCCGAGTCCCCGGTTCGGGAGCGCCTGGCCCAGCAGGGGGCCGAGATCCTGGTTCAGCCCTCGGCCAACCCCGGCCCCTGGACGCCAGAGCAGCAGCAGGACTGGCTGCGGGGGTCCTGGGCTGCCACGGTGGCCGAGGGGCGGTTCGCCTACGCGGTGAACCCGATGATGACCGGCACCCTGTTCGACCTGGCCTTCTATGGGCAGTCCGCCCTCATCGCCCGGGATCCGGCCCTGGCCCCCGGATCCCTCGGCTATCGGGACATCGGCCCCCGCCCCGGCTTCCTGGCCGTGGCCCAGGGGGACGCCACGGAGGAGATCCTCATCGCCCGGGTCCCCCACCCTCAGGTCGGCTGATGCCCCGCCCTCTTCGGAACGGCGCGCCGGGGCAGGGAGACCCGTATACAATGAGAGACAGGGACCGGAAAGAGCGAACAGGTGGCGTGCGATGGCGTCGCTGGTGGTGTTGATCGATGGGCACTCCTTGGCCTACCGGGCTTATTACGCCCTGCTCCGCCAGGGCCTGCAAACCCGCAGGGGCGAACCGACCCACGCCGTCTACGGGTTCACCTCCATGCTCCTGCGGGTGTGGCGGGAGCACCAACCGACATATATGGCCGTGGCCTTCGATGTGGGGCGGACGTTCCGCCACGAGGTCTTCGCCGAATACAAAGCCACGCGGGCCGAGCGGCCCTCGGACTTCGACGCGCAACTCGCCCGCATCCGCCAGATCATCGCCGCCTTCGCCATCCCCGTCCTCACCGCCGAGGGCTTCGAGGCCGACGATGTCATCGGCACCGCCGCCACCCAGGCCCTGGCCCGCGGGATGGAGGTCCTGATCGTCACCGGCGACACCGATGCCTTTCAGTTGATCCGACCGGGCCTCCACGTGCTGACCTCCCGCCGCCACTTCGACGACGTGGTGATCTACGACGTGGAGGCCATCCGGGAGCGCTACGGGCTGGAGCCCTCCCAGCTGGTGGATCTGAAGGCCCTCACCGGCGATCCCAGCGACAACATCCCGGGCGTCCGGGGGATCGGGGAGCGGACGGCCACGGAGCTCCTGAAGCGCTACGGTTCCCTGGAGAACCTCTACACCCACCTCGACGAGGTCCAGCCGGAGCGGGTGCGGCGCCTGCTGGAGGCCGGCCGGGAGCAGGCCTTCTTAAGCAAGCGTCTGGCCCAGATCCGCACCGACGTCCCCCTAACCATCGACTGGGAGGCCTGTCGTGTCGGCCGCTACGATCGCGCCGCGGTGCTGGCCCTGTTTCAGGAACTGGAGTTCCGAAGCCTGATCCCCCGCCTCCCCGACGGCGCCGCGCCCGAAGCGGCCCCTGCAGCGTCGGAGGCCGCCCCGGGGCCGGCGAGGCCGAGATCGTGGCGGCGGCCAAGGCCGCCAAC
>NZ_PSLG01000093.1:0-5959 GCF_040289485.1 Thermoflexus sp.
CGGTCATCCGTTTCGCCTCGCAAGGTGAAAGGGATGACGATGCGCCACGGAACGGAAAAGGGGATTTTCCGCGCCGGCGGGATGGGCGCGTCCTTCGGCCCCGGCGGCATTACCCCTGCCGTCCACGTCCTCCGGGAGGAGGTGATCCCTCTTGCTTCCTACTCTTTCGTCGATCCGCATCGTGCAGCAGCCGCTCTCGAGCGCCGCGGACCTGGTGGACCTTTACCTGCGGGCCTACCAACCCCTGGGAGACTATTACTACCGCCACCGCGCCGAGGTGAAGGTCTATCTCCGATGGCTCCGGCATCGCGACCCGAACGGCTCCTTTATCGCTTACGACGGGGAGCGCCCTGTCGGGTTCATCGCCGTGGATCCCCGATGGGACCACGACACGGGGGCCATCCACGAACTGGTCGTGGATCCCGCCTATCAGGGCCGTGGGCTGGGCCGCGCCCTGTTGGGCTACGGGATGGCCTACCTGCGCTCCCACGGCTGCCGTCAGTGCGAACTCTGGGTCGGAGCGCACAACGAGCGCGCCCGCGCCCTTTACCGTTCCCTCGGCTTTGCGGAGAACGGCCGTTGGGGCAAGTGGATCCGGATGGTCCGCTCGCTGGAGGACCTGCCGGAGGCCCTCGCCCTGGCAGCCGGGCGTTCGGAAGGCCGCTCCCCCGAGCAGCCGCCGCCCGGGGATCGCCCCCGGGGTTAAAATGGGATCAGGCTCAGAGGAACACCCGGGAGGCCCCATGCCGAACGCTGAAGTCCTGGCGACCGGGACGGAACTGCTGAGCGGGGACGTGGTGGACACCAACTCGGCCCGCATCGCCCGGGCCCTCCGCCCGCTGGCCATCCCCCTGGTCCAGGTCACCGTGGTGGGCGACGACCTGCCCCGCATGGTCGCGGCCATCCGGGCCGCCTGCTCCCGCAGCGAGATCCTCTTCATCAGCGGCGGCCTGGGCCCCACCGTGGACGATGTGACCCGGGAGGCGGTGGCGGAGGCCACCGGGCGCCCCCTGCGCTTCGATCCCGAACTGTTCGAAACCATCCGCGCGCGCTTTGAGGCTTTCGGGGTCCCGATGCCGGAGAGCAACCGGCGGCAAGCCTTCCGACCGGAAGGTTCCCGTGTGATCCCCAACCCCATCGGGACCGCGCCCGGGTTCCTGGTGGAGGAGGACGGCCACCTCCTCTTCGCCCTGCCGGGCGTCCCCCGCGAACTGGAGCGCATGCTCGCCGAGACCGTCATCCCCTATCTGCGGGAGCGCTTCCCTCCGAAGGAGGCCATGGTCTGGCGGGTGGTGCGCACCATCGGGTGGGGAGAGAGCCTGATCGACGAGCGGCTTCAGGATCTGCTACGGGGGGAGAACCCGCAGATCGGTCTGAACGCCCACCCGGGGCGGGTGGACATCCGCATCCGGGCCCATGGGGTCACCCTCGCAGACGCCCAGGCCCGGGCCGAGGCTGCCGTCCGGATCATCCGCGAGCGCCTGGGCGCGGCCGTCTACGGCGAGGGGGAAGAGACCCCCGAGGCGGCGCTGATCCTCGCCCTCCGCCAGCGCCAGGCCACCTTGGCGACCATCGAGAGCGGCTCCATGGGGATGCTGGGCGGCCGGCTGGCCGCCGCCGACCCCGAGGGAACCGTCTTCCGCATCGGGGAGGTTCGGGCCCGGCTGGCCGCCGCCCCCGAACACGCAGCGGAGGCTGTCCGGCGGCACGCCGGGACCACCTTCGGGCTGGCCGCCGAGGTCCGCCCGGAGGGAGAGGGCTTCCAGGCCACCGCCGCCCTGGCCACGCCGAAGGGCCCGAAGATCGCCCGGCGAGCCCTTCGAGGCCCCCTCCCCCACGCCGCCGAGTGGGTCGCCCACATGGCGATGGGCCTGTTGTGGCGGTGGCTCCACGAGGAGGACCAGTGACCCTGCCCTTCAAGCCCAGCCTGCCTCCGGTGCGCCTGCCGGTCTTCGAAGGGCCGCTCGATCTCCTGCTCTACCTGATCGAGCGCAACGCCCTGGACATCACGCAGATCTCCCTGGCCCAGGTCACCGCCCAATACCTGGAATACGTGGCTGTCCTCCAGGCCCTCACCCTGGACCAACTGGCGGAATATCTGGTGGTGGCGGCCAAATTGCTCTACCTCAAGTCCACGCTGCTCCTGCCGCGGCCGCCGGCGCCAGACGAGGGGGTGGAGGACGTGGGGGCGGAACTGGTGGCCCAACTCCAAGCCTACCGCCTTTTCCGCGAAAGGGCCCGCTGGTTGGCCGAGCGGGAAGGGTGGACCGCCTATCCCCGCGCCGCCCCACCACCTCTGCCGGCAGCCCCCGGGACCGGCCTGGAAGGGGTGACGTTGGAGGACCTTCTCCGCCTCGCCCGCCGTGCCTTGCAGCGCCCCCCCGCTGCAGTGCCGGTAGGGCGCTTCCTCTCCCCCTACCGCCTGACCATCCAGGAGGCCATCCAGCGCATCCTGGACGCGGTGGTGGCCCACGGCCGGGTCGCCATGAGCCGGCTGCTGGAGAGCGTCGAGACCCGCGCCGATCGCATCGCCCTCTTCCTGGGCCTGCTGGAGCTCCTCAAGCGGCGCCAGGTGATCGCCCGCCAGGATCGCCTGTTCGACGAGATCTACGTGGAGCCCGTCTAGCGGGAGGGCGGGCGCCGTCTACGCCCCATCCTCCTCGCGCGCCTGACATGCGGGGCAGATCCCCACCACCGTCGCCGTCAGGCGAAGGATCCGATAGCCCCCCCCGCGCTCCAGCGCCTGCCGCACCCCCTCGAAGGGCTCCGCTTCCAGATGCTCCACGCGGCCGCACCGCTCACAGATGAAGTGGCCGTGGTCCGGCCGGACCCGCAACTCGTAGACGCTGCGGCCGCCGCCGATGTCATGGCGGTCCAGCAGCCCCAGCCGGGAGAACAGCCGCAAGGCCCGATAGACGGTGGAGAGGTCCACGCCCGGGGAGCGCGCCTGCAGGGCGGCGTGGATCTCCTCCGCCGTCAGATGCCGGTCCGCGGTCCGAAGCACCTCCAGCACCATCAGGCGCTGGGGCGTGACCCGATAGCCGTGCTGACGGAGCAGGCGACGGGCGTGAAGACAATGAGGCATGGGAAGCCCCCCCGGAGCGGCTCACGCCTTAGAACGGCGGCTCCAGCCCATGGGCCTCCAGGAGGGCTCGGTCCTGGAGGATCTCGGCGGTGGGGCCGTCGGCCACGATCTCCCCACCGTCCATCACCAGGGTGCGCGGGAAGGCCTCGGCCACCATGCGCATGTCGTGGGTGGCCACCAGCATCGTCTGGGGCATGGCTTTCAGCAGCCGGATGAACTCCCGCCGCCCCCGGGGGTCCAGCCCGGCGGTGGGCTCGTCGAAGAGCATCACTTCGGGCTGCAAGGCCAGCACGGTGGCGAGGGCCACGCGCTTCTTCTCCCCCACGCTGAGGTGGTGGGAGATGCGGGACGCGGCCCCATCCATCCCCACCGCCTCCAGCGCCTGGTGGACGCGCTCTGCCACCTCCGAGGCCGCCAGCCCCTGGTAGATCAGCCCATAGGCCACGTCATCGAACACAGTGGGGGAGAACAACTGGTCGTCCGGATCCTGGAACACCAAGCCCACCCGAGCCCGCAGGCGCCGGAGGTCCCCATCCCCCACCGGCTGTCCTTCCCACCGGATCACGCCGGCCGCCGGCCGGAACAGGCCGCTGAGCACCAGCAGCAGCGTGGATTTGCCGGCCCCGTTGGGCCCCACCAGCGCGACCTTCTCCCCACGCCGAAGGGCCAGGGAGACGCCGTTCAACGCCCGGCGGCCATCCGGATACACGTAGACCAGCCCCTCCGCCTCGAGTAACGCCGCCATGCTGCCCATCCTCCCTACACGAACAGGCCGACCAGCAGCACCAGCCCCAGGAAGGCGAGCCCGCCCAGAAGCAGCCCGCGATCGACCGCAGAGAGGGGTGGGGCCGGCAGGGCTCGGATTTCGCCATCATACCCCCGGGCGACCATGGCCAGGTAAATCCGCTCGCCCCGCTCCAGGGCCCGGAGGAACACCATGCCCGCCATCTGGCCAGTCACCCGCGCCCGCCAGCCAAGGGTTCCCCCCACCCGACGGCCCGGGATCCCCGGATCCAGGCTGCGGGCCTCCCGGGCCCGCAGCATCCGCACCGCCTCATCGGCCAACAGGAAAAGATACCGCCACATCAGCCCGACGGTCTGCACCAGGATCCGCGGCATCCCCAGACCCCGCATGGCCGCCAGCAAATCCGGGAAGGACGTGGTTCCCACCAGCACCACCGCCGC
Organism: Thermoflexus sp.; assembly: GCF_040289485.1. Lineage (GTDB taxonomy): Bacteria > Chloroflexota > Anaerolineae > Thermoflexales > Thermoflexaceae > Thermoflexus. The sequence continues at coordinate 4,271 of NZ_PSLG01000093.1, forward strand.
CTGGGCAGAGAGCCAGGCCTTGATCAGGACGCTGAGGAACCGCACCACGCCTTCCGCGCGCACCGACAGCGTCCACGGTCCCATCTGCCATTGGAACGCCGATGGGCCGGGGGCTGTGAACACCACCGGGAGGGCCGCCAGGACGAAGGGCAACGCCAGGGCCGAGCGCCGCCACACCCGGCGCACCCCCAGTCCTGAGAGGAGCGCTGCCCCTAGAACCGCCAGCACCAGGAGGCCGTAGGCCGACCACGCCCCCCCGGGCAAGGCTGTGGCCGTGACGATAAAGGCCAGCGTCAGGGCCAGTTTCACCCGGGGGTCCCGCCGATGCACCGGGCTTTCCAACGGCTGATATGGGTCGTGGAAGTGCACATGCACGGCCACCAGCCCTCCGAGCCCCGGCCGCCTCCGTCCCGCCCGGATCCGGACGGGATCATCGCTTCAGCGCCTGGGGCGGACGGCGGCGGAAGACGAGAAGCACAGCCAGCCCGAAGACCAGCGCCGCCCCCAGAAAGCCGGCCAGGATCGTCGCCAGGGCCGGGTTCGGGATCCCCGGGACCACGTAATCGGGGATCAGGCCCGGCAGGGTAACCCGGGCGGCGCTGTGGAACCCCAGGTCCTGCGCCACCCGCTCCAGCCCGTCGGGGTCCGAGGAGGCCAGCGGGGCGAGGACCGCCAGGCCGAAGGCCAGCGCCAGGCCGGCCGCCCAGAGGGGGAGGCGGCCCACCACCGGGCGTTCCGGCTCCCGACGGAGCACGGAGAGAAAGGCCACCGCGCCCATCGTGATCAGCCCCTCCACCACCCCAATGAGGGCATGGATCCCGCCCATGGCCGGGAGCACCAAGTTGGCCGGCGCCAGGCCCGAGAGGGCCAGTTCCATACCGGTGGCCAGGGCCCCCATCACGGTGGCCATCCAGCCGGCCAGGAACGCGGCGGCGGGCCGGGCCCACGGCCGGGCTCCGAACAGGCCACGGATCGTCTGGTCGGCGGCATAGGCCACCAGGGCGCCCAGGATCCCCATGTTGAAGATATTGGCCCCCAGGGCCACCAGCCCGCCGTCCTGAAACACCAGGGCCTGGACGATGAGGACACATCCCATCACCAGGATGGCCGTCCATGGGCCGAGGAGCAGAGTGGCCAAGGCGGTCCCGACCAGGTGTCCAGAGGTGCCGCCGGCGATGGGGAAATTCAGCATCTGGGCGGCGAAGATCCCTGCGGCCACCACGCCGACCACCGGCGCGTCCCGTTCCCCCAGATCCCGGCTCACCCGCCGCAGGGCATACCCGCCGACCCCCGCCGTCACCCCCCACAGCGGCAACGCCACCGACGCCGAGAGGAACCCGTCCGGGATATGCACGGCCCCCTCCTTGCAATAGATTGGCTATTGCCAGTCTATCGCAATAAATGGGAAACCATCAAAACCGGATGGGCCGAGGGACAAAGGCAGGGATCCGCCCTCCTCCGCGCGCCTCGTGGGAGAGCGAGGTGGGGATGGATGGGACAGCCGAAGATGAAACCCGCCCCGCCGATCCCGATCGGCAGCAAGACATTCACAAGGCGTTTCGATATGCGGCCGGGGCGGCACGGGACCTGCTGGAAAGGTTCACCGCCGCCTGCGGGCACGGAGAGTTGGGCACAGCGGCGCTGTGCTTAGGCCGTTCCGTGGCGCATCGTCATCCCTTTCACCTTGCG
>NZ_PSLG01000014.1:0-15766 GCF_040289485.1 Thermoflexus sp.
GGGCCGCCGCCAGGCCGGTCCGCTCGTCGCCCAGGTGGATCACCCAGTCCACCGGCTCGACCGCCGTCGCCGGCCGTCCCCGGACGATCCAGACCCCCCGATCGGCGAGACGGACCTGCCAGCCCTCCGGAAGGGCCTGCAGGCGGATCGCCCCGAGCCGAACCTCCAGCCCGGGGGGAACAGAGCCCTCGGCGCCGAGAACATGTCGGGCCGGATAACGGGACTGCAGGAGATCCAGCCAGCGGCGATCCTCCGGCGCCCCCAGGATCACCAGGTCCAGGCGGCGGTCGAAGGGCCCCAGCCAGCGCCCCAACGTCGGCAGCGGTGAGGCAGCCGTCCCGTTCAGCCACAGCACCCGATGCCCCTCCGGCGTCTCCAGCAGCACCGTGCGTCCGTCCTCGAAGAGCACCAGCAGCGTCCGGGCGTCGGGGAGGTACCCGAAGGCCAAGGCCCCGACGGTGCCGATCAGCCCCAAGGCCTGGAGGGCCGGCCGGTAGGGGCGCAGGCGGCGGACCCCCTCGGATAAGGACAGGCCATGGAGGCGCAGCAGGAGGAAGCCCAGGGCGGCCCCGTAGGCCAGCAGCGTCCCCTCCCGATAGCCCGGGGCGATGCGGACGGTGGCGAGGGGCCAGCGGGCGGCCAGGTCGGCCACCCGGACGGACCAGGCCAGGGGCCACCAGACGGCCCAGCCCAGGGGGATGGCCAGCGGGCCGAGGAGCAGGGCGCCTACGGCAGCAGCGATCCCCAGGCCCATCACCAGCGGCTGGACCGGGAGCACCAGCAGGTTGGCCAGGGGGGCGATCAGAGAGAGTTCCCGGAAGTGATACAGCATCAGCGGCCCGGTGGCCATCTGGGCAGCCGCGGAGACCAGCAGGGCCTCCCGGACCGGTTCCACCAGCGTCGCCGCCTGGGGGTCCCGCAGGAGGATGGCCACGGCGCGGCGGGCCCAGCTCTCTAGGGGCGGAGCCAGGAAGAGCAGCCCCAGGGTGGCGGCGAAACTCAACTGGAACCCGATATCCTCCAGGGCCCAGGGGTCGATGGCCGTCATCAAGAGGGCGGAGAGGCTGAGGGCGTTCAGGGTCTCGGAGGATCGCCCAAGGAGGGCGGCCAGGACGGTCAGCGCCCCCATCCAGGCCGCCCGCACCACCGAGGCCGAGGCGCCGACCAGGAGGGTGTAAAGGGGGATAAGGAAGAGGGTCCCCCAGAGGGCGGCGCGGCGGCCCAGGAGCCGGGTGAAGGCGGTGAGGGCGAGGGCGGTGAGGAGGGCGATGTTGTAGCCGGAGATGGCCACAATGTGGCTGAGGCCAGCGCGGGCGAAGGCAATTTCCACCTCCCGAGGGATCTCACTTTCATCGCCCAGCAGGATGCCGAGGAGGAGCCCGGCCTCGGGGTCAGGGAGCAGGGCCCGCAGGCGCTCCCGCAAACACCCTCGCAGTCGGTAGAGGGCGCCCAGAAGGGGACTCCCAGCGCCGCCGGAGAGGCGGGCCCATTCCCGGGCCGAGAACATCCCCACCACGCCCTGGCGGGCCAAGACCGCCCGCAGGTCCACCTCCGGGTGGAGGGGGATGGGGCCGATCCGTCCGGTCAACCGGAGGCGGTCCCCGTAGGCCGGGCGGCCCTGAGGAAGATCCACGAGGAGGAACGCCGTGGCGCCTTCCGGGCGGAACCGGAAGCGGGATCCCGGCCCGCGGGCGGCGGGGTCGTCGACGACGACGCCCTCCATAGAGATCTCTGAGCCCTCGGCGATGGCGGCCATGAGATCCGGGGGAAGGGTGGGCGTGGGGCGCAGGGCGCCGCGGAGGGCGCCGGCGAGGGCGATCAGCCCCAGCAGGGCACCCCGTCGGGCGGCCGGGCGATGGCCCCAGGCCCCAGCCATCGCCAAGAGGGGGAGGGCCCAGAGCGCGAAGAAGAGGGCGCCGGTCGAAGGAGTGGTCGGCGGGAGGCTGCGGGCGAGGAGGAGCCCGGCCAGCCAGGCCAGGGCGGGGAGGAACAGCGGGGCGGCCTTCAGGTTGGGCATACCGGGCCTTGGGAGACGGGCTGTTTCGTCAACCTCCTCCATATAAATGATAGGCAGGTTCGGAGGCTGGCCCGCGGGCAGCCCCGGGGCCGGGCTGCGGTCAGGCCTTTTCTTCCTGGTAGAGCCGCTCCCGGATGGCCATGATCTCGCGGCGCAGCCGCTCGTTGTGCTCCAGTTCCCCCTGCACCTTCTCGATGCCGTAGAGCACAGTGGTGTGATCCCGCCCCCCGAAGGCCTCCCCGATCTGGGGGAGGGAGGCTCCGGTCTCCTCCCGGGCCAGATACATCGCCACCTGGCGGGGATACACCAGCTCCTTGTTCCGCCGGGGGCCCCGAAGGGCTTCCGCGGGGACCCCGTAGAAATCGGCCACCACCTCGATGACGCGCTCGATGGAGATGGCCTTCCGCCGCGGGAGCAGGTCAGCCAGGGCGCTGCTGGCGGCTTCCCGGGTCAGGGGCATCTGCATCAACTGGGCGTAGGCCACCACCCGGTTCAGGGCCCCTTCCAGCTCCCGGATGTTGCTCTGGATCTGCCGCGCGATGAACTCCATCACGTCGTCCGGGATCCGGATGGCCAGACCCTCGGCCTTGGCCCGGAGGATGGCGATGCGGGTCTCCAGGTCCGGCGGCTGGATGTCGGCGATCAGGCCCCACTCGAAGCGCGAGCGCAGCCGCTCCTCCAGGGTCACCAGGGCCTTGGGCGGCCGGTCGCTGGAGATCACCAGTTGCTTGCCGTTGCTGTGCAAGGTGTTGAAGGTGTGGAAGAACTCCTCCTGGGTGCTCTCCTTCCCGGCGATGAATTGAATGTCATCGATGAGCAGGACGTCGATGGAGCGATACTTGTCCCGGAACTGGTCGGTGGTCTGGGACCGGATGGCGTTGATCAGGTCGTTGGTGAACTCCTCGGAGGAGACGTAGAGGACCCGCAGGCCCTTGCGCACGCAGACGTGGCCGATGGCGTGGAGGAGGTGGGTCTTGCCCAGGCCGACCCCGCCGTAGATGAACAGGGGGTTGTAGGTTTGGGCGGGCCGCTCGGCCACGGCCAGGGCGGCGGCGTGGGCCAGGCGGTTGCTGGGCCCGACCACGAAGGTCTTGAAGGTGTAGCGCGGGTTCAGGCGCTGGGCCCCCAGAGCAGCCGGCCCCTCCTCGCCCCCGGGGGCGGCCGCCTGGATCTTCCCGTTCTCGTAGACCACGAAGTCCACGGCCATGGGGCGGCCCACCACCCCTGTCAACGTGCGGGCGATCACCGTCCGCAGCCGGCCCTCCAGCCAATCCCGGGCGTAGGCGCTGCGCACCCCGACCACCAGCCGGTCGTCGGAGGCGGAGACCACCTGGGTGCCCTTCACCCACGTCTCGAAGGTCGGCTTCGGGATCTGCTGCTGGAGTTCCTCCAGCACCCGCTGCCAGATGGCGTTGGGCGTCCGCATCGCGGTTGTCCCTTCGTCCATCACGTCCCCCTTCTCCGATCGACCCACGATCCCCCGCGCGCATGGGCTGGAAGCCGCCCGCCCAGAGGCCGCGCCGTCCGGGGAAGGCCTAATGCGCCGAAGTCCTATGGGAGGTGCCCTTGTGCGGTTCGATTCTACGGAGGGGGCCGACGGCGAGCAACCCCCCGCCCTCCCTTTTAACGTCCCCGTTCCCCACAAGGTTTTCCACCCGGTCCCTACCCGTATCCCCCAGGGCCAGGTAGAATTATCCCGTCCGAAAGGCCGTTTTTTGGGAAGTTATCCACAAGCTTTTCCACAACCCCGAGGAGGAGGCTACGGTGCGTCGGCTGATGGTGACGGGCGGGGCCGGCTTCATCGGCTCGAACTTCGTGCGCTGGACCCTGGAGGCGTATCCGGACGCCTACGTGCTGGTCTATGACAAGTTGACCTATGCGGGGAACCTGGACAACCTGAAGGACGTGGCTGAGCGGTTCCGGGGGCGTTATGCCTTCGTGCGGGGGGACATCTGCGACGCGGAGGCGGTGGCGGAGGCCATCCGGGACCATCGCATCGAGGCCATCGTGAACTTCGCCGCCGAGTCCCATGTGGACCGCTCGCTGTTGGAGCCCGGGAGTTTCGTGCAGACGGACGTCTACGGCACCTACGTGCTGCTGGAGGCGGCCCGGGCCTTCGGGCTGCGTTTCCACCAGGTCTCCACCGATGAGGTCTATGGGGAGGTCCTGGAGGGGGCCTCTCGGGAGGAGGATCCCCTACGGCCGCGCAGCCCGTATTCGGCCAGCAAGGCGGGGGCGGATCTCCTCTGCCTGGCCTATCACACCAGTTTCGGGGTCCCCGTGACCATCACCCGGGGCTCCAACAACATCGGCCCGTATCAGTATCCCGAGAAGTTCGTCCCCCTGTGCATCACCAACGCCATCGACGACGAGCCCCTGCCCATCTACGGGGACGGGCAGCAGATGCGGGACTATCAGTATGTGCTGGACCACTGTGAGGGGATCGACCTGGTGTTGCGCCGGGGACAGCCCGGGGAGGTCTACAACCTGGGGACGGGGGTCTCGACCCCAAACCTGGAGGTGGCCAAGCGGATCCTGGACCTGCTGGGCAAGCCCTACGCGCTGATCCGCCTGGTGCCCGACCGGCCGGGGCACGACCGGCGCTACGCTCTAGACGTCTCCAAGATCGTGGCCCTGGGTTGGCGCAGCCGCCACACCCTGGACGAGGCGCTGGAGAAGACGGTGCGGTGGTATGTGGAGAACGAGTGGTGGTGGCGGAAGATCAAGAGCGGGGCCTACCGGGAATACTACCAGCGGCAATACGCCGAGCGCCTGGCCCGGGGCCGGCCGGCCTTCCCCCGGTGAGCGGTGAGCACGCAGGGGATCGGCGGGCAGTGGGCGCTGGTGAAAGCCACCAGGAGCAGACCAAAATATACCCCTTGCCTCTCAGGAAGGCTGCCATGGGAAGCATCCTCCGTCGAGTCGGATTGGGTTTGGCTGCCTGTGGCGGGGTGCGTCAGGCGGTGGCCTATGCCCGTCAGGCCGCCGATCTCGGCCTTAGCCGTCTGTGGAGAAGCTGCCCTTCGCAGAGCAAGCCCGCCGAAAGGCAGCCGGGATCTGGGAGATCCTGCGGGCCATCGCCACCCTCGACTTGCAGACAGCCCGTCTCCATCGCCTCTTCGGCTTGTTGCTGACAGCCGGACTCCTGTTGACCACGGTCCTCCATGGGGAGTAAAGCCTCCCTGGGCGAGTTGGTCCTCAGTCTGCTGGGCGCGGCAGCGGCCTTCGGGTTTGCCTTCCGGGGCCGGCGGCCGGGCTTCTGGGCCCGGATGGCCATAGCCACCGGGGGCCTCGGGCTGTCTCGTCTCGCCCGCAATCGGCCCCGCATTTCCCCGCCCACCCCGCTCGATATCGCTTGGGGTTCACTCCGGCTCGACGATCAGCCGCACGGCCATGGTCCGCTCGAGGCCGCGCCAGAGAAGCAGCGCCTCCTCGTGGACGTGACCCCGCTCTTGGACCCGGCGTCGGTCCCGGATCCGCGCCACCCCCACCCGGACCAGGTCCTCGGCCGTCACGGGCACCATGGCGGTGGCGATGCGGATGCCCTCGGCGGAGAAGGTGCCGGCCAGGGCGATGGCCAACGGAGGGCGCTCCTCTTCATACGCCCGCCAGAACCCGGAATCCCGCCCGATCCAGCACCGCACGTCTGGCGTCTCCAGCAGGCGCCGCTTCCAGTCTACCAACCCCACCATGTCCGGGAAGCCGGCCGCCAGGTATCCCGCCAGGCGTCGCTCATCGACGGCCCTCGGGATGGTCCGGTCCCACGGGCCCTCCTCCTCCGCGAAGAGCAGCCGCATCCGCGCCCGCAGGTCCGGCAGGTAGATGTTCGCCGCCTCGTCCAGCACCCGGTCGGCGAAGCCCTGAGCCCGGGCCTCCTCCGCCGCCCTGGAGGGATCCAGGGCGGAGCGCTGCATATAGCGGATCAGGGCGGCCATCGCCGCGTTCAGGTCCCCCTGACGGCCCGGAGGCGGGCCGTAGCCGGGCAGCCGCCACGGCCGGCCCACAGCCAGCAGCGCGATGGCGGCGATCAGGCTGTCCAACAGGTCCTCCGCCTCCCCGGCCTCCCGGGCGACCAACAGGGGGATCGCCAGCCGGGCCGGGAGCCCCAGTTCCAGGATCTGAAAGCCTCGCGGCGTGATCCGCCCGTGGCCGTCCAGCGCCCCCAGCCGTCGCAGCAGCCGGGTGGCCTCCTCCACCGCCTCCCGAGGGGGCGGGTCCGGCAGCGGAAGATCACGGACCGAGAGGCCCAGGGCGGCGCCGACCAGCACGATGCGCTCGGGGGAGGCGCGCAGGGTCTCCGGGGGTCGGGCGATCTCTCGCAGTTCCGCCATCCGGAAGCACCGGATGCAGATCCCCGGCGCCGTCCGCCCCGCCCGGCCCGCCCGCTGGGCCGCCTCCGCCCGGGAGATCGGGACCACCGGCAGGCGGACGAAGCCGCGGGCGTCGGCCTCGCTGCGCCGCACCAGCCCCAGGTCTAGGACCAGGCCGGCGTTCATGGTCAGGGAGACCCCCGCCAGTTCCGTGCTGACGAAGATGCGGGTGGCGGACCGGTCGGCCGCCTTCTCGACCACCGCCTCCTGCTCGCCCACCGCCATGGCCCCGAAGAGGGGAAGGACTTCGTTCCGGAACTCTCCCCGCAGCGCTTCGACGGTGTCCTCGATCTCTCGCACGCCGGGCATGAAGATCAGGGCGTGAAGGGGAGCCCCCAGGTGCTCGATGCGGATCTCCCCCTCGCCGACCTGCACCGTGGTCCCCTGGAACTTCAGGTGACGGTAACGGCGCAGGGCCTTCAGGACCACCTGGGCGGGCCGGTCCGCCCGGGTGGCGAAGCGGACCGGCTCCTCGAGGATCCGGACGGGGTATTGGGGGGCGGGCAGTTCGATCTCCACCACCTCGTAGCCGAACCGCCGGGCGAGGCGGATCAGGCGCCCTTCCACCTGCTCCATGGTCGCCGACATCACGGCGAAGGGAACCCCCGCCCGGAGGATCAGGGCGAAGGCGAGGTCCCCCTCCATGGTGCGCAGGTGGATCTCATCGACGATCGGGAGGATCCCCGAGAGGCCCTGGCTGATGATGTATTGGATGAGGATGCCGGTGGTCACGTAGGCCACGTGCACATCCAGCATCCCGTAGGGGAGGGTGTGGGCGCCCCGCACGGCGTATCCCACCCGCCCTCGCAGGACGATCTCCCGGCCCCCGGCGAAGGCATAAACGTCCGGGTGGAGGTCCGGGGGGAGGGCGTAGACCCCATCCCGGGTCCGCTGGCTGACATACCAGGCCAAGGAGATGGCGGCCGCGCGGGTGGGGACGGCCACCATCGCCGGCCGGTCCATTTGGGCAGCCAGCACGAAGGGCACCACCGTGGACTTCCCCGAGCCCGGGGGTCCTTTCACCAACACCATGGTGGGCGCAGGGGCACCCCGAGAAGATCCGCCGGCGCGCATGATCGCCCTGTCCGTGGGGATCGAAGGGTTCGCCATGGACTGGAGTTTAACACACCCTTTCTACACCCTACGGGTTTGGGCTAAGATGGGAGGGATCCACCGGCGAGCCGTTTGGAGGAGGCCGGCCACGGTGCGGGTGCCGCGCTGGGCGTTGTTCTTGATCAGTCTCGCCGCCCTGATCTACATCGCAGAGCGGCTGTGGCAGCTGTTCCACTTGTTCGGCGACCTGATCCGCATGCTGGCCCTGGCCTGGCTGTTGGCCTACATCTTCCACCCGGTGGTGGCATGGCTGGACCGGGGGTTGTTCCCCGAGCCGTGGCTGGAGGGCTGGGTCCGCCGCGGGGCGCCCCCGTGGCTGCGTCACCTGGCCCGCCTGCGGGTCCCTTACGTGTTCGGCGCCACGTTGGTGTATACCGGACTTCTGCTCGGGTTCATCGGAGCCCTGTTGATCGGGCTGCCCCTGATGGTCCATCAGGCCCTGGCGCTGGCCGCCTTTCTGCCCGCCCAGCTGGAGCGGGCGCCCGAGCGTTTGTTGGAGCTCCAGCGCGCGCTGGCCGGGCGGCTGAACCTCCCCATGGACGCCCTGGCCATTCTCCCCTCCCGGGAGACGTGGCAGGACCTGGCCCGGCGGGGGGCGGGCTGGGCTTTCCCCATCCTGGTGGAAACGGCCCGGCGGATCGGGGGCGGGGTGGTGGAGTTCCTGCTCATCCTGGCCTTGAGTTACTACACCATGCTGGATTGGCGCAACCTCTCCCGCCGGGCCCTCTCGCTGATCCCCCCAGCCTACCATGATGAGATCCGGGCCGCGGCACAGATCCTGGACCGCACCTTTGGGGGGTTTCTGCGGGGGCAGCTGCTGATCGCCCTGATCAACGGGCTGGTCACCTATCTGACGATGGTCGCCTTCCGGGCCCCCTTCGCTGGCCTGGTCGCTCTGTTCTGTGGCCTGATCATCCTGATTCCGATCCTGGGGGCTCCTATCGCCCTCTGGGTCCCCCCGCTGACCGTGTGGCTTCAGGGGCAGTGGTGGGCGGGGCTCTGGATGGGGCTGATCCTGGCGCTCTACCAGCAGGTCCTCTTCCACCTGTTGGCGCCGCGCCTGCTGGGGGAGGCGACGGGGTTGCCGCCCCTGCTCACCCTGATCGCCGTCCTGGTTGGGGTGCGCCTCTTCGGGTTCTGGGGGTTCGTCTTTGCCATCCCGGTGGCTGGCGCCGGCTACAGCCTGGTCTTCCTGCTGCTGGCCCCCCGCACCGCCCCGGCCGCATCGCCGTCCGATTCGATCGAAGAACATCGATGAGAGAGGATGAGGGTCCTCATGCCTCCTGGGCCAACCCTGCTAGGGCCCTCCGGATTCCCTCGACGATCAGGCGGTGCTCGGCCTCGTGCATGCGAGCCTCGAAGGTCTCCAGGGTGTCCTCTGGGAGGATGGGGACGATCGCCTGGGCCAGGACGGGCCCGGCGTCCACCTCGGGGGTGACGAGGTGGACCATGCATCCGCTGTAAGAGATCTCGCCGCGGCGGTAGGCTTCGTAGGCCCGCCGGATGGCGTTGGTGCCAGGGAACATCCCCGGCAGGGCTGGGTGCAGGTTGATCACCCGGCCCGGGAAGCAGTCCAGGAAGGCGGGGCTCAGCACATGCATCCAGCCCGCCAGAACGATCAGGTCAGGCCGGAAGGGGCGGATCTGCTCGGCCAGATCGCGATCGTAGACCGTTCGATCCAGCCCCTGCTCCCGGTAGGGCTTCAGGGGGAAGTAGAGGGTGGGGACGCCCGCCCGCTGCGCCCGAACCAGGCCGTAGGCCTCTTTGCGGTTGGAGACGACCAGGGCCACGCGGGCGGGCAGGCGGCCATCGGCGCAGGCGTCCAGGATCGCCTGGAGGTTGCTTCCGAACCCGGAGATCATCACCACCAGCCGGAAGGGTTCCATCCTCACTGCCGCATCCCCTCGATGCGCACCTCCCGCGCGCCTGTCGCCACTTCACCCACCGCGTAGAGTTCCCCCGGCAGGGCCGCCAGGGCGACAGCGACGGCCTCGGGGGGGACTACGATCAACATCCCCAGCCCCATATTGAACACGTGGAACATCTCCTCGGGGTCCACGCCCGCACGCTCCTGGATCAGCGCGAAGATGGGCGGCTCCGGCCACGTGCCGCGGCGGAGGACGGCGGCCGTCCCCTCCGGCAGGATACGGGGGAGGTTCTCGAAGACGCCGCCCCCGGTGATATGGGCCAGGCCCTTGATGGGAACGCCAGCCGCTCGCAATCGGCGGATCGGCTCCACGTAGCAGCGATGGGGGGCGAGCAAGGCCTCGCCGATAGAGGTTCCCAGGTCCGGGACGATGGCCTCCCAGTCCAAATCGTTGAGGGCTTTACGGGCCAGGCTGTAGCCGTTGGTGTGCAGCCCACTGGAGGGGAGGGCCAGGATGCGATCGCCCGGGCGGATCGAACGGCCGTCGAGGACCCCCTGGCGCTCGACGATCCCTACCATGGTCCCCACCACCTCCAGGGCCCCGGGCCGATAGACGCCGGGCATCTCCGCCGTCTCCCCGCCCAGCAGGACGCACCCCACCGACCGGCAGGCCGCGGCCACCCCGGCGACCACTGCTGTCACCACATCCGGGTCCAGGCGCTCCCCCCCGATGTAGTCGAGCATGAAAAGGGGCTCCGCCCCGTGGACCAGCAGGTCGTTCACGCAATGATGAACGAGATCGTAGCCGAGGGTGTCCCAACGGCGGAGGCGGGCCGCGACCAGGACCTTGGTGCCCACACCATCGGTGGTGGCCACCAGCACGGGCGCTTCCATGGCCTGGAGATGACGGGCCTCGAGGAGGCCGGCGAAGGCGCCCAGCCCGGCGATCACCTCCGGCCGATAGGTCGAGCGCACCGCGGGGGCGATGCGGGCCAGGATCTCCCGGGCGACGTCCAAATGGACCCCTGCCTGCGCGTAGGCTTTCGCACTCATCGTCCGTGCTCCCCTTTCCAGCCAATGTCCCGGCGGAACTGCATGCCCTCAAAAGAAAGATGGGCGACGGCTTCGTAAGCGCGTTCAGCGGCGGACGTTCGATCCGGACCCACGGCGGTCACCGCCAGGACGCGCCCGCCCGCGGTCACGACCTGGCCTCCGCTCTCCTCCGTCCCCGCGTGGAACACCCACACCCCCTCCATCCCGGCGACCTTCTCCAGCCCACGGATCGGCAGCCCCGTGCGGACCGGCCCGGGGTAGCCGGCCGAGGCCAGCACCACCGTGACCGCTGACCCCGGCCGCCAGCGGAGGATCATCCGATCCAGGGTCCCTTCCGCGCAGGCGACCAGGATCTCCAGGAGGTCGTTCTCCAACAGCGGGAGCAGGGCCTGGGCTTCGGGATCCCCGAAGCGAGCGTTGAACTCCAGGACCCGAGGCCCCTCGGGGGTGAGCATGAGGCCGGCATACAACACGCCCATAAAGGGAGTTCCGCGGGCGGCCAGGCCGGCCACGGCGGGCTCGAGGATCGTCCGTTGGATGGTGGCCAACTGGTCGGGGGAGACCTCGGGGACGGGGGCGTAGGCCCCCATGCCGCCGGTGTTCGGCCCTGCATCCCCATCCCCCAGCCGTTTATAGTCCCGCGCCGGCACCATCACCGCGAGGCTCTGGCCGTCGGTGAAGGCCAGCACCGAGAGCTCCTCGCCGGTCAGGCGCTCCTCGATCACCACCGTCCCGCCGGCTTCCCCGAAGATCCGCTCCACCATCAGCTGGCGAACGGCGGCCTCGGCCGCTTCAGGGGTTTCGCAGACGAAGGCTCCTTTCCCGCCCGCCAGGCCGCTGGCCTTGACGACGAGGGGCCGCTGACAGCGGCGCACCCACGCCAAGGCGTCTTGCGGATCGGAGAACGTTCGGAAATCCGCGGTGGGGATCCCGTGGGCCTGCATGAAGGCTTTGGCGAAGGCCTTGGAGGCCTCGATCTGGGCGGCCGCCCGGGAGGGGCCGAAGATCCGCAGCCCGGCCTCCTGGAAGCGATCGACGATCCCTGCGGCCAGAGGGGCCTCCGGCCCCACCACGGTGAGGTCGATGCGCTGCTCCCGGGCGAAGGCGAGCAATGCCTCCAGATCCCCTTCCCGCAAAGGCACCCGGATCGCCGGGGCGCGGGTCTCGTCTCCCGCCCACCGTGTTCCGGCGTTGCCCGGGGCCACGAACACCGTTGCCACGTGCGGGGAGCGGGCCAACGCCCATGCCAAGGCGTGCTCCCGTCCCCCAGATCCGATCACCAGCACCCGCGCTCCCCTCATCGGAGAGATACCCCCTGGATGTTCTCCGGATGCCGGCGCACCATCCCCACGGCCTCGGTCGCTTCTTCCTCCACAGGGATCGGATAGCGGCCAGTGAAGCAAGCGGTGCAGTAACCCCCCTCTCCCCCGGGGAGGGCCGCGCGCACCGCCTGGATCAGGCCGGGGAGGCTGAGGTAGGCCAGGCTGTCGGCGCCGATGGAGTGGCGGATCCTCTCCACGTCCAGCCGGTGGGCGATCAGTTCCTCATAGGTCGCCATGTCGATGCCCATAAAGCAAGGGTGACGGATGGGCGGGGAGGCCACGCGGACATGGACCTCAGCGGCACCGCCCTCCCGGAGCAGCTGCACCAATTGCGCGGTGGTATGTCCGCGCACAATCGAGTCGTCCACCAGCACCACCCGCCGCCCCCGGAGGACCTCGACCAGGGGCTCGAACTTCAGGCGGACCCCCATCCGGCGCACGGCGTCGTCGGGCTGGATGAAGGTGCGGCCGATGTAGCGATTTTTGATCAACCCCTCGATGAAGGGGAGACCGGACTCCAGGCTGTAGCCGATGGCGTGGGGGGTGGCCGAATCGGGAACCCCAACGACGATGTCGGCAGGGGCGGGGGCCTCACGGGCCAGTTGGCGGCCCAGGGCCAGCCGCACGCCATAGATCGTGCCGCCCTCCCGTCGGGCGTCGGGCCGCATGAAGTAAATGTATTCGAACACACAGAAGGCAGGTGTGGGCGCTGCGCTTTCTTCCCAACAGCGCAGGCCGTGGGCGTCCAAGCGGACGATCTCGCCGGGCCGGATCTCCCGCAGGTAGCGGGCCCCGATGAGCCGCAAGGCGCCGGACTCGGAGGCCACCGCGTAACCAGGATCGAGGGCGCCCAGGCACAGCGGGCGGAAGCCATAGGGGTCCCGCACCGCGTAAAGGGCCTCTCGGGTGAGCAGCACCAGGGCATAGGCGCCGGGGGCCAGCCGCAGCAGCGCTCGGATCCGCTCCACCCAGGGGTCGGGATCGGGGGGCACGGTTCCGATCTCCTCGGCCCAGGCCTCCGGCGGGGAGGCGAGGATCTGGAGGATGAGCTCGCTGTCGCTGCCGGAGGCGAGGCCTACCCCTCGGGCTAACAGACGCCGTCGCAGGGTCGAGGCGTGGACGAGCTGTCCGTTGTGGGCCAGACCCAGAGGGCCGTGCAAGGTCTCGATCAGGAAGGGCTGCGCGTTGCGCAGCGTGGACGAGCCGGTGGTGGCATAACGGGTGTGCCCAATGGCCAGAGGCCCCCGCAGCTGGCGGATCAGGCTCTCCTCGAACACCTGGGAAACCAGCCCCATGCCTTTGTGCAGATAGGCCGCCTGCCCGTCGCTGGTGGCGATCCCGGCGCTCTCCTGGCCGCGGTGTTGCAGGGCGTAGAGGCCCAGGAGCGCCAGTCGGGCGGCGTCCTGGCCAGGGGCCACGATCCCTACCACCCCGCAAGCCTCCCGCCGATCACCAGCCACGGCCTCCTCCTTATTCCGTTAGGCGCCTCGGGCCGTCGCGGTGACCTGTTCTTGGATCTCCTGGTCGTCCCTTCGCAGGCGTTCCCGTTGTTGGGCTTGGAAGGCCGCCACCCGCTCCCGCACCGCGGGATCTGCCAAGCCGAGCATCTTGGCGGCCAGGAGGGCGGCCCCCGTCGGCTCGAGCACCACGGCGGGGGCAATGCCCCCGGGCATCCGCAGGGAGGAGAAGATGTCCGCACCCCCGAAGGCCTCGGAGGGTGGCGGGCAGGCGATCACCGGGGCCTGGACCTGGCCGTCCACCAGGCCGCTCAGGGCGTTGGAGCGGCCGGCGATGGTGATGTAGACCTTGGGACGGGGATCCGCCTCGTAGGCCCGCAGGAGCTCTAGGAGGTAGTCGGGGACCTTGTGGGCGGAGGCCACCCGCAATTCCCAAGCCAGCCCGAAGGTTTCGAGGGCGCGGATCACCGCGCGGGCGTGCTCCAGATCAGACCGGGAGCCCATGAGGATGACCACCAAGGGTGTCATAGGGCTGCCTCCAGCGAGCGATCCTGTGGGGCCAGGGCCTCCCCCACGCGGCGGGCGATGCGCGGGGCGGCGGGCACCTCCCCGGGCGCAAAGGGCTGGCCGGTCAGCCGCTCGTAGACGGTGATATAGCGGGCCGCTGCCCCGACGATCACCTCCAGCGGCATCGCTGGGGGTTCCCCCTCTCCCCGGTAGCCCTGCTGGGCGAACCACGCGCGGACGAACTCCTTGTCCAGCGATTCCGGTTCGTGGCCGCGCCGGTAGGTATCGGCCCGCCAGTAGCGGCTGGAGTCCGGCGTATGCAACTCGTCGATCAACACCAACTCCCCATCGACCAGGCCGAACTCATATTTGGTGTCTACCAAGAGGAGCCCGGCCTCGCGGGCCAGGGCCTGCCCTCGGGCGAAGAGGGCCAGGGCGCGTTCCTCTATCTCGCGCCACAGGGGCCCCGGGACCAGGCCGCGGGCCAGGATCTCCTCCCGCGTCAGCACCTCGTCGTGAGCCCCGGAAGGGGCCTTGGTGGTTGGGGTGATGATGGGATGGGGCAGGGGATCGTTCTTCTGCAGGCCCTCCGGGAGTGGGATCCCATAGGGCTGCCGCTCCCCTTGCGCATACAGGGTCCACAGGGAGGTCTTGGTGACCCCGGTGATATAGCCTCGAACGACCACCTCCACGAGGAGGGGCTCCGCCCGGCGGACGATCATCACGTTCGGATCAGGGACTGCGATCACGTGGTTCGGGACGATATCCCGGGTCTGCTCGAACCACCACGCGCTGAGGCGGTTAAGCACCTCGCCCTTGTAAGGGATTACCCCCAACACCCGGTCGAAAGCCGAGATGCGGTCGGTGGCGATCATCACCAGGCGGTCGCCGACCGTGTAGATGTCCCGCACCTTCCCGCTGCGCTTTGGACCCAGACCGGCCAGGTCGACGGTCCAGAGGGCATGGGGAAGGGCCGCCGCGATTTGTGCCTCCGAAAGGGCCATCTCAACACCTCCGCAACGCGTTTTGGAAGAGGAGCAACCCCAAGCCCCCACTCTCCCCGCGGTGGTGGCGAGGGTGTTGCCACGGGAAGATGTGATCCTCGGGATGGGGCATCAGGCCCAGCACGTTGCCCGCGGGGTTGCACAGCCCGGCGATGCCCCGTTGGGAGCCGTTCGGGTTGAAGGGGTAGCCCGCCGGCCGACCCTGCGGGTCCACATAGGTCAGGGCGATCAGCCCCTGGCGTTCCAAAGCCTCCAGGACCGCCTCGTCCCGGGCCAGGAGACGGCCCTCCCCGTGAGCGACCGGACAGTAGAGGAGGCCGTCCAGGCCCTCCGTGAAGCGACATGGGCTTCGGGGATTCGGCCGCAGGTAAACCCAACGGCATTCGAAGCGGCCGGAGGCATTGGGGGCCAAGGTGAGGGATCGCCGCGCCGGCTCCTCCCCCCATCCGGGGAGGAACCCGGCTTTCACCAACGCCTGGAACCCGTTGCAGATCCCCAGCACCAGGCGGCCGTCCTCGATGAACCGGGCGATATCTTCTCCCAGATCGCAGCGCAGATCGAGGGCCCAGAGGGTGCCGGCCCCCAGGTCGTCCCCATAGGAGAAGCCACCGGGGAGGACCAGCATGGCGTAATCCATCAGGCGGCGCTCGCCGCTCCGCAACTGGCGGATATGCACGATCTCCGGCTCGCCCCCCGCCGCCGCGCAGGCCCAAGCGGCCTCTCGCGCGCGGTTTGTTCCGTCCGCACACAGGATCAGCACCCGGGGCCGGCGGCGGAGGGCGGGCGCAGCCGGGCGTGGCCGGGCGAGGCATCGGGCGTGCCCGCCCGGAGCTTCCTCCCCCCGCCAGGCCCGCTCCAATTCGGCGATCGACAGCGCCAGGCAGACCGTCCCCTCGCCTCCGATGACCCGGAGGAACCCATCCGCGGTCACCTGACCGAGGCGCGCCACCGGGTGGCCGGCCATCTGGGCCTCGAAGGCCGCCGCTGCCTCTGGGCGGACCTCCACCAAGAAACGGGTGAGGGATTCCGAGAACAGGATCCCATCATCGGCGGGGG
>NZ_PSLG01000014.1:15897-44333 GCF_040289485.1 Thermoflexus sp.
ATGGCGCGATGGAGGGCCCGCAGGCGGTGGAGCGCATCGGGGACCGGCTGGGGGAGCCGGTCGGCCCCAGGCCGGGCGCCGGCAAGGATCTCCAGATAGTGACTGCCGGCCAGTTCCGCCCGCGTCTCCCCAACGATATAAAGCCAATCCCCCGGGGCCTTCAGATCCATCGTGACGGTCCGCCGGCGATCGGGCACGACCCCTACGGCGGTGATCAGCAATGTGCCTGGGATGGAGCGCTGGCGGCTCTCCGCGTCGCGATAGGTGTTGTGGAGGCTATCCTTCCCAGAGATGAAGGGCGCTTGGTAGGCCACGGCGGCGTCATGGGCGCCTTGGGCGCACCGCACCAGGGCGCCCAAGGTGGAAGGATCCTTCGGGTCCCCCCAGCAGAAGTTGTCCAGCAAGGCAACGCGGTCCGGATCGGCCCCTACGGCCACCAGGTTGCGGAACGCCTCATCCACTGCAGCCCAGGCCATCCCATAGGGGTCCCACTGCCCATAGAGGGGGCAAAGGCCAACCGCCACCGCCAGCCCTGGCGTCGGCCCTTCCGCACGGACGGCCTCCAGGGGCACCAGCACCACCCCATCGCTGGGCCCGTGATCGGCCGCCCCGACCAGAGGCTTCACCGCGGTCGCCCCTTGGACCTCATGGTCGTAACGACGCAGGATCTCCTCGCGGCTGGCGATGTTCGGATGGCGGAGCAGGCGTAGGAGGACGTTCGTGAGATCGGGGGCGGGCGCGGGTGGAGGGAGGGGTGGAGGGTGCGGGGCCCAACGGGCCTCTAGCCGCTGGCGGGGCCGGCCGCGATAGAGGAACTCCAGGTCGAGGTCCGCGACCGGTTGCCCCCGGGCGAACAGGCGGAGCCTACCGGTGGCCTCGAACCTCCCGATGATGGCCATCTCCACTCCGTGGCGGTGGCAGATGGCCTCCAGGCGCGGCAGGTTCTCGGGGGGCACGGCCAACACCATGCGCTCCTGGGATTCGCTGAGCCAGATCTCCCAAGGGCGCAGCCCGGCATATTTCAGCGGCACCCGGTCCAGGTCCACCTGCACCCCCAGGTGGCGGGCCATCTCGCCGACGGCAGAAGAGAGGCCCCCGGCCCCGCAATCGGTGATCGCGTGGTAAAGCCCTTCGTCCCGAGCCTCGAGGATCACCTCCGTGATCTGCCGTTCCAGGATGGGATGGCCGATCTGGACCGCCGCCCGGGCTTCCTGAGGGGAGCGGTCGTCCAGGCCGGTGCTGGAGAAAGTGGCCCCGCCCAAGCCATCCCTTCCCGTCCGCCCCCCGATGACCACCACCGCGTCCCCGGGGCGGGGGGCGTTGGGTTGGGGATGCGCGCCTCGGGGGAGCCATCCGATGCACCCGCAGAAGACCAAGGGGTTGGCGGTGTAGCCAGGGTGATAGAAGATGGCGCCGGCGACGGTGGGGATGCCCATTTTGTTGCCGTAATCCTCGATCCCGTGGATCACCCCCTCCGCCACCCGCCGCGGATGGAGCGCCCCCGGCGGCACCGCAGCCGGGGGCAGGTCCAGCGGCCCGAAGCACAGCACATCCAGGTTGGCGATGGGCTGGGCGCTCACCCCCAGGATATCTCGGATCACCCCTCCGACGCCGGTGTTGGCGCCTCCGAAGGGCTCCAGGGCCGATGGATGGTTGTGGGTTTCCACCTTGACGGCCACCTCCCACTGTTCGTCGAAGGCGATGATCCCCGCGTTGTCCACGAAGGCCGAGCGCACCCAGGGCCGGGCGGCCCGCTCCGTCGCCCCCTGGATGAAGGTGCGCAACAGCCCGTCGATCTCGACGGTCTGCATCGGACCGTCGAGGGAACCCGGGGCCGGGCCAGTGTAGCGGATCCGAGCCTGGAAGGTCTTGTGGGCGCAGTGCTCGCTCCACGTCTGGGCGATGGTCTCCAATTCCACATCGGTGGGATCCCGGCCGATCCGGCGGAAATGTTCCTGAACCGCTCGCAGTTCCCAGGGGTCCAGGGCGAGGCGGCGTTGGCGGTTGAGGGCCTCGAGCGCCGCCTCCGAGGCTTCTCGGATCGGGATCACCTCGACGAGGGGGGCCAGGGAGGGCGCCGCCCGGAAGGGGGGATCCACTGGGCGATCGATGGCGAAGCGGTGGACGATCGGGTTGCTGCACAAACCCGTGGCCAGCCGCTCGAGGTCCCTCGCATCCAGGTGGCCCCACAGCAGGAAGCGGAAACCCCATGCGGCCTCCCGGATCTCGGCGAACCCCAATCGGTGGGCGGCCTGTTTCAGGCGCTCCGCTGCCGGATCCGTGACCCCCGGCCGGTAGGTCACCTCGATCCAGTGATCGGGGGTCTCCTCAGGGGGCTCCGCCTCGGCGATGGCGAAGGACTCGGTGAGCGGGTCGATCAGCAGTTGAGCAGCTAGGCGTTGTGCATCCGACAGGGTGAGGGAGCCTCGTAGGAAACAAAGGCGTTCCACCCGACATCGCCGCAGGCCGCAGATCCCCTGGGCGTGGGCGGCCTGCACCAGGGCGCGGCCTCTGGGGTCCTCAGGGATATGGCAGCGGATCCGGATGCGCAGGATCTGTTCCCATGGCTCCCCAGCGGCCGCCCCATCCGGCGGGATGGGCGTCTCCATCGTTTCCCCACCTCGAAGTTGGGATCCGGGAACCTTCGGGTGCTGGGCGCAGCTGGGAAACGCGATGCTTTCCGTCGGCAGAGGTCCTGCGTTGCGATGCCGAGGCGTGCGTCGTACCGGTCATTTGGGGTTTAATTCTAGCGGGGTTGCTGAAGACCGTCAAGATTCGTAGGGGGGCGCTGGGCTTCCCCGATGCGGACGACGGGGAGGGCATTGCGGAAGCCGGGGGAGGTCCCAGCGATCCGCAGCGTCCGCTGCCCTCTCGCCATCCCCCGGATCGGACCACCGACCGGCAGGCCCCCTCGGCCCACCCCTTGACAATCTGCCCCAGGATCTGTATAATCATGATATGAAAACGCTTGCGCACAAATTAGAATTCTATATGGCCACATTAACGATCAATAATAGAATTATTCACAGAACAGAAAAATCACTAACGGCTATATACTGAATTTAATAGTTCTATGTCCAGGCCCACATTGAAAGCGATTGCACAACAAGCAGGGGTTTCGGTGGCGACGGTTTCCCGGGCCCTGAGCGGGCGGGGGCGGGTGGATCCGGTCACGCGCCAGCGGATCCTACGGATCGCGGAGGAGTTGGGGTATGGGCCGGACATGGCCGCCCGCAGCCTGGTGTTGCGGCGTACGGAGAACGTGGGGCTTCTGATCCATGCTCTCCAGCCCCTCTCCCCCCATACCTTCTATGGAGAGATCCTGACGGCGGTGGAGCGGGAGCTGCGGCGGCATCGCTATCATCTCCACTTCGCCGCGGTCGAGGACGAGGCCTTGCCGCCTTTGATCAAAGAGAACCGGGTGGACGGTCTGCTCCTGGTGGGCTGCGATCTGCCCGCCACCCTGATCCGTTCCTTAAAGGACCGGGGCGTCCCCCTGGTGCTGGTGGACAACCACCTCCCGGGGATCGACAGCGTCTTCACCGACAACGTCGGCGGGGCCTTCCAGGCCACCGCGCACCTGATCCGTCTCGGCCACCGCCGGATCGCCTTCGTCGCCGAGACCCTGGACAACCTGAGTTTCCGGGAGCGGTTCGAGGGCTACCGCCAGGCCCTCGAGGCCCATGGCCTCCCCTTCGATCCCGCCCTCGTGGCGGAGGGCGAGCGGGGGTTTGAGGGGGGGTCCGTGGCGATGCAGCGCCTGTTGGAGCGGGCCCGGCCCACCGCCGTGGTGGCCGCCAACGACCCCACCGCAGCCAGCGCCATGCGGGCGATCCGCGCCTATGGCCTCCGCGTCCCTGACGACATCGCCGTGGTCGGCTTCGACGACGATCCGCTGGCGGTGCACACCGATCCTCCCCTCACCACCATGCGGGTCTTCCGACCCAAGATGGCTGCCCTGGCTGTCGCACGGCTGTTGGATCTCATCCAGCATCCCGAGCAACCTGCCCTCCACATTCGCATGGAAACCCAACTGATCATCCGCCAGTCGTGCGGGAGCCCTCCGATTCCATCCTGAAGGAGAGGAGGTTCGCCATGTCCCGACGGTTCGGCCTCCCCACGGTAGGGTTCTTCGGGCTTGCGGCGCTGGCCTTGGCCTTGGGGGCCTGTGCGCCCGCTCCCACCCCGACCCCGCCCACCCCTGTCGTGATCGAGAAAGAGGTCACCCCGACCGCCGCCCCGCGCCCCCGTGAGTTCGTTCTGGGCACCGGCTGGGAGGTCCCACCCGCCTATCATGGCAACCCCTTCGCCCCGGGCGGGGTCGGCGGGGCCTGGTGGTTCGTCTTCCAGCCGCTGCTCATCTACATCCCGGCCACCGGCGAGGCCCTCCCCAGCCTGGCGGAGTCCTTCCAGGAGGCCCCGGATCGCATCACCTTCCGGCTGCGCCAGACCGGCTGGTCGGACGGAACTCCCTTCACCAGCAAGGATGTGTGGGCCTCCTTCGTCCTGATGCGCTTGATGTGGAACTGGCCCGGCGAGGTGGACCGGGTGGAGACGCCCGATGACCGGACGGCGGTCATCGTCTGGAAGCAGCCCCTCGCCAACCCCAAGGCCCTCCTCAGCAGCGCCCCCATTCTGGTCAACACCAAAGCCTATGGGAAGTTCGCCGAGGAAGCCGCCCAATGGCTGGGCCGGACCGGCCCGGAGGCCGAGGAGGCGTTAAATAAAGTCCGTCAGGAGGTCTCCAACTTCAAGCCGGAGAAGCCTATCGCCATCGGCCCATATCAGGTGGAGAGCGTCAGCGCCTCAGAGATGATTCTGACGAAGAACCCCCACCACTACGCCGCCGGGCAGATCGCCATTGACCGCATCCGCTTCCTGCGTTGGACCTCCAACGAGGTGATGTGGGCCTTCCATCTGGCCGGGGAGCTGGACGCCAGCCACGCCGCCGCCCCCAAGGATGTGGCCGACCAGATCCTGCAGCGCCAGCCCAAGACCCGCCTCCACCTGGTCACGGATCTCTCGGAGTTCGCCCTGCTCTTCAACCTCCGCAAGGCGCCCTTCAACGACGTCCGCTTCCGCCGGGCCCTTGCCTATCTCATCGACCGCGACAAGGTCCGGGAGGTGGCCTACTTCGCCGGCCTGACCAGCGCCCCTTACTCCCATGGCGTCCTCAAGTCCTTTGAGGAGCGGTGGCTGGGGAAGGATTTCCTGGCCTCCCTCACCGCTTACAACCCGGACCCGGCCAAGGCGGAGGCCTTGCTGACCGAGATGGGCTGGCGGAAGGGCCCGGACGGCAAGTGGCGGGATCCCAGCGGGCGGACGCCCGAGTTTGAGATCCTGGCCCAGGCCGGGGCCACCGACTGGGTGCTGGCCGCCGAGGCCATCGCCACCCAACTCAATGGGCAGGGCTTCCAGGTCCGCGCCCGGGCGGTGGAGCCGGGCGTGTATCCCACCACCCTGCGGGGGGGCCAGTTCGACATGGCCATCCAGTTCGGCAGCGCCTGGTGGGGCACCGCCCACCCTCACACGGGCTACTACCGGCTCTATCAGGGGGAGGCGGCCGAGTTCACCGGGGCGAAGGATCTCATGAAGACCGCCAAGGGCCCCCAGGGCGAAGAGGTGGATGTCGCCCAGGCCCTGGATCGCCTCCTCAAGGAGCCCGATCCGGAGCGCCAGAAGGCCATCGTCCGCCAACTGGCCTGGATCACCAACGAGAACCTGCCGGCCCTCAGCCTGCTGGAGAAGCGGCTGATGATCTTCCACGTGGACGGTGTCCGGGTGACCGGGTGGCCAGCGGAGAACGACCCGCTGTGGACGGTGGCCCCGGGGGCCATCGAGCGGTTCTACGCCCATCTGCTGATCCAGGGTATCCTGAAGCCGGCCCCCTGAAGGGGCCGCGGGAAGGCCGGGGCGGGGCGCCCGCCGGCGCCCCGCCCGGGGGCCGATCGGAGCGGGCGATGCGTGGGATCCGGCGGGTGTTCCTGGCGGTGTTCACCATCTGGCTGGTGGCCACCCTCACCTTCGTGGTGGTCGAGCGGGCGCCCGGCGATGTTTTCTATTTGATGGCCCAAGAGATCGCCCAGGCCCGTGGGATCTCCATCGAGGTGGCCTACGCCCAGGTGCGTAGCATGATCGGCTACGACCCCACCCGCCCCCTCTGGGACCGCTACTGGGAGTGGCTAGGGGGGTTGTTGCGGGGGAACCTGGGCTTCTCTTACTTCTACCGTATCTCTGTGAACCAGATCCTCTTCCAGGCCCTGCCCTGGACGGTCTTCGTCCTCTCGGTCGCCCTCCTTCTCAGTTTCGGCATCGGCGTCATGCTGGGCCTGGTGATCGCCGTCCGCCGGCGTACCTGGCTGGATCCTTTGATCACCGGCTACGCCTCCCTCACCGATGCCACGCCGGATTACCTCACCGCGCTGCTGCTGCTGATCCTCTTCGCCCTGAACTTGAAATGGTTCCCCTCTAAGGGCGCCTACGACAGCAGCCTGACCCCCGGGTTCAACCTCCCCTTCCTGCTGAGCGTGTTTCACCATGCGACGCTGCCCATCCTCGCCTACACCCTGGAGAACCTGGGGGCCTGGGCCCTGGCGATGAAGGGGAGCGCGGTCTCCGTCCTGGGGGAGGATTTCATCGCCTTCGCCCGGGCACGGGGGCTGAAAGAGCGCCGCATCCTCACCCATTACGTCGGCCGCAACGCCATCTTGCCCCTGGTCACCGGGCTGGCCCTGGGCTTCGGCGGGATGTTCGGAGGCTCGGTGTTGATCGAGACGGTCTTCCACTACCCGGGGATCGGCTGGTTCTTCAAGTTCGCCCTGGACCACCGGGATTACGGGATGATGCGAGGGCTGTTGATCCTGACCACCGTGGCCATCGTCACGGCGAACCTCATCACCGACCTCGTTTACCCCTGGCTGGACCCCCGCATCCGGATGGAGGGTTGAGATGGGGGCCTTCCTGAGCGACCTCCTCCACGCGCTGCAGGGGAACCGGCGGGCCGCCGTGGGCGGCCTGATCCTGGCCGGCTATCTGCTGGCCGCCCTCCTGGGGCCGGCCCTCATCCCTCTGGACCCCACTATGAAATACGCCGAGCGGTTCCGCCCACCTTCCCTTGCCCATCCCTTGGGGACCGATTACGCGGGCCGGGACGTGCTGGCCCAGATCGTCCACGGCTCCCGGGACGTGCTGGCCATCGCGGTGCTCACCGCCCTCTTCACCACGGCCATGGCGGTGGGGATCGGGGCCCTCTCGGGCTACTCCGGCGGGGCGCTGGATGCCCTCCTCATGCTGCTGACCAACATCCAACTCACCGTGCCGGCCGTCCCGGTTTACCTCCTGATCGGATCGGTGTTCCAGGTCCGGGACCCCCTGGGGTTCGCGGCGCTGATCAGCCTGTGGATGTGGGGGCCGCTGGCCCGCGCCGTCCGCTCCCAGATCCTCTCCCTCAAAGAGCGGGAGTTCATCGAGGCGGCCCGCGTGCTGGGCCTGGGGACCTCCCACATCCTGTTGCGCGAGCTCTTCCCCAACTTGACTCCCTTTGTGGTCATCCACTTCATCCGGATTATGCGGGACGCCATCACGGCCAGCGTGGGGCTGATCTTTCTGGGGCTGGCCCCCTTCTCCCCCACCAACTGGGGAACGATGTTGAACCTAGCGGTGTTCCAGACCGGCGCCATCTACATCCCCAACGCGCTCCACTATGTGCTCGCGCCGATGGCGGTGATCGTCCTTTTCCAGCTGGGAGCGATTTTCTTCGCCCACGGCCTGGATGAGATCCTCAACCCCCGTCTCCGCGCGCCGTCATGAAGCCGTTGCTGCAGGTCCGGGATCTGCAGGTGACGTTCGATCTGGGGCGGCATGGGCGCCTGGTGGCCGTCGACGGCGTTTCCTTCGACCTGGGGCAGGGGGAGTTCGTCGCCCTGGTGGGGGAGAGCGGGAGCGGCAAAAGCACCACCGCCCTGGCCCTGATCCGCCTGGTCCCCCCGCCCGGCTATATCTCTGGAGGCCAGTTGGGGTGGTGGGGCCCGGAGGGGGAGGGCCCTGTGGACCTCCTTCGCCTGAGCCCGGGGCAGATGCGGGAGCGCCGCTGGCGGGAGATCGCCATGGTCTTCCAGGGGGCCCAGAACGCCCTGAACCCGGTGATGCGCATCGCCGAGCAGATGGTCGAGACGGTGCGGGCCCATTCCGCCGTGTCCCGCGGCGAGATCATCGAGCGGGCCGCCCGCTGCCTGCGCATGGTCCGCCTCGAGCCCTCGCGGGTGCTCCGGTCCTATCCCCACGAGTTGAGCGGGGGGATGCGCCAGCGGGTGCTGATCGCTATGAGTTTGCTGATGAGCCCCCGCCTGCTCATCCTGGACGAGCCCACCACGGCGCTGGACGTGATCACCCAGGCCCACATCCTGGAGATCCTGCGCGAGATCCACGCGCAACTGGGTCTGACGATGCTGCTTTTGACCCACGACCTGGCCGTGGTGGCCAAGACCGCCCAGCGGGTGCTGATCATGTATGCCGGCCGGATCGTGGAGGAGGCGCCCACCGAGGCCCTCTTCGAAGCGCCTTACCATCCATACACCCGGGGCCTGTTGCAGGCGGTGCCCACCCTTGTCGGGGATCTGGGGACGAAGCGCCCGATCCCGGGCGCGCCCCCGGACCTCCGGGACCCGCCCCCGGGGTGCCGCTTCCATCCGCGCTGCCCCTACGCCGATGCGCGCTGCCGGGCGGCCGAGCCGGCCTTGGAGGAGGTCGGCGGCCGCCGGGTGGCCTGTCATCACTGGCAGCGGATCGCCGCGTCCGGGAGGCCGGGATGAGGGACAGCCTGATCGCCTTGGAGAACGTGTCGATGGTTTTCACCCGGGGCTGGCTCTCCCGGGAGCGCGTCGAGGCCGTGGCCGGGGTCTCCATGGTCATCCCCGAGGGGGGGATCGTGGCCCTGGTCGGGGAGACGGGCAGCGGGAAGACGACCCTGGGCAAACTGGTGGCCGGCCTGTATCGACCGACCGGGGGGCGCGTGCGCTTCCGCGGGCAGGACCTGTGGGCGTTGGACCGTCGGTCCTTCGGGGAGTATCGCCGGGCCGTCCAGTTGGTGCATCAGGACGCCTTCGCCGCCCTCAACCCGGTCCGCACCGTCTATCAATCCTTGAAGGCTCCCCTCCTTCACTATCGGATCGCCCGGAACGAGCGAGAGGCCCGGGAGCGGGCGGCCGGGTTGCTGGAGCAGGTGGGGCTGACGCCGCCGGGGCTGTTCCTGGACAAATATCCCCATCAACTGAGCGGAGGGCAGCGCCAGCGGGTGCTCATCGCCCGGGCCCTCACGGTGGAACCCCGGCTCATCGTGGCCGACGAGCCCGTGTCGATGATCGATGTCTCCCTGCGCCTCGCCATTCTTCAGTTGCTGCGCGAGCTGAACCGCCGCCTGGGCCTCGGCATCCTGTATATCACCCACGACCTGGCCACCGCTCGTTACCTGGCCGAGGAGGGGTGGTTGGCAGTGATGTATCTGGGCCAGATCGTGGAGCAAGGCGCCTTTCGGGAGGTGCTGGGAAACCCCCGTCATCCCTACCTACAGGCCCTCCTCTCCGCGGTCCTGGTCCCCGACCCCCGCGCGGCCCGCTCCATGCGCCCATCGCCGCTCCCGGAGATCGATCCTCCCGATCCCCGACGGCCGCCCCCGGGGTGCCGTTTCCATCCGCGCTGCCCGTATGCCCAGGCGATCTGCCGGGAACGCCCCCCCGCGCTGCAGGGACCGGCGGACCACCAGGTGGCATGTCATTTCGCCCAGGAGATCCCCTCATGGCGCCCGCCCTCGGCCGCCTCGCCTTCACCATGGGCTTGACCCTGTTCCTGCTCGCCCTGGCAGCGCTCCCGTTCCTGCCGCTGGGCTCCCCCGCCTTCGTGGCGGACCTGCTGGCCCTGGCGATCAGCGGAGGGTTCCTGGCCCTCCTGATCGTGTTCATCCGGCGGGGGGTCGCCCGCCATCTCCCATCCCAACCCGCATCGGAGGAAGAGCGCCATGCTGCGTCTCGCCCGCCATCCTGAACCGATCCTGAAGCCCTTGCCGCACCATCCGTGGGAGTCCCGCTACGTGTTCAACCCCGGCGTCGTCTATCACGACGGCCTCGTCCACATGCTCTACCGGGCCATGGGCGAGGACGGGGTCTCCCGCCTCGGCTATGCCGTCAGCCCGGACGGGCGGACCTTCTACCGGCTGGGCCAGCCGGTGTTGTCCCCCGCCTCGCCCGTGGAGGCGCAGGGCGTGGAGGATCCACGCATCACATGGCTGGAGGGTCGGTTCTACGTCCTCTTCACCGCCTACTCCGGATCCGAGATCCGGATCTCCATGGCGTCCACCACCAACTTCATCGCCTGGACGCGCCACGGCGTCCTCCTGCCGGATGAGGACAACAAGGATGCGGCCCTCTTCCCGGAGAAGGTGAACGGACGGTATGCGATGCTGCATCGGAGGCCGCCAGATATCTGGCTGGCCTATTCGGAGGATCTGATCCACTGGACGGATCATCAGGTGATCATGCGCCCGCGCCCGGGCACCTGGGAATCGTGGAAGATCGGGGCCGGCGCCCCGCCCATCAAAACCGAGTGGGGCTGGCTCCTCTTCTACCACGGGGTGGATGACCACCGGGTCTACCGTCTGGGGGTGGCCCTTCTGGATCTGGAGGATCCGGCCCGGGTGATCCGGCGGCAGGAGGAGCCCATCCTCTCCCCGGAGACCCCGTGGGAACAGGAGGGCCAGGTCCCCCACGTGGTCTTCACCTGTGGGGCGGTGGAGATCGATGGGACCTATTATGTGTATTATGGGGGGGCCGACACGGTGATCGGCGTGGCCACCGTCTCCAAGGAGGAGGTGGAGCGGTTCTGCCGGGGACAGGGGTGAGCCGCCGCCCCGGCGCCGGAACGGCAAAGCCCGCTGGAGGGAACGACGATGCGCGGATGGGGGCCCCATTTCCTGGTCGGCGTCAACTACTGGCCGCGCACCCGCGCGATGTTCTGGTGGAAGCAGTTCGACCCGGAGGAGGTCCGCCGGGATTTCGGGGAGATCGCCGCCTGGAACATGGAGGGGGTCCGGATCTTCCTCTTCTGGGAGGATTTCATGCCGGAGCCCCATCGGGTGGACGGGCGGATGCTCGAGCGGCTCCGCCAGGTCCTGGACCTGGCGGGCCAGCACGGGCTGCGGGTCATCGTCACGTTGTTCACCGGGCACATGAGCGGCGTCAACTGGCTGCCGGCGTGGCTGCTCGATGGGGAGCGGGAGAGCGACCCCCGCTTCCGCTTGATCGCCGGCGGGCGCGTGGTGAAGGGGCGCCTCCGGGACCTCTACGAGGACCCCTTCGCCCTCGAGGCCCAGGTGGCCATGGCCGAGGCGGCCGCTCAGGCCCTGCGGGATCATCCCGCCCTGCTCGCCTGGGACCTGGGGAACGAGCCGGATCTCGTCCTCCGCCCCCGGGCTCCTGAAGCGGCGGCGCGCTGGCTGGCGACCCTCGTCCAGGCCCTCCGCGCCGTCGACCCGCAGCATCCGATCACCATCGGGTTCCACAGCCCGGTGTTGGAGGAAGACCTCGGGTTCCGGATCCGGGACCTGGCGCCCTACCTGGATTTCCTGAGCATGCACGGCTACTCGGTCTACGCCTCTTGGGCGCGGCATCCCCTCGACGAACAGATCCTGCCCTTCCTGACCCGCTTGACCGCCAGCCTGGGGGGGAAGCCGGTCCTGATGGAGGAGTTCGGGTTGCCCACCGCCCCCCCGGGCCAGCCCACCCAACCCGTGCGGGTGATGCGGGAGGACGGGACCGTCGAGATCCTCTTGATCGCCGAGGAGGAGGCGGCGGCCTTTCTGGAGCGGGCTCTGGAGGCCCTGTATGCGGCGGGGGCCATCGGGGCCTTCCTCTGGTGTTTCGCCGACTATCCTCCCGATCTGTGGGATCGCCCCCCGTGCGACCGCATGGTCCACGAGCGGCACTTCGGGCTGCTGCGGCCGGACGGGAGCCGGAAGCCGGCGGTGGCGGTCGTCGCCCGTTTCGCCGCTCAGAAACGCCCCCTCCGTTCCCCGCCGCCCGCCCTCCCGGTCCCCGCGGACTACGAGGCGCATCCTGGGGAGTCCCTGCGCCGGCTCTACGCCCAGTTCCTGCAACATCCTTAGGAGAGGGTCCGGTCGCCCCCATCGCCGCCGGGCGATGGGGGCGGTTCGCTTCTCGGGCCGGGGGCCCAGGGGTGGACCTGCCGCCAGAGATGGAGGGCCATCGCCCAGGTCCAGCGGGGCCCGTGGCGGTGGATGAGGCCTGCCGCGTGGGCCAGGGCGACGGCCTCGAAGCGATCGGGGACCTCTAGGCGTTCGCACAGGCCGGCGATGGCCTTCTGGACCCCCGCATGGAAAGCCCCCACTGGCGGGAGAGGGCCTTCAAGGGAACCCCTTCCGCGTTGATCAGGTCCTCCCAGCGGCCCCAATCGGTGGGGCGCAGCCGGCGCAGGCGTCGGCCGACGGTCGCCTCGAAGGTTTCCCCATGGGCCCAAAGGGAAGGAGACCACACGGGGGAGCCGCGGATCAGCCGCTGGATCCCATCGACGAAGGCCTCCCAGGGGGCGGCTTTGTCCAGGCAGCCGGCCAGCCGCAGCTCCCAGGCCACCCATAGGTAGAGGGGGGGCGGGCGGACGGCCATCACGGCCACGCGGCCGGCCAGGCGATCCCGCCAGGCGAGGGCACAGGCCAGCCCGCAACCGTCGGGAAGGAAGATCTCGATGAGGGCAACCCCCGTGGGCGGAGGCGCCCTTCAACTTGTTCTCAGGGCTTGATCCCCAACGTCATGGGGAGGGAGGATTGTGGGTGGGTTTTTGGACCTCATGGGTAGGAGGCAAGTTGCTCTTTCTGCCAGACCAACCTTTGCAAACTGTGATGCTCTGGGGACAGGGAGTTCCGGGGCAACTGGAGGTGGAGGGGCAGCGGCTGGACGTGCCGGCGCCTCCGATGCGGGTCGATTACACGCTGGTGTATGGGACACTGGGCTCTCAGTCGGTTTGGGTGGAGTTTCCGAGCGAGGGGTGCTGGGAGGTGGTGGGGCGGGTGCGGGGGCGGTTGGGGGAGGCGCGGTTGCGGGTGGTGGTGCTGGTGGTGCGTTTGCCGTTTCGGGTGCTGGAGGCGGACGGACGGGCGTTGCCGGTGGGGATAGGCTATCGGGTGGCCCAGCGGGGCTTGGGCCTGGGCTGTGCCGAATGGGTGGAGGGCTCGGAGGGAGGGCAACGATGAGCCGTTCGCTCCGCCGGATTCTTCATCCTGTGGCCAGGTTGCTTGTCCTCCTGGCCCTGGGGTGCGTCCGGAAGGCAGCGCCACCTCCTGCCCCACCGTCCCTGCCGGTGCCCTCCCCCGCTATCCCTTCGGACGTTCGCGAGCGCTTCCGCTCCGCGCTGTCTCCAGCGGCGGTCGTCGCCTGCCCGGTCAC
The DNA here is from genome assembly GCF_040289485.1 of Thermoflexus sp. GTDB lineage: Bacteria > Chloroflexota > Anaerolineae > Thermoflexales > Thermoflexaceae > Thermoflexus. The sequence goes on from NZ_PSLG01000014.1 coordinate 29,346, forward strand.
TCGCCCGAACGTGTTCTACCCGCCGGGTTTCCTGCCTGACATCGAGATGGCCGGATACAACGTCCGCAACCGGGAGGCCACCCTCTGGGCACGGCTGAAGCCGGAGGGCGCGCTCCTGTTCTATCCCGGTGGCCCTGGGCGGGTGGAGCCGGACGGGTCGTTGAGCGTGGATCTGTCCTGGTATCGGGTGGGCCTCACAGGCCCGCTGCGCGTCGAGGGCCGCCGGCTGGACGCACCGGCGCCGCCTTTATCGACGGCCTCCGTTATCGGCTGGAAGGTCCCTTTGAGGGAGGACGGTTGTGGCTGGAGTTGCGGGAGGGATGGCCCCCGGCGGAGGGCGAGCGGCTGGAGCAGCGGGAGATCCATGGACGGCTGGCCGAATGCGAGCGGGAGGCTTCTGGCCTGACGCTGCGATGGGAAGGGCCTGGGGCGGTCGTGCGGCTCTGGGCGGAGGGCGTGCGGGTGGACTGCGCGGCCCTGGCGGACTTCGTCGCCGGCCTGGAGGGGCCGACCCCGCCGGTCGGGCTTCTCACGCCGGCCGGCCGTTCCGGATCAGCAAGGGCAGGGCCAGCAGGGCCAGAAGCAGCGCCACCGCGATGGCTGCCTGCTGCAGCGGTCCCCATCCCCCCGAACGGCCCAGCCCCAGCCGGTCGACGGCCCCCTGGGCGGCGATGAGGAGCAGCGCCGCCGCGAGCATCGCCCCGCCCAGACCTCGCTTGCTCATCGCTGCCCCTCCGCCAATACGCGGAAGGTCTTCGCCTCCCGCGCCGGAAACCGCACCTCGAACGCCTGGGCCGCCCCCGGCGCTGTCGGCGCCTCGGCGAACACCACCTGTCGGTAGCCCAGCAAGCGGTCCTGGGCGTCGTAGAAAGCCACCACGACGTTGATGCGGCGCAACGGCCGTTGATCGGCGTTCCGGACCTCCCCGCGCACGATGCGGTCGGCCCCCTCCTCGCGGTCCTCCGTCCGCAGGACCTCCACCGGCCCATACAGGGAGCCGGGCTCTTGGACCGACTCGGCCCGCACCACCCGAGCGTCGGCCCGGGCGTAGCCCGCGGGGACGGCGTTGAAGACCAGGGCGAAGGGGGAGCGCCCCTGCGAGGGCAGCACGTCCAGGGCGGTCCCAGCGATCCCGGAGCCGATCTCCCGGCCCTCGCCGTCCCGGAGGGTGATCTGGATCTGGACGTTGATCAGGGGATGAGGCTGGGGGTTGATCACTTCCCCGATACAGCCCAGGCTGCCCATGGCACTGGCCGCGCACCGGATGGTCGGGATGAGCAGCGCCATCGGGGTGGGGGTCGGCAGGCGGGGGCTGGCCCCTTCGCCGGCCGGGCCCGGCGAAGGGATGATCAGTTCCTGCCCGACCGGGAGCCGGGTGGGATCGGTGATCCCATTGGCCTCTTGGAGCGCGGCCACCGACACGCCGAACCGCAGGGCGATCCCGTAAAGGGTGTCCCCCGGCTGCACCACATAGATCACCGGTGTCGGGCTCGGCGTGGGGGTGTACACCGGGGTCGCCGTGGGCAGCCGCAGGACCACCGGGGTGGCTGTCGGCGTGCGGACTGCCGGCGCTGGGGAGAGGGTGGGCGTGGGCCGGGCGGTGACCACCCGGCCGCAGGCGGCCAGCCCCAGCGCCATCAGGCCGCCTGCCCAGGCCCGTCGAGGCAGGGACGTGTCTCCCACAGGCGGATCCTCCTTCCTCCTCGCGATCTGAGAACAGTCCAATCGTCCGAAGGACATCGGCGATTATACCGCAGGGGCGCGGAACGCACGCGGGAGGAGCGGGCGGGTCAAGGGCGAGGAGGTTCCGCCTCTTCCTGCTCGGCCGCCAGATGTTCCTCGGGGATCACCCCCAGCCGGAGGAGGGCGGCGCGCACCGCGGCCCATCCGCCCCAATGGATGAGGGCGGCCGTCGGCGAGAGCACATCCCGCACGTGGCGTCGGGCCTCGGTGGCCAGCAACTGCCGCAAAACCTCCGGATCGTTGACCCGCAGCACGAGGGCCCACTCGGCCGTGGCCTCCGTCCCCTGGACGGCCCATCGTTCCAGGGCCCGGGCCAGGGCCTCCGAGGGGGTCAGGTCGTAGCGGCGGAAGAAGTCGAGGATACGCCCCGGGGTGATCCCCTGGGCGCGGGCCCGGGCCAGGGAGCGGCCGGTGATCCGATAGCGGTAGACCTCGCCCGGGGCCATCCCGTCGGCGATGCGGGCCACCTGGAAGCGCTCGTAGCGCCGCGCGGCCCCGACCTCGATCGTCCCATCCTCCAGCAGGACGAAGCGGGTGTCGCCGTCGGGGGGCGGGTCCCCTTTCCCGAGGTAAGCGGCCCCGAAGGGGGAGAGCCGGATCCGATCGGGCTCCCCGGTGTCGACCATCCCGAGCCAGTGGAAGGGGCCGGTCAGGAGATACCGGATCAGGGCGCCCTCCACCCGGTCCCAGCTCTCCAGGCCGCGCAGGTAAGCGCCGGTCTCGGCGTCCCGGATGTACCAGGTCTCGAACTCCCCTTCCGGCCGCTGGAAGGTGGGGCGGTTTGCCTTCATGTAGGCGACGATGTCGGCGATGGCATACCAGTGGCCGGGCTCCAGGCCCGCCAGCACCTCCAGCAGGGCCCGGCGGGGCAGCCGGGGATCGTTCTGCCAGGAGCCGGTGGGCTCCGGTCGGAGAGTAGGGACGTGGAACAGGTCGTTCCAGCCTTCGGTTTCGCGCCACGCCTCTAGGAGGAGGCGCAGTTGCTCGTAGAGGGGGGCCTGCAGCCAGCGGGTGGTCCGCTCCGGCTCCAGGCGCAGGGCCTCCCGGCGCACCTGCACCAACCCGAGGCGGCCGGCCAGATGCCACAGCAGCGCCCAGCGCTCCCGATGAGGCCAGCGCAGCTGGCGGCGCAGGGTGGGGTCCCGATGCCACGCCTCCTCCGGGGTGAGGGTCGCCGGCGGGGCCTCGTTCTGGATGAAGATCAACAAGGTGCAGAAATCGTCGGCCGGCGTGGTGCCCGCCCGCCGGATCCGCCCGGGGGCGGGGACGACGGGCAGGGGGAGGGGTTCCGGCCGGGGCGACGCGGCTTCCGCCAGAGCCGGCAGGCCCGAACGGAGCTCGTCCGGGAGCAACAGGACCTCCTCAAAGCCCGCGGGCCCCTCGACGAAGGCGAAAAAGATCCACCCGCGGAACCACAGGGCCTCGGCCGGGCCCTGGGGGCGCTCCCACAGGCGCTCGGCCTCCATCCGGGCGGCGCCGACCCGCCGGATCTCCCCAAAGCGACGCTGGAAAGTGAGGGCAGGCATCGTCCCCCCGGCAGCGGCCAGCGCCCGCAGCGCCTCCCGCTCGGCCTCCCCCAACTGGGCCCAGTGGCCGGCCTGCCGCTCCGGGTCGATCATCGCCGGGAGCAGGCGGGCGATCAGCGCCTCGCGGGAGAGGTGCTCGGGGTCCACCCCCCAGAAGCGCGCCACCACCCGCAGGTGGGCGGGATCCAGATCCGCCAGGCACTGGCGCAACGAGCGCGCGGGCATCGACGGCGCCTCCTCGTGCCCATTTTATAACAGCCCCATGACCGGAAAGGCGATCCGGGCTACAATGAAGGCATCCTGGTGGACGGAGGATCGATGGAGGCCCTGGAGCAGCAACTGGTGCACTTCCTGGAGGGGCTCTTCCAGGCGATGGGCTGGGCTGGGGTGGTGGGGATCATGGCCCTGGAGAGCGCCAACATCCCCATCCCCAGCGAGGTGACCATGCCGTTGGCCGGCTGGATGCTGGTGCAGGCACGGGGCGGCACCCTCCTCCAGGCCATCCTGGAGGGCGGGTTCTACGGAGGGCTGGGGTGCACCCTGGGCTCGCTGCTCTCCTACGGGCTCGGGGCCTTCGGTGGCAGACCCTTCCTCTTCCGTTACGGACGCTATCTGCTCATCCACCCCCGCGACCTGGACCAGGCGGACCGATGGTTCGCCCGGTGGGGGATGTGGGCCGTCTTCCTCTCGCGGCTGCTGCCCATCGTGCGCACCTTCATTTCGTTCCCCGCCGGGGTAACCCGGGTCCCGCTGCTGCCCTTCACCGTCCTCACCTTCACCGGATCGTTCCTCTGGTGCGCCGGCCTGGCCGCCGGCGGGTACGCCTTCGGCCAGCATTGGGAGGAACTGCGCCGGCTGATGCGGCCCTTCGACCTCCCCATCGCCGTCGCCCTGTTCGCGGGCCTGGCCTACTACGTCTACCGCCATCTCCGCCACTTCCGAGAGGGCCCGGCGGAATGGACGCCCGCCGTCAGCGAGGCCGATCCGCCGGCGGAGTGCGACCACGACGCCGTCTCTCTGGGGTCCCATCGTTGAAGAAATCGTCAAAAAATGCGGCTCGGCGTTAAAATGTTTCCTTGCCCGCTATGAAGAGGCGATGGCCGATCCCTCCCCCTGACAGGATGCGGATCCTCCATCTTTACAAAGACTACTTCCCGGTCCTCGGGGGGATCGAGAACCACATCCGGGCCCTGGCCGAGGCCCAGGCCCGCGCGGGGATGGAGGTGGTGGTCCTGGTGACCGCCCCCCACGGGAGGACGGTGGAGGAGCGGTCGGGGAACCTGCGCATCCTCAAAGCGGGGCGCTGGGTGACCATCGCCTCTACCCCCTTAAGCCCCTCGTTCTTTCTCCACGCGCGCCGGCTGCTCCGGGAGTGCGACCTGATCCATCTCCATCACCCCTATCCGCCTGCTGAGCTCGCTTATCTCCTCAGCGGGACCACGGCGCCGGCCGTCCTCACCTATCACAGCGACATCGTCCGCCAGCGGCGGAGCGGGCGCCTCTATCGCCCGCTGTTGTATCGCGTCCTGGATCGGGTGGCCTGCATCCTGGTCACCAGCCCCGTCTACCTGGAGACCTCGCCGCACCTGCGCCCTTTCCGGGAGAAATGCCGTGTGGTCCCCCTGGGGATCGAGGTCTCCCGCTTCGCCGAGGTGTCCCCCGAGGAGGCGAAGGCCCTCCGCGCGGCGTGGTGCGGGGAGCCGGGGCGGCCCCACGTGCTCTTCGTGGGCCGGCTCCGGTATTACAAAGGCCTGGAGGTGCTGCTCCAGGCCCTCCCGGCGCTGCCGGAAGTCCACGCCGTGATCGTCGGGACGGGGCCCATGGAGGGTCCGTGGCGCCGGCTGGCCCAGGCGCTGGGGCTTGGCCACCGTGTGCACTTCCTGGGCGAGGTGCCGGACGCCCGGCTGCCGGCCCTCTACCATGCGGCCGATCTCTTCGTCCTTCCTGCCACCGCGCGGGCGGAGGCCTTCGGCACGGTGTTGCTGGAGGCCATGGCCGCGGGTCTGCCGGTGGTCACCACCGAGGTGGGCACCGGGACCACATGGGTGGTCGGGGAGGCGGGGTGGGTGGTTCCCCCAGGGGATCCCCAGGCCCTGGCGGCGGCGATTCGGGAGATCGTGCGGCAGCCGGCCCTGGCCCGGGAGCGGGCGGCCCGGGGCCGGGAGCGGGTGCGGACCCAGTTCCCGGTGGAGCGGATGGTGGAGGGGGTGGAGGCCGTCTATCGGGAAGTCCTCCGCCAAGCCTGCAGCCAAAGTGCCAGCCCCACCGTGTAGAGGGGGAGCCCCCAGCCGAGGGCCGGGCTCAGGCCCAGATGGGCCGTCCACAGCCGCCAGGTCTGGACCAGTTCCGGGCCGGTGAGCCCCAGCACCCCCCACGGGAGGGCGAGGGCGAGGCGCCGCCGCCAGGCGGAAGGCCAGAGGGGCAGGGTGAGGATCCCCCCCATCGCCATCAGGCCGCCCAAGAACCCCCCGCGGCCCTCCACGCTCAGCGGATGGAGCAGTTCCGGGTAGGGCGGCCATGAGATCAGGGGCGCCAGCGCCGCCAGCACGAAGAGGACCCACCGGAGCCCGCGCCGCGAGGGCCATTCCCCTTCCAAGACCAGCAGGGCCAGGCCCCCGGCGAGGGCCCAGACGGGAGCCCAGAGGCGTTCCCGCACCAGAGGCCCATAGCCCGCCCGCTGGAAGAACACCAAGAAAGGAACAAGGTCGAAGCCGGAGAAGGTCAACCCAGCGGCACCCCCATCGATCCAGGGGGCCCAGTAGCCGACCGCCATCGTCGCCCACGCCAGCCAGGCCAGCGGCCCCATCTCCGTGGCTCCGGTCCGTCCGGATCAACCCGGAAGGGGGAGGCCCATCGGCGTGGGCGTAGGCGGCGGCGGGGGGGCCGTGGTGAGCAGGCTGGTCAGGATCAGGCTCAGCACGGCCAGGATCGCCAGGATCACGAAGATCGTCTGCTGACGGGACATCCCACGGGAACGACGGGGCATGGGTCCCCCTTGCGTGGCATCGCGCGCCAGCCTCGGCGCGCCCGAGCGCGCTATTATGATAAACCGTGGGGATGGGGAAGGCAGGGCCTCCCCGGATCTGAGGGACCGATCGGAGCGATCGCGATGCCGCGGCGGGGCGAGGTGCTGTTCGCTGTCGTGGTCCTGTTGGGGATCTGGCATGTCCTGGCGCTGGCGGTGCAACGGCCCATCCTGCCCACCCCATGGGCCGTGGGCGCCGCGTTGTGGCGGGGGCTGCAGGGGGAATTGGCGTGGCATCTGCTGGCCAGCGCCGGCCGGGTGTTGGTCAGCATCCTCCTCTCCATCGTCACCGCCGCGCCCCTCGGACTGCTCCTGGGCCTCAGCCCTCGCCTCCACCGCCTGGTCTCCCCCTTTCTCTATCTGCTGTACCCCATCCCCAAGGTGGTGCTGGTCCCTGTCCTGATCCTGTTCTTCGGGGTGGGGGACGCGGCCAAGATCCTGTTGATCTCCCTGATCCTGTTCTTCCAGATCCTGGTGCTGGTCCGGGACGCGGCAGCGGGCATCCGCCCGGAACTGGTCCTCTCGGTGCGCAGCCTGGGGGCCGGCCGTCGGGCCCTCTTCCGGTTCGTCTACCTGCCCGCCTCCCTGCCGGCCATCCTTACGGCGGTGCGCCAGAGCATCGGCACCGCCGTCGCCGTCCTGTATCTGAGCGAGCTGCTGGCCACCCGCTACGGGCTCGGCTATTACATCTACATCCAGGCCAGCACCTTCTTCGATTACCCGGCCATGTATGGGGGGATCGTCCTCATGAGCGGGCTGGGCCTGGCCCTGTATCTGGTGGTGGATGCCCTGGAGCGCCGCTGGTGCCGGTGGCTGTTCGTGGGCGCATGAGGGCTCCCCGCGCCTTTTGCGCCCCCTCCCATCGCGTTAAACTTCTGTTGAGGAAGAGGCCGCTCCAGCGGATCCAACCTGTCCCGGCCCGCGCCCGAGGTCCACTCCGATGGCCGAAGAGGGGCTGACCCTGATCCTCACCCATGAGAACGCCGACTTCGACGCCGTCGCCGCCCAACTGGCGGCGGCCCGGCTTTACCCGGGGGCCATCCCGGTCCTGCCCCGGCGGGTCAACCGCAACGTGCGGGCCTTCCTCAACCTCTATGGGGACCAGCTCCCGTTCCTGCGGGCCGAGGATCTCATCCGCCGGCCGGTGGTCCAGGTGATCCTGGTGGACGCCCAAACGATGGCCACGGTGCGGGGCCTCACCCCGCAGACCGCGGTGCGCATCATCGATCACCATCCGCTGGCCCGGGATCTCCCGCCGGGCTGGACGTATTACGGGGAGCCGGTGGGGGCGACCACCACCCTGCTGGTGGAGGGGCTGGCGGAGCGCGGCGTCGCCCTCACCTGGGTGGAGGCCACTTTCCTCCTCCTTGGGATCTATGAGGACACCGGCTCCCTGACCTACCCCTCCACCACCCCGCGGGACCTGCGGGCGGCCGCCTGGCTGGTGGAGCGGGGGGCCAACCTGGCCCTGCTCAGTGAGTTTCTCCATCATCCCCTCTCCGAGGCGCAGCGGCGGCTGCACGAGCGCCTTTTGGCTTCCGCGGAGACGCTGGAGATCGCAGGCCATTCGGTGGTGATCGCCGCAGCCCGGGCCGACGGGTTCATGGAAGAGGTCTCCAGCGTGGCCCACCGGCTGCGGGACCTCTTTGAGCCGGCGGCCCTCTTCGTCCTGGTCGAGTTCGACGGCCACGTGCAGATGGTCTGTCGCAGCACCACCGACGACATCGACGCCGGCGCCGTCGCCGCCCATTTCGGCGGCGGTGGCCACGCCCGGGCGGCTGCTGCGGTGATCCGGGGCCGTCCCCTGGCCGAGATCCGGGAGGAGCTCCTCCGCGTCCTCCCCCGCCACGTCCGCCCCGCGGTCACCGTCGCCGAGATCATGTCCCGCGGGGTGCGGGTCCTCCCCCCCGACCTCCCCGTCGTCGAGGCGGCCAAGGAGATGCAGCGGACCGGTCACGAGGGCTTCCCGGTGGTCCGGGATGGTCATGTGGTAGGGCTGCTGACCCGGCGGGCGGTGGACCGCGCCCTGCAACACGGGCTGGGCGGGCAGCCGGTGGAGCGGGTGATGGAGCCGGGAGAGGTGGCGGTCGCCCCCACCGATCCAGTGGAGAAGGTCCAGCGTCTGATGATCGAGACCGGGTGGGGGCAGATTCCCGTCGTCGAGGGCGGGGAGGTGATCGGGATCGTCACCCGGACCGATCTGATCAAGCTCTGGGGGGAGCGCCTGAAGATCCGCCCGCGCCTGCAGGTGGCCTCGGCGATGGAGGCGGCCCTCCCGCCCCCGTGGCTGGTCCTGGTGCGGGAGATCGGGGCGACCGCCCAGGGGATGGGGTTCAACGCCTACTTCGTCGGCGGGCTGGTCCGCGATCTCATCCTCGGCCATCCCATCGTCGACGTGGACATCGTGGTGGAGGGGGACGCCATCGCCCTGGCCGACGCGCTGCAGGCGCGGCATGGGGGGCGGGTGGTGGCCCATCGCCGGTTCGGGACGGCCAAGTGGCTGCTGGAGGGGGTGATCATCCAGACCCCCGTCGGGCCCGTTGGCCCGACGGCCCAGCCGCCGCTGCGGGCCATCGATTTCGTCACCGCCCGCCGCGAGTTCTACGCCCACCCCACGGCGCTGCCCCAGGTCGAGCCCAGTTCCATCAAGCAGGACCTCTACCGGCGGGATTTCACCATCAACACCCTGGCCGTCTGCCTCAACCCCGATCGCTTCGGGGAGCTCCTGGATTTCTATGGCGGCCTGCAGGATCTGCAGCGGGGCTGGATCCGGATCCTCCATTCGCTGAGTTTCGTGGAGGACCCCACCCGCATCCTGCGGGCCGCGCGCCTGGAGGTCCGCCTGGGGTTCCGGGTGGAGCCCCGCACGGAGGAGCGCATCGCCCACGCGGTGGATCTGCTGGCCCGGGTCAGCGGGGAGCGGATCCGCCACGAGATGGAGCTGATCCTGGCCGAGGCGGAGCCGGAGCGGATCCTGGCCCGCCTGGAGGAATGGGGGGCGCTCCCCTTCGTGGTGCCCGGCCTCCGCGCCGACGAGTGGCTGGCCGACCGCTTCCGGGCGCTGCGGGCCGCCTTGCAGGAGGGGACCTGGCGGGTGAGGGGGGAGATCCCTGTCGAGCGCTGGACGGTGCTGGCCGGCTGGGGGCTGATGGCCTATCGCCTGGAACGGGAAGCGCTGGAGCGATGGATCCAGCGCCTGCGGTTCCCAGCCCGCGAGGCCGAGGTCCTGCGGGCCGTGCATGCCCTCCAGGGGGAACTGGGTCGCTGGGCGGAGCCCCTCCCGCCCAGCGCGGTCGCCGCCGCGCTGGAGGTTTACCCCCTGGTAGCCCTCTTTGTGGTCTGGCTGGCCGCGCCGCCGGGGCGCGCCCGAGATCACCTCCACCGCTATGCCCAAGAGTGGCGGGAGGTCCGGCCGATCTTGCGGGGCGAGGACCTCCTGGCGCTGGGGGTTCCCCCCGGGCCGCTGGTGGGCCGGCTGCTGCGGGAGCTGCGGGCGGCCCGGCTGGACGGTCGACTGTATACCTGGGAGGAGGAGATCGCCTTCGTCCGGGAGCGCCTGGGGGGCGGGTGAGGGAGCCCCCGGGTCCCGGTATAATTTCCTGGTCGACCATCTGAACGTAAGGAGGCCGGATCCGACGATGCGCAGCGTCGAGTGGCGGGACGGGGCGCTCCGCCTGATCGATCAGCGGCGCCTCCCGCACGAACTGGTCTTCCTGGAATGCCACACGCCGGAGGAGGTCGCCGAGGCCATCCGGACCATGGCCGTTCGGGGGGCTCCGGCCATTGGGGCCGCTGCGGCCTTTGGGATGGCCCTGGCGGCCCTGCGCAGCCCGGCGGCCGACCACGAGCAATTGCGGCAGGACCTGGAGGCGGCGGCCCGCCTCCTGAAGGGCGCCCGACCCACCGCGGTCAACCTCTTCTGGGCGGTGGACCGCATGCTGCGCCGGGCCGTCGATGAAGCCCTGGAGGATCCTCACGCCCTCCGAGAGGCCCTGGTGGCGGAGGCGATCCGCATCGCTGAGGAGGACGTGGAGACCAACCGCCGCATGGGGCAGTTCGGCGCCGCCCTTATCCGGGACGGGGATACCATCTTGCATCACTGCAACACCGGCGCCCTGGCCACCGTGGATTACGGCACCGCCCTGGGGGTGATCCGCACCGCCCATGAGCAGGGCAAGCGGATCCACGTCCTGGTGGACGAAACGCGGCCGCGGCTGCAGGGCGCCCGCCTGACCGCGTGGGAACTGCTCCAACTGGGCATCCCCTTCACGGTCATCGCCGACGGCGCCGCGGGCTATTTCATGCGCAAGGGGAAGGTCCAGTTGGTCCTGGTGGGGGCCGACCGCATCGCCGCCAACGGCGATGTGGCCAACAAGGTCGGCACCTACACCCTGGCCGTCCTGGCCCGGGAGCACGGCGTTCCCTTCTACGTGGTCGCCCCCACCTCTACCATCGATCCCCACACTCCCAACGGCGATGCCATCCCCATCGAGGAGCGGGACGAGCGGGAGGTCCTGGAGATCGAAGGCGTCCCCATCGCTCCCCGGGGTGCGCGGGCGGCCAACCCCGCCTTCGATGTGACCCCGGCCCGCTACATCACCGGGATCGTCACGGAGAAGGGCATCCTCTACCCGCCCTTCGACCTGCACATCCGTCGGGCGCTGGGCCTGGAGCCGGGAGGCTGAAGGGGATGTGGCTGTGCTGCCCCGCCTGCGGCCACCGTTGGCCTTACCTCCGCTTCGAGGTCCGTTGCCCCCGTTGTGGCGGGGATTGGTTGGACGTGGCCTACGACCTCCCCGCGGTCCGGCGGCAGTGGGATCGAGGGCTCGGGGCGCGCCCGTTCACCATGTGGCGGTATCGGGAGCTCCTCCCGGTGCGGGAGGACATCTCTATCGTCACCATGGACGAGGGGGGGACCCCCCTGCTGCGGGCGGAGAACCTGGGGCTGATGCTGGGGCGCCCCCGCCTGTATATCAAAGACGAGCGCCAGAACCCCACCGGCTCCTTCAAAGACCGCCAAGCCTCCCTGGCCATCTCCGTGGCCCGGGAGGCCGGGTTGCGGGAGATGGTGGTGGCCTCCACGGGCAACGTGGCCATCTCCTACGCCGCCTATTGCGCCCGGGCCGGGATCCAGTTGTGGGCCTTCCTGGTCAGTTCGGCCCCGGCCGATAAGATGCGGGAGGTGGCCCTTTACGGGGCGGAGGTCACCAAGGTCACCGGCACGTATGACCAGACCAAGCAGGTGGCCGCCCAGTTCGCCGAGCGTCGGGGCCTGTTCCTGGATCGGGGGATCCGGAGTCTAGCGGCCCGGGAGAGCATGAAGACCCTGGCCTTTGAGATCGCCGAGCAGCTGGGCTGGCGGGCCCCCGACTGGTATATCCAGGCGGTCAGCGGGGGGATGGGCCCCATCGGGGTCTACAAGGGCTTCCAGGAACTGAAGGCCATGGGCCTGGTCAACCGCATCCCTCGCATCGGCATCGTGCAAGCCGAGGGTTGCGCTCCCATCGTGGCCTCCTTCCGACAGGGCCTGGAGCGGGCCCAGGTGGTGACCAGCCCGCGCACCCGCATCGCCACCCTGGCCACCGGGGATCCAGGGCCCGCCTACCCGGTGTTGCGCCGGATCGTCCTGGAGACCGGTGGGGCGATGGAGACGGTGAGCGACGAGGAGGCCTACCGGGCCATGCACCTGCTCGCCAAGATGGAGGGGCTCTCCATGGAGCCGGCCGCCGCCGCCGCCTTCGCCGGCGCTTTCAAATGGATCGCCGCCGGGCGCATCCGGCCTGAGGAGACCGTGGTCATCAACGCCTCGGGCCACACCTTCCCCGTGGAGAAGTTCGCCCTGGGGGAGGCGTGGTTCCACGCCCTGGAGGCCCCCACCGCTCCCTCCGAGGGGTTCATGGCTGCCCTGGACCAACTGGATCCCCGCAGCCGGCGGGTGCTGATCGTGGACGACGACCCGGACGCGGTGCGACTGATCCGGCGCATCCTCCAGGCGCGGGGGGCTTTCTACATCGAGGAAGCCTACCGGGGCGACGAGGCCCTGGAGCGGATCCGGCGTCAGCCCCCCGACGTGATCTTCCTGGACCTGATGATGCCCGGCATGGACGGCTTCGCCGTGTTGGAGGCCCTGAAGGCCGACGAGGGCCTGCGCCGCATCCCGGTCCTGGTGATCACCGCCCGGAGCCTCAGCCCGGAGGAGCAGGAGCGTCTGCGCCGGCAGGCTTCGGCCATCATGGAGAAAGGGACCTTCACCGACGAGAACCTGATCGAGGACCTCCTGGCCGCCCTGCACGGCCCGGCCCCCGGGCCCTGAAACGCCGCGGAGGCCGGGTTGACCGGAAGGCGGGGCGCGCGTATACTGAGGCCGCCCGTGGACCTCCGATGGAACCGGAAGCCGAAAGGAGGAGAAGCCATGGCGTATAAAGGTTGGGTTCCGATCCGCTTCATGCTCCTGCTCGCCCTGGCGCTGGCCGCCTGCGCGCCCGGGGCCACGCCCACCCCGACGGCCACCGTTCCGCCCCCAAGCCCCACGCCGCCTCCCGCCACCCCCACGCCGGCCTTCCGGCCGATGAAGGTGGAGGCGCCCGATTGTAACTACGGTGGGGAGTTCAAGGCCATCGAGGCCGTCGACCAATACACAGTCCGCTTCACCCTCTGCCACCCGGATCCCGCCTTCCCCTCCAAGGTGGCCTTCGCCGCCTTCGCCATCCAGGACAAGGACTACCTGGACGCGATGGGCGGCGACACCGTGAAGATGAGCGAGAAGCCCAACGGGACCGGGCCCTACAAGGTCAAGGAGTGGATCCGGGGCGACCGGATCATCTTCGAGGCCAACCCCAATTACTGGGGCGAGAAGGCCAAGGCCAAGACCCTGATCTTCCGTTGGTCCAAGGAGGCCGCGGCGCGCCTGTTGGAACTGCAGGCCGGCACCGTGGACGGCATCGACAACCCCAACCCGGAGGACTTCGCCGCCATCCAGAAGGATCCCAACCTCCGGCTCTACATCCGCCCGCCGCTGAACATCGCCTATCTGGGCCTGAACAACACCAAGCCGCCGCTGGACAACGAAAAAGTCCGCCAGGCCATCGCCATGGCCATCGACCGCGAGCGGCTGGTGAAGAACTTCTACCCCGCCGGCTCGATGGTGGCCGAGCAGTTCGTCCCGCCCGCCCTCAAGCCGGGCTACACCGAGGGCTTGAAGTGGTATGACTATAACCCGGCGCAGGCCAAGAAGCTCCTGGCCGAGGCCGGCTACCCGAACGGCTTCGACATCACCCTCTCCTACCGGGACGTGGTGCGCGGCTATCTCCCGCTCCCGGGCAAGGTGGCCCAGGACATCCAGGCCCAATTGGCCGAGGTCGGCATCCGGGTCAAGATCAACGTGATGGAGTCCGGGGCCTTCCTGGACTCGGTGGCGAAGGGCAACGAGGCGATGTATCTGCTGGGCTGGCTAGCCGATTACCCCGACGCCACCAACTTCTATGACTACCACTTCGCCAACGAGGCCAACAAACAGTTCGGGAACCTCTTCCCCGACCTGGTGGAGGAGATCCGGGCGGCGGCCCGCCTGAGCGACCCCGTCGAGCGCCAGAAGCACTATGATAAGGTCAACGAGCTGATCAAGCGGCACGTCCCCATGGTCCCGCTGGCCCACGGCGTCTCCGCCGCCGCCTTCAAGGCCACGGTCCAGGGCGCCCACGCCAGCCCCCTCAACAACGAGCGCTTCTCGGTGATGAATCCCGGGAAGGATGAGTTGGTCTGGATGCAGAACGCAGAGCCCATCGCCCTGTGGTGCGCCGATGAGACCGACGGCGAGACCTTCCGGGCCTGCGTCCAGATCTACGAGCCGCTTCTGGACTACAAGGTGGGCGGCGTGGAGGTGGTCCCCGCCCTGGCGGAGCGCTACGAGGCCAGCCCCGACCTCACCGTGTGGACCTTCTACCTCCGCAAGGGGGTGAAGTTCCACAACGGCGCCGAGCTGGATGCCAACGACGTGGTGGCTACCTTCAAGGCCCAGTGGGACGCTAAGGACCCCAACCACAAGGGCCGCACCGGGACCTTTGAGTATTTCAACGCCTTCTTCGGGGCCTTCCTGAACGCCCAGAAGTGAAGCCACCCGGCCCGCTTGGGGGCCCGCCTTTTGGGCGGGCCCCTTTTTTCCACCTATGGTGGGATCACCACCGTCACCTCGCAGGAGGCGGCCTCCCGAGCCGCCGTGTCCACCACCACCACCCGCAGCCGGTAGCGGCCGGGCTGCGCCATGAACGGGCGCGGGTCGAAGGTCCACAGAGGGCCATGGCGCACCGGCTCCCGCACCACCTCCCCCAGGGTGCCCCACTGGTCTCCGGTGTAGGGCCCGTTGATTTCCACCTTATAAAACTGGAAGGCCGGGTGGGTGGCCGTGCCGAGCACGGTCACCGTCGAGGTGATCACCGCCCCCGGCAGGGGGGCTTCCAGTTGGGCGTTCGGATCCGGGCACCCCGCCCGGGCCGGGGTCGGAGAGGGGGAGGGAGCCGGGGAAGGGGAGGGGGACGGGGAAGGCGTGGACCCAGGGAGCCGCAACGGGGGCGGAGATGGTGTGGGTGGCCACAGGGGGGAGGGGGTCGGCGAGGGACGGGCCGGCGCCGCGGGCGTGGGGGGGGGCGTGGGCGCCGGTCGGGGGACCAGGGGGCCCGGGCCGACCAGGAGCCAGAG
>NZ_PSLG01000094.1:0-5483 GCF_040289485.1 Thermoflexus sp.
CAGCCCCGCCCGCCCCCACGCCGACCGCCCCGGCGCCCGCCGCAGGGAAGCCCCAGGTGGTCCTGCGGAACTTCGCCTTCCACCCGGCGGAACTGGTGGTGACGGTGGGGACCACGGTGGAATGGATCAACGGCGAGGAGGGGGTTCCCCATACGGTCACCGCCGGCACCCCGGGGTATCCCAGCGGGGCCTTCGACTCCGGGCGCCTGGGGCCCGGGGAGTCCTTCCGCTTCACGTTCCGCCAGCCGGGGACGTATGAATACTTCTGCAGCATCCACACCCGGATGCGGGGACGCATTGTGGTCCAGCCGCAACCGGCCTCCGGGACCGACTACTGAGGGCCGGGGAGCGAGGGACGCCCCCCTCCCACCAGGCGGAGGGTTTCCCAGACCTCCAGTTTGCGGGCGATACGACGGATCACCTCATCGGTGAACTCGGTGGTGGTGGCCTGGCCGCCCAGGTCGGCAGTGGCGATCCCGTCGTAGACGCTCTCGAAGACCGCTTCGTAGATGGCGCGGCTCGCCCGCTGGGCGGCCTCCGCTTCGATGAAGGAGAGCAGGGCGGCGCCCGCCAGGATCATGGCCATCGGGTTGGCTATGTTCTTGCGGTAGAGGGTCGGCGCGGTGCCGTGGGGCGCCTCCGCCATCACCGTCTTCACCCGCAGGTCCTCATCGAAGGCGAGCAGCAGCGACTCGCTGCCCGCGATGGAGCCGAACAGCTGCAGGACGAGGTCGCTCAAAAGGTCCCCATCGCGGTTGAGGCAGGGGATCACCAACGGCTCGGCGGCCCGGGCGAACAGGAGGGCCAGCGTGGCATCGATCAACTGGGGCTCGTAACGGACGTCGGGATAGCGCCGGGCGGCGGCGTCCACTTCCTCCTTGAACATGCCCTCGTAGATGCGGCTGACGGTATATTTCGGACCGCCGAACACTTTGGCCCCGATGCGACGGGCATACCAGAAGGCGAACTCGGCCACCGCCCGGCAGGTCCGGCGGGTGATGCGATCCACCCGGCAGGCGACCTCGTCCAGCCCCTCCCCCTCCCGCCACTCCCGGGCGTTGTAGGCATCCTCCACCGCCATGCGCACGATGGCCACCGGCCCGACCACCCCTCCGATGGGCCGGACGCCGGGGATATGGTCCAAGGCCCTTCCCCACCCAGACCCATCGCCCGCCTCCTGCCCTCAGAACAGGCTCAACTGCTTGGGCTCCTCCGGCGGCCGTTCCTCCGAGGTCCGTAGCAGCCCAGCCAGGAAGGCCCCCAGTTTCTGAAAATCCTCCTCCACCGTCCGCTTGAGGGCCAGCTGGTGCAGCGCCGCCGCTGGGTGATACATGGGGAAGATCACCCGGTCCCCCACCCGGATGGGCTTGCCGTGGACCTGGGAGATCTTCGCGTTGGGAAGCCAGTGGGCCAGGGAATATCGGCCCAGGGTGACGATCACCTGGGGGTTGATCAGGGCCACCTGTCGGTCGAGATACGGGCTGCACGCCTCGATCTCGTCCATGTAAGGGTCCCGGTTCCCGGGGGGCCGGCACTTGATGATGTTGGTGATGTAGACCTCCTCCCGCTTCAGGCCGATGGAGGCCAACAGTTCGTTGAGGAAGCTCCCGGCCGCCCCCACGAAGGGACGGCCCTGCCGGTCCTCGTGGAAGCCCGGAGCCTCGCCGACGAACATCACCCGGGCGGTCCGCGGCCCCTCGCCGGGGACCGCCATGGTGCGCCCCCGGGCCAGCGGGCAACGGGTGCAGGCCTGCACTTCCCGATGCAACGCCTCCAGTTCGTCCATCCGCAACGACCTCCTCTCCAGCGATCCCGAGGGCCGCCCCGAGGGGGCGGCGCGCTCATTGAAACACGCGATACGGATTTCGGCAACCGCCCTCACCCATCTGGTAAGGAGGCCATGCGGTTGCTCCCCATGGGATGGGCCCACCCCTTTCGCTCGATTGACATGGACCGGGGCCGGGCCTAATCTAGCCGCCGAAGGCGGGGCCAGGGCGATCCGCCCCGCCGGACCCTGAACGTGGAGCGCCCGCCCATGAACTGGCTGGACCAGATGCCGCCGCGCCGGCGGACCCTTTATGTGGTCTTTATCAGCCTGATCCTGGCCACCCTCCCCTGCTACGTGTTGGGCGGGGTGTTGCTGGCCGCGGCCCGGCCGGCGGGAGGGATCCCGGCATCCCCCACGCCCTTCCCGACCCTCACCCCCCTGGGGCTCACCCCGGTGCTCCTGCCCACCTTTACGGTGCCCTTCGGGCCCACCGAGACCCGGCTCCCTACGCCCACCCAGTGGGTCCCGCCCACTTTCACCCCCACGGCCACCCGTACGCCGACGCTCACGCCCACCGCCACAGCCACCGCGACCCCCACGCCCACCAACACCCCCACGGCGACGCCGACCCTCACGCCCACCGCTACGGCCACCCCCACGCCGACCCTCACGCCCACCATCACGGCTACCGCCACGCTGACGCCCGCCGTCTCGCCAACGCCGACGACTCCGTAAACCCCAGGGACATTGAGGCAGCGGGCGATGCGTGTCCTGGTGCTCTCGGACATCCACGCCAACCTGCCGGCGCTGGAGGCGGTGCTCGCCGATGCCGGGACCTGGGACGCCCTGTGGTTCCTCGGGGACCTGGTGGGCTACGGGCCGGATCCTGTCACCTGCATCGATCGGATCCAGGCCCTGGCCGCCGTCGCCCTGGCCGGCAACCACGACTGGGGGGTCCTGGGCCGCATCCCCCTGCGAACCTTCAACGCCACTGCCCGCTGGGTGCTGGAGTGGACCCGAAATCAGCTCCCCGCCTCCCTGTGGGCCTACTTGGAACGCCTGCCCCCCCAGGCCGAGGCGGAGGGCTTCACCCTGGTCCACGGCAGCCCCCGGGCGCCCATCTGGGAATACATCCTAGACCCCTACACGGCCTGGGAGAACTTCGCCGCCATGTCCGCCCGGGTCGGCCTCTTCGGCCACACCCACGTGGCCATCGCTTACCATATCCCCCGCCCCGAGGAGGCCCGTCTCCTCATCGTCGAGCCGGTCTATAACGAGCCCCTCTCCCTCCAGGAGGGCCGCTGGCTGCTGAACCCAGGCAGCGTCGGCCAGCCCCGGGACGGCGACCCGCGGGCGGCTTACGCCATCCTGGACCTGGAGACGATGACCTGGACCTTCCGGCGGGTCCCCTATCCGGTCCGGGAGACCCAGGAGCGGATGCGCCGCCTGGGCTTCCCGCCCTTCTTGATCGAGCGGCTGGCCTACGGGGAATGAGCCGGCGCCCGGCCGCGGCGGTAAAATATCCGGGGACGGTGGGAAAGGGGGACTCCATGTGTGGCCGTTACACGATCTTCACGGACCCGGAGCGGCTGGCGGCGCGGTTTCGGGCCGAGGGGCTGGAGGGCCCATGGCGGCCCCGCTACAACGCCGCCCCCACCCAGCAGTTGCCCGTGCTGCTCAACGAGGGCCCGCGGCGGATCCGCCTGCTGCGCTGGGGGCTGATCCCCCACTGGGCGGAAGACCCGGCCATCGGCCAGCGGCTGATCAACGCCCGGGCGGAGACCCTCGCCCAGCGCCCCAGTTTCCGGGAGGCCTTCCGCCGGCGCCGCTGCCTGGTGCTGGCCGACGGCTTCTATGAGTGGCAGCGGACCCCCTACGGACGCCTCCCGTACTGGATCGGGCTGGAGGGGCGGGAGCCCTTTGCCTTCGCCGGGCTGTGGGACCGCTGGGAGGGCCCCGACGGGCAGGTGATCGCGTCCTTCACCATCATCACCACGGCCCCCAACGAGCGGGTGGCCCCCATCCACGACCGCATGCCGGCCATCCTCCTCCCGGAGCACGAGGAGGTGTGGCTGGACGACACGGCCGGCCCCCGGGCCTGGCGCGAGGTCCTGCGCCCCTACCCGGCCGACCGCATGATCGCCTATCCGGTCTCCCCGCGGGTCAACGCCCCCCACATCGATGAGCCCGACCTGATCCGGCCGGTGGCCCACCCCTAGAATGCGGCGAACCGAGAGATGCCACGGCCCACCCGGTGGATGGTCCGCGCCGCGCTGATCCACTGGGCCGCCGCCCTGGCCCTGGGGATGGGGCTGGGGCTCGGCCGTTGGCTTTCCCTCCCGCCTGCCGTGGCGGCGGCGACGCCCGTCTACTTCCACCTGCTGATGGTGGGCGGGGTGGCACAGTTCATCTTCGGGGTGGCCTGGTGGATGTTCCCGCCCCTCTCGAAGGCGCGGCCGCGGGGCGACGCGCGGTGGATGTGGGCGGTCTTCTTCCTGCTGAACGGCGGCCTTCTGCTGCGCGCCCTGTTCGAGCCATGGGTCGCCGTGGACCCGATCCCCCTCGCCCGGTGGGGGCTGGCCCTCAGCGCGGTGATGCTGGTCGCGGCCGGCTGGATCTTCGTCCTCCACATGTGGCCCCGGGTGAAAGGGCGCTGAGGAGGGGCCGATGCCGCGCCTGAGCCGATGGATGGTCCGCGCCGCCTTCCTGCACCTGGCCTACGGCTTCCTGTTCGGCGGCCTGATGCTGCTTCACAAGGCCTGGCCCCTCCATCCCCGGGCGATGGCCCTGCTGCCTTGGCACATCCACGCCATGCTGATCGGCTGGACGGTGCAGTTCACCTTCGGGGTGGCCTTCTGGATCTTCCCCCGCTTCGCTCTGGAACGGCCTGGGGACCCGCGGGGGCGGAGCGGGCTGGCCTGGGCAGCCTTCGGCCTGCTCAACGCCGGCGTGGTCCTGGCCGGCGCCAGCGTGTGGATCCCGCTCCCAGCTGCTGCCGGGCTCCCCTTTCTCGGCGCCGCCCTGGAAGCGGCCGGCGTCGCGGCCTTCCTCATCCATCTGTGGCCGCGCATCCGCCCGGCGGGGATGGGATCGCCGTGAGGGCACCGTTCCGTGGCGCATCGTCATCTGTTTCACCTTGCGAGGCGAAACAAATGACCGACCCCTTCCGGCTTCCTCGACCCGAGGCGCGTAGACCGGCCAGGGCCGTTCCGCCGCCCGAGGGACCTCCACAGGCGTCCTTTCCCGGGGAACTCCCGGTAGGGCTGCTTCGGACGGCCAGCCCGTAACGCCATAGGGTTCCCCGTTCCGGCCAGCTTGGGTTTCGCCGGCCGGTTCCGCCCCCATGATTGTAGGCACCGCCATCTGGGTCACGTTCCCGAGAGAGCCACGCGGGCCGCCCCGGGCCGGCCGGGGGCCCCATTTCGTTCGTTTTCGCTGGACAAAATTCGGCCGGCTCGCCAGGCACCTCCAGAGTGACCGCCAGGCGGTGAGGTAGCGGACCCCCTATTGACGCGCCCAATCGGAAAGCTTCATGGCTGTAATAGCTGATAACAAACTCGCCAGTAGTTGCCAACCCCCCTTCGGGGGGCAAGCGGAAGGACTTCTACAGCGCGCCGGGCGGCGGGCGACCCGGAGGCCCGTGCGGCGGCCCTGCGAGACCGTCCCCTCGTTGCTGCGACGGGGTATGGCTTTTCTAGCGGAGGGCAAAGTATAC
>NZ_PSLG01000015.1:0-15556 GCF_040289485.1 Thermoflexus sp.
CCTGGGCTTCGATGAGGCGCTGAAGAGTCTCCTGGGTGCGGATCTGGGCTTCCTCGAGGCGGGAGAGGCGCTGTTCGAACTGGACCTGGGCCTCGGCCAGGCGGGTGACCACGGCGACCAGCCCCTGCAACTGGTCCGTGAGGCGTGCCTGGGCCCGGGCCAGCCCCTCGAACAGAGCCTCCAGTTGCCCGAAGCGGCGCTCCACCTCCTGGCGGAACGCCTGGAGCTCCTCGGGCAGCCCCAGGAGCCGGTCCACCAGCAGCCCTTGCAGCCGCCGCCGCCAGTCCTCCCGCTGCTCCAATAGGCGGATCAGATCCTCAAAATCCTCGACCGTGAAGGACATCGGATCAATCCCTCGAGGATGGTTCCATGATCATGATAGCCCCTTGTGGTCCGCAGGCCAACCGCTTACGTTTCCCGGCCCAGTTTCAGGACGGCGAGGAAGGCCTCCTGGGGGACCTCCACGCGGCCGATCATCTTGAGCCGTTTCTTCCCTTCTTTCTGCTTCTCGAGCAGTTTGCGCTTGCGGGTGACGTCCCCGCCGTAGCATTTGGCGAGCACATCCTTGCGCATGGCCTTGATCGTGGCCCGTGCGATCACTCGCCCCCCCACCGCCGCCTGGATGGCCACGTCGAAGAGCTGGCGGGGGATCACTTCCTTCAGTTTCTCCACCAGCGCGTGTCCGCGGTGGTAGGCCTGATCCCGGTGCACGATCAGGGCCAAGGCGTCCACCGGTTGGCCGTGAACCAGGATGTCCAGCCGCACAAGGTCGCCGGCCCGGTAGCCGATGAAGGTGTAATCCATAGAGGCGTAGCCCCGCGTCCGGCTCTTCAATTGATCATAGAAGTCGATGATCAGCTCGGCCAGGGGGACCTCCGCCTCGAGCATCACCCGCCGAGGGTCCAGGAAGGTCATGTTCTGATAGACCCCCCGCCGGGAGGTGATCAGGTCCATCACCGGGCCGATGAACTCCGCAGGGGTGATGATGGTCACCTTCATCCAGGGCTCCCGGATCTCCTCGATCCAGGAGGGATCGGGGAGATCGGAGGGCCGGGTGATGGTCTTCACCTCGCCGTTGCGCAGCACGACCTCGTATTCGACGCTGGGAGCGGTGGCCACGATGTCCAGGCCGTATTCCCGCTCCAGGCGCTCCTGGACGATCTCCATATGGAACATCCCCAGGAAGCCGCACCGGAAGCCGAACCCCAGGGCTTGGGAGGTCTCCGGCTGGAAAACCAGGGCGGCGTCGTTCAGTTGCAGTTTCTCCAGGGCCTCCCGCAGCAGCCCGTAATCCTCCCCCTCGGCAGGGTAGAAGCTGGCGAAGACCATGGGCTTGGGCGCGCGGAAGCCCGGCAGGGGTGCCGCCGCCGGCCGGTCGGCAGCCGTCAGCGTGTCGCCCACCCGGCATTCCCGAACCGACTTGAGGCCGGTGGCCACATATCCGACCTCCCCCGCCTCCAGGCGGCCCGTGGGGGTGAGATCAGGGGTGAAGACGCCGATCTCCACCGGCTCGCTGACCACCCCGGTGGACATCACCATGATCCGCTGGCCCATGGTCAGGGCCCCGTTGACCACCCGCACGTAGGCGATCACCCCCTTGTAGGGGTCGTAGTGGCTGTCGAAGATCAGCGCCTGAAGGGGGGCCTGGGGATCGCCTTTTGGCGGGGGCACCCGGCGGACCACGGCCTCCAGAACTTCCTCCACGCCGATCCCCAGTTTGGCCGAGATGCGCAGGATCTCCGACTCGGGAACGCCGATCACCTCCGCGATCTCTTTGGCCACCTCATCGGGGCGGGCCGCGGGGAGGTCGATCTTGTTGATCACCGGGATGATGACCAGATCGTGCTCCAAGGCCAGATACAGGTTGGCCAGGGTCTGGGCCTCGATCCCCTGGGTGGCGTCCACCAGCAAGATCGCCCCCTCGCAGGCGGCCAGGGCCCGCCCCACCTCGTAGGAAAAATCCACGTGGCCGGGGGTGTCGATCAGGTTCAGTTCGTAGGTTTGGCCGTCGCGGGCGGTGTAGAACATCCGCACGGCCGAGGCCTTGATGGTCACCCCCCGCTCCCGCTCCAGGTCCATGGCGTCCAGCACCAGTTCCGCGCCGTCGCGGAGGTGCACGGTGCCCGTGCGCTCCAGGAGCCGGTCCGCCAGCGTGGTCTTGCCGTGGTCGACATGGGCGATGATGCAGAAATTACGGATCCGCTCCATCATCCTCTCGCTTCCGGCTCCAGCGGATTGCTCCGGATCCCACGTCTCCCCGCCAATAGGGATATGTTCTCGCGTGGAGGCCTGGAAGATGCCCGGCAGCGGATCGAAGCGCCCACAGGATCCCTCTGCATCATAGCGGGGGCGTGGAAGGGATGTCAAATCCCCATCGCCTTGCCGGCGGCGAGGGCCGTCGGTAGAGTAAAGGAGCTGGCCCCAACGGTGTATTCCACAGGCGGGGAGGGGATCATGCGCGCACGCTGGGCGCTCCGCATCGGGCTGGCTCTGGTTCTCCTTCTGGCCCTGATTCTCGCCGGCGGCGGTCTCTGGCTTTACCGCGCCATCCGCCAACCTTTCCCCCCTATTCGGGGGGAGCTGCGCCTTCCCGGCCTCCGGGCGCCGGTCACGGTCATCCGGGATCGCTGGGGGGTTCCTCATATCTACGCCTCTAACCTCCACGACCTTTTCATGGCCCAGGGCTTCGTCCACGCCCAGGATCGTTTTGGGCAGATGGAGTTCTGGCGCCACATCGGCACCGGACGGCTGTCCGAGATGCTGGGCCGAACCACCCTGAACCAGGATCGGTTCATCCGCACCCTGGGCTGGAACCGGGCGGCCCAGCAGGACTTGGAGCGCTTGGGGCCGGAGGAGCGGGAGATCCTGGAGGCCTACGCCGCCGGGGTGAACGCCTATCTGGCGCAGAACGGGGGTCGCCTCCCCCTGGAGTTCACTCTGTTCCGCCTGTTCGGACGCCGCTGGGAGATCGAGCCGTGGCAGCCGCTGCATACCGTAGCCTGGGCCAAGGTGATGGCTTGGGATCTGGGCGGCAACTGGGACGATGAGCTCCTTAACGCCCGCATCGTGGAGAAGATCGGGGCCGAACGCCTGAAGGAGATCGTCCTCCCCTATCCGGCCGAACGGCCTGTCATCGTCCCCTCCCCAACCGCCAGGGTGCTGGAGGAGACGATGGCGGCCCTCCTGGATCTGGGGCGCTCGCTCCGCGCGTTGACCCTCGGCGAGGCCCGGGATGTGGGGTCCAACAACTGGGTGGTGGCGGGATCCAAATCCGTCACCGGCAAGCCCCTGTTGGCCAACGATCCCCACCTGAGCATCCAGATGCCCAGCATCTGGTATGAGGTGGCTCTGCACTGCCAGCCGGTCACGCCGGAATGCCCGCTGAACGTCGCCGGGGCCTCCTTCCCCGGCGTCCCCGGCGTGGTCATCGGCCACAACGACCGCATCGCCTGGGGGGTGACCAACCTGGGGCCGGACGTGCAGGATCTCTACCTGGAGCGGGTCAATCCCCAGAACCCCCTCGAGGTCGAGTTCCAGGGGAAATGGGAACCGGTCCGGGTGGTCACCGAGGTCATCCGCGTGGCCGGCCAGACGGAGCCGGTGGTGTTGTCGGTCCGGATCACCCGACACGGGCCTGTGATCAACGATGTGGTGGAGGCCCTGACCCGAACCCAGATCCTCTACGCTTTCCGGTGGACGGCCCTGGAGCCCTCGGTCATCGTGCGGGCGCTGTTGCGCCTGAACCGGGCCCGGAACTGGGAGGAGTTCCGGGAGGCGCTGCGGGATTGGGATGTGCCCGGGCAGAACTTCGTCTACGCGGACGTAGACGGGCACATCGGCTATCAGGCCACCGGACGTGTCCCCATCCGGGCGAAGGGGAACGGGTTGCTCCCGGTCCCCGGCTGGACCGGCGAATACGAATGGATCGGATATGTCCCGTATGAGGAGATGCCGTGGCGCCTGGACCCGCCGGAGGGGTTTATCGTCACGGCGAACAACGCGGTGGTGGACGCGCGGTATCCGCATTTCCTCGCCGCCGTATGGGACTACGGGGATCGGGCCCAGCGGATCACGGACCTGCTGCGAGCGAAGGAGCGCCTCTCCGTCGAGGACATGGCCGCCATCCAGAACGATACGTTCTCCCTCGCGGCCCAGGCCATCGTGCCCTACCTCCTGGCGGTCCCCCTGGAGGACCCCACGGCCCGGGAAGCCCAGGCGCTGTTGCGGGGATGGGATTTCCGGGCGACCCCTGAGCGCCCGGCGCCGACCATCTTCGAGGCTTTCCTTCAACACCTGCTCCACGAGACCTGGGTCGACGAATTGGGGGAGGAGGTGGTAAAGGAGCTGCTGACCGGCGGCAGCCACAACCGCTACTGGGCCCGCTGGGCGTTGGCACGGCCGGACCTGGGGTGGTGGGACGACCGGCGCACGCCGGAGCGGGAGACGCGGGAGGACATCGTGCGCCGGGCCTTCCTGCAGGCGGTGGCCGAACTGAAAGGCCGTCTGGGGCCCGACCCGCGGACATGGGCATGGGGGAAGGTGCACACAGCCACCTTCACCCACGGGACGCTGGGCCGGTCGGGGATCCGGCCGGTGGAGGCGCTCTTCAACCGGGGACCGTATCCGGCGCCGGGGACCAACGCGGCGGTGAACAACATCGGGTTCAACGTGCAGCGGGGATTCACGGTGCGCAGCCTCCCCTCGCTCCGCTTCATCGCCTCCACTGCCCACTGGTCCGAGAGCCGCTTCATCCACACCACTGGCCAGTCGGGCCTGCCGTACCATCCCCACTATGACGACTTCATCCCCATGTGGCTGCGGGGCGAATATCATCCGATGCTGTGGGCCCGAGAGGAGGTGGAACGGGAAGCCGAAGGGATCCTGGTGCTGCGGCCGTAGCGGAGGGGGCGCAGGCATCCCCCTACTTCGACGAGGGAGGGCATGATGCGGGTGGTGATCGCAGGCGGGACGGGTTTTCTGGGGCGGGCGTTGGCCCGGCGGCTGGTGGCGGCCGGCGATGAGGTGGTGGTGCTTTCCCGGCGGCCGGAGCCAGCCCGGGCCCCGGCGGGCGTCCGCCTCGTCCGCTGGGATGGCCGGACGGCCGCCGGCTGGGGGGAGTGGGTCGACGGGGCTTTCGCTGTCGTCAACCTGGCCGGGGAGACCATCGGGCAGCGATGGACCCGGGCGGTCAAGGAGCGGATCCGGGAGAGCCGGCTGCAGGCCGGCCGGGCCCTGGTTGAGGCGGTGGCGGCGGCGCGGACCAAGCCCCGGGTTCTCCTGCAGGCCTCCGCCGTCGGGTATTACGGCCCCCGGGGGGAGGAACGGCTGACGGAAGACGATCCCCCCGGGGACGACTTCCTCGCCCGGCTGGCCGTGGACTGGGAGGCCAGCACCCAGCCGGTGGAGGCCATGGGGGTCCGCCGGGTGATCCTGCGCACCGGCCTGGTGTTGCATCCCGAGGGCGGGGCGCTGGCCCGGCTGCTTTTGCCGTTCCGCCTGTTCCTGGGCGGCCCCCTGGGGGACGGCCGGCAAGGGTGGTCGTGGATCCATCGGGACGACTGGGTGGAGGCCGTCTGCTTCTTGATGGAGCGCGAAGACGCCCGCGGGCCCTACAACCTGACGGCGCCCCACCCGGTGCGCAACGCCGAGTTCTCCCGGATCCTGGGGCGGGTGCTGGGGCGGCCGGCCTGGCTGCCCGTGCCGGCCTTTGCCTTGCGCATCGTTTTCGGCGAGGGCGCCGATGCCCTCCTCACCGGCCAGTTCGTGCTCCCGCGGCGGCTGCTGGAGGCCGGCTTCTCGTTCCGTTACCCGGAACTGGAGCCCGCGTTGCGGGCGCTCTTGGGGCGGTGATCGTCCTCCCGAGGGCCGAACGGTGACGCCCGTGCGCGCCCTGGCCCATGCTTTCCGAATGGCCGTGAGCCGGCGTGGGGAGAGCCGAACCGATGGGAGTTTGGGAGCGGGCCCGTCGGCGGGGGCGTTTTCTGGAGTTGATCCTGGAGGACAAACGGGAGGAACTGGCGCGCCGGCGCCGTGTGCTGGACGAAGGGGCCCTGCGCCTGCAGGCCCGCCTCTGGCCGGAGCCGGTCTCGCTGGGGACGCGCCTGGGGGAGGCTGCGGCCAGGCCCCGGCCGGTGGCGGCCCTGATGCGGGCCGCCCCCTTCCGGGGGCTGCTCCGCCCCGCCTACGATCCGGTGAGCCTGGCCCTCCGCCTGGCCGCTGGGGGTGTCGTCGCCTTGGCCGTGATGACCGACGCCCGCTATTATCAGGGCCGTCTGGAGCACATGGCCGCCGTCAAGCAGGCGTTGCTCCGCCGCCGGTTGGCCCTCCCGGTCATCCGCCACGATTTCTTTCTCGACCCCTTCCAGGTGCTGGAGGCCCGCGCCTTCGGCGCCGACGCCATCTGGATCAGCATGGCGATGCTGAGCCCCTCCGCCCTGCAGGCCATCCTGGAGGCCGCTGCCGAATCCCGGCTGGAGGTGCTGGCCGAGGTGCAGACCGAGGCCGAGGTGGAAAGGGCCCTCGTGGCCGGCCTCCGTCTCCTGATCGTCCAGCGCCGGGATTGGCGGACCTTCGCCGTCGATCCAACTTTGCCCCGCCGGCTCCGGCCTTCGCTCCCGGAGGGGGTCCGGACGCTCCTCGCCGGGGACATTCGGACCGCCCAGGAGGTGGCCGAGGCCGCGGCCCTGAGGTTCGACGCGGTGATCCTGGAGGAGGCGCTCCTTAGCGAGCGGGACCCTGTGGCCTGGCTGGCAGGGCTGGGCTTTCCCGGGGATCGGACGCCGGGCCCTTGACCGCCCGGGCCTGTTCCGATAGAAGGGAGCGTATCCGGATGAGGCCGGAGGCTGGGGAATGGGAATGGAGGAGGATCGCCACGGCGGCCCCCCGATGGCGCGCCCCCCACAGGCCAGGGGCCTGTGGGCTGCCGCCGAGGGCGGCGTCCGGCCGGAGACCGCCCGCCGGCTGCCCCGCTCCTTCTTTGAACGGCCGACGCTGGAGGTGGCCCGCGATCTCCTCGGACGCCGTCTGGTCCGGCTGGAGAGGGGGCGCCGGATCTCGGGCTGCATCGTGGAGGTAGAGGCCTACATCGGGGAGTACGATCAGGCCTCCCACGCCGCCGTCGGCCGCACCCCCCGCAATGCGGTGATGTATGGCCCGGCGGGCCACGCCTATGTGTATTTCATCTACGGCAAGCACTACTGCTTGAACGTGGTGACAGAGCGGGAGGGGTTCCCGGCGGCCATCCTGATCCGGGCCCTCGAGCCCGAGGAGGGCCTGGAGCGCATCGCCCGGCGACGGCCGGGCGTCCCCATGCGGGACTGGCTGCGGGGGCCCGGGCGGGTCTGCGCGGGCCTGGGCATCGACCGGCGATTCAACGGCCACGATCTGTGCGCCCCGGGGGCCCAGCTCTGGTTGGAGGAGGGCGAGCCGGTCCCCGACGAGGCGGTGGCGGTGGGCCCCCGCATCGGAGTGCGGGGCGACGCCCTCGCCCGCTGCCGCCCGTGGCGGTTCTATGTCCGGGAGAGCCCCTTCGTCTCCGGCCCCCGGTCCAGGGGAGGAGCGCCCGCGAGGGGATTGACTGGAGAGACAAAGCCGTTATAATAAAATCAGCCGCTGCCGATGGAGGGGATGGGCCCGGCAATCCCGATCGGGCGCTGGCCCCGCCAGAGGAAATCACAGATCCTCCCCCCACATATTTCTAAGGTAAGGAGGAGAAGCGATGGTTCCCAAACGGCTCGGCGGAAGCGCTGCTTTCCTGTTGACCCTCACCCTCCTCGCCGCGGCATGCGCGCCGGCGGCCACGCCGACCCCCGCCCCGGCCACCCAACCTCCCCAGCCCACACCGCCCCCGCCGCCCACCCCGACGCCGGCCCCGAAGACCTTGGTGGTCTGCATGGCTCAGGAGCCGGCCAGCCTCTATCTCTACTCGGAGGCCATGTTGGTGAAATCCCACGTCCTTGAGGCGATCATGGACGGGCCCATCGACAGCCGCACCTTCGCCTACCAGCCGGTGATCCTGGAGAAGCTGCCCAGCCTCAAGGACGGGGACGCGGTCGTGGAGGAGGTGGAGGTCCGGGAAGGGGCTTATCCCATCGCCAACGCGGCCGGCGACGTGGTCACCCTCACCAAGGGAGTGAAGGTCAAGGTCCTCACCGACCCCAAGACCGGCAAGACGGAGGAGAAGACCTTCGAGGGTGGATCCATCAAGCTGCCCGTGATGAAGGTCACCTTCAAGATCAAGGAGGGCGTCAAGTGGTCGGATGGGCAGCCGGTGACCGCCGAGGACTCGGTCTTCTCCTTTGAGGTGGCCAAGGCCCCCGAGACCAAAACGCCCAAGTTCACCATCGAGCGCACCGCGGAATATAAGGCCTTGGACGCCCGCACCACCCAGTGGGTGGGGATCCCCGGCTGGATCGACGCCACCTACTTTATCAACTTCTGGACCCCCCTGCCCAAGCACAAGTATGGGAAGCTGACGCCGGCCCAGATGAACGAGGACCCCGAGGTCAACCGCAACCCCTTGGGCTGGGGCGCCTTCATGATGAAGGAGTGGGTGGCGGGCGATCACATCACCGTGGTGAAGAACCCCAACTACTGGCGCGCCAAGGAGGGCCTGCCGCGGATCGACACCGTGATCTTCCGCATCGTTCAGGACACCAACCAGTTGCTCGCCCAGTTGCTCGCCGGCGACTGCGACATCGGCACCCAGGATGCGGCCTTCGACGCCCAGGCGGAGTTCCTGAAGCAGGCGGAGGCGGAGGGGCTGCTGAAGCCGCAGTTCGTCCTGGGCACCTCCTTCGAGCACCTGGACTTCAACATCCAGCCGGCCCCCGGCTACCGGATGGCCGCGGGCAACGACGTGTTCCAGGACAAGCGGGTCCGTCAGGCCTTCGCCTATTGCATCGACCGCAAGGCCATCATCGACAAGGTCCTCTTCGGGCGCAGCGACGCCCCGGCGGTCTACTTGCCGTCCATCCACCCGCTCTACGCCAAGGACGCGGTGAAGGTCTACGAATTCAACCCGGAGAAGGGGCGGGCGCTGCTGGAGGAGGCCGGGTGGAAGGTCGGTCCGGACAAGATCCGGGAGAAGGGCGGCAAGAAGTTCATCGTGACCTATGGGACCACGGCCGGCAACCGGCTCCGGGAGCAGGTCACCCAGATCATCCAGAAGCAGCTGCAGGACAACTGCCAGATCAAGGTCGAGCTCTCCTACAAGCCGGCCAGGGAGTTCTTCGCCGACTGGCCGGACGGGCCGGTGTTCGGGCGTAAGTTCGACCTGGCCGAATTCGCCTGGGTGACCGGCGTGGAGCCGCCGTGCGAGCTCTACAAGAGCGACCAGATCCCCTCGGACAAGAACCCGGGCGGCCAGAACAACACCGGCTACAGCAACCCCGCCTACGACGAGGCGTGCAACCGCGCCCTGGGCACCCTGGATCCCGAGGAGAAGAAGAAGTGGCACGCCGAGGCCCAGCGCATCTTCAGCGAGGACCTGCCGGTGCTGCCGCTTTTCGTCCGTTTGAAGATCGCTGTGTCCTCGCCGAAGGTGAAGAACTTCATCGTCGACCCGACGGCCAACTCCGAGATGTGGAACATCGAGGAGTTCGACATCCAACGATAAGCCCGGCGAGGACATTCCCCGGGCGGGTGGGGGATCCCCCACCCGCCCGGTTTTTTGGGGCCCGCCGGCCCCCTGCTCCTGTGCTATACTGGGAGGGGATCCTCCGGAAGGAGCCCGCACGCCGGATGCAGATCACGATCGTCGGTTTGGGGACGATGGGGGTCTCCCTGGGGCTGGCCCTGCGCCGGGCGCTGCCCCAGGTCCGCCTGGTGGGCCACGATCCGGACCCGGAGCGGGCCCGGGAGGCGCTGCGCCACCAGGCGGTGGACCGCACGGATTGGAACCTGCCGGGGGCCTGTGAAGGGGCCGACCTGGTCCTCCTCGCCCTGCCCCTGGCGGAGATCGAGGGGACGCTGCGGGCGATCGCCCCGGCGCTGGAGGAGGGGACTCTGGTGATGGACACGGCGGAGCTCAAGGCGCCGGTCATGGGCTGGGCTCAGGCCCACCTGCCGACCGCCGTGGCTTTCATCGGAGGCCACCCTATCCTCCGCCCCGACGTCCGAGAGGAGCCGGACCCCCATTTGTTCCGGGATGCGCTGTATTGCCTGACCCCTACGCCCCAGGCGCCGGCCTGGGCGGTGGAGGCGGCCGCTGGCCTGGCCCATCGGCTCGGCGCCCGCCCGCTTTTCGTGGATCCGGTGGAGCATGACGGATGGATGGCGGCCCTGGAGCAACTGCCGGCCTTGGTCGGCGCGGCCCTCCTTTCCGTCTGGGCCAGGGCCCCGGCCCGGCAGGAGCTGCCCCAGGCCGTCGGGGCCCGCTTCGCCCAGGTGACGGCCGGCCTCCCGGACGCTCCCAGCGGAGGGCTGGCTGCGTCGGCCAACCGTGAGGCGCTGGCCTATTGGCTGGATCGTCTGCTGGAGGCCCTGCAGACGCTGCGCGGCGCCCTGGCGGACCCGGAGGGCCTGACGTCCCTAGAAGCGCTCTTCCGGGCCACGGAGCAGACGCGGAAGGAATGGCTGGCGCGGCGTCGGGAGGGCCTGCCCGGCGCCCCCGCCCCCGCTGAGGGCCCCGGCCTCCTGGAGACGATGTTCGGCCTCCACCGCCTGCGCCCCGCCCGGAAACGCTGAGGCCGTCGATGATGCGGGTGTTGATGATCGCGCCGACCTCGTTCTTCAACGATTACGGATGCCACGTCCGGATCTTGGAGGAGGCGAGAGCCCTGCAGGGCCTGGGGGTTTCGGTGCACATCGTCACCTATTACAAGGGCCGGGATGTCCCCGGCCTCGAGATCATCCGCACCCCTCCCTTGCCGTGGCGCTCCCATTACGAAGTGGGTTCCTCCCGCCACAAGATCGCCTTTGATGTCTACCTTTCCTGGACGGCCTTGGCCGCCGCCCTCCGTTGGCGCCCGCATCTGATCCACGCCCATCTGCACGAGGGAGCGCTCATCGGGACGGTCCTCCGTGCCCTCTTGGGCGTTCCCCTGATTTTTGACTTCCAGGGGAGCCTCACGGGGGAGATGATCGACCATCGGTTCCTGAACCCCGACGGGCCCTGGTATCCTCTCTTGCGCCGGCTGGAGGTATGGATCGACCGGCAGCCGGATCTCATCCTCACCAGCACCGTCCACGGCGCCTGGTTGCTGGTCGAGGCCTTCGGCGCCCCTCCGGAGCGGGTGGTCCCCTTTCCCGACGCGGTCAACACCCAGACCTTCCGGCCGGCCGCGCCGGAGGAGGCCCCCCTCCTTCAGGGGCTGCGGGAAGGCCTGGGCGTCCCCCCGGGGCGCCGCGTGGTGGTCTATCTGGGATTGCTGGCCCCTTATCAGGGCACCGACCTCCTGCTGGAGGCAGCGGCGCGGGTCGTCGCGGCCGATCCCCAGGTGCACTTCCTGATCATGGGGTTCCCCGGCGAGCCCCTCTATGCCGCCCGCGCCCAGGCCATGGGGATCGGGGGACACGTGACGTTCACCGGGAGGCTTCCGTACGAGCAGGCGCCCCTCTACCTCCGGCTGGGGGACGTGGCGGTGGCCCCCAAGATGTCGGCCACCGAGGGCAGCGGGAAGTTGCTCAACTACATGGCCACCGGCCTCCCTGTGGTGGCCTTCGACACGCCGGTGAGCCGGGAGTTTCTGGGGGAGGCGGGCTATTATGCCCGGCTCGGCGATGCCCAGGGCCTGGCGGATCAGATCCTATATGCCCTCCGCCATCCGGAGGAGTCCCACGTCCGGGGCCAGGCGCTGCGGGAGCGGGCGGTGAGCGCTTACAGTTGGGAGGCCGCCGGCCGCCGCCTGCTCGCCCTCTACCAGGCGCTCCAGGGTCGGGCGCGGCGGAAGAAGGAAGCCCCTATCCTTCTCAAAGGCCAGGTGAGAAGGGATGCTCCGCGGGCTCGTTGAGTTGTGGCGATATCGGGACCTGCTGTGGCTGCTCACCCTGCGGGATCTGAAGGTCCGTTACCGCAACTCGGTCCTGGGCGTGGCCTGGTCCTGGATGAACCCCCTGCTGATGATGACGGTCTTCACCCTCGTCTTCACGGTGATGAGCCGGGGCCCGGCCAGCCTCCCCCATTTCCACGCCTTCGTCCTGGTCGGCATTCTGGCCTGGAACGCCTTCTCCACCGCTGTGCTGGGGGCCGCAGACAGCGTCGTCGCCAACGCCGCCCTGGTCCGCAAGGTCTACTTCCCCCGCGAGGTCCTGCCCCTGGCCGTTGTGCTTTCGAGCATGATCAACTTCCTGATCTCGCTCCCGATCTACTTCGTCATCGCCTGGCTCTCCGGCCTCCGGCCCACCCCGTGGCTGGCGCTCCTGCCCCTCACGCTGCTGGCCCACAGCATGTTCACCGCGGGGGTCGCCCTGGTCGTCGCCGCCCTCAACGTGTTCTATCGTGACACCGGGCACATCCTGCAGGTGCTGATGTTGGCCTGGTTCTTCCTCACGCCCATCTTCTATCCCATCTCCATCCTGCCCCGCAGCAAGGTCATCCTCGGCGTGGCTGTCGATGTGTGGCTCTGGACGCGGCGGCTGAACCCCATGGCCTCGATCATCGCCTCGTATCACGACCTCCTCTACTACGGCACCTACACGGCGCCGGATTTCCTGCTGCGGACGCTGCTCACAGCGGCCCTGGCCCTGGCGGCGGGCTACGCCGTGTTCCGCCGTCTCAGCCCCCGCTTCGCCGAGGAGCTCTAACGCCCCAGGGCCTCCAGGGCAGCGGCCAGCGGTTTCCCGGCCTCGAGGACAGCGGTGAGGATCCCGGCGCTCTGCAGGGCCGGCACCACCCGGGGGGCGGTGGCCTCCCCACCGAAGGAGGCGGCCTCCAGAACCACGGCGGCCACCCGGACCCCGTGGGCGTTCAGGCTGCGGGCCACCGACACCCAGCGGGGATCTCCGGAGGGCGTGATGAGGAA
Source organism: Thermoflexus sp. (assembly GCF_040289485.1). Lineage (GTDB taxonomy): Bacteria > Chloroflexota > Anaerolineae > Thermoflexales > Thermoflexaceae > Thermoflexus. The sequence goes on from NZ_PSLG01000015.1 coordinate 12,963, forward strand.
GAGCAGCGACCCCCGAGCCAGGCGGGCGGCGTGGGCCTGCAACACCTGGTGGAAGGGGATCTCCCCGTGGGCCCGCAGGAGGGCCAGCCCCTCCAGCAGGCGCTCCAGTTGCGGCTCGCCGCGGTGGGGCGGCAGGGACAGCCGGGGGAATCCATAAGCCAGCAGCCCGACGGCCCGCCCGCGCCGGAGGAAGTGGGCAGCCAGGGAGGCGGCGAGGGCGATCGCATATTCCTCTGTGGAGGGCGGAAGGGCGGCGCCGGCCTCCCGGAGCCAGCCCTCCTCCTCGCGGACCGGCCGCTGGACGTGGACGTCGGCCATCATATCCAAGAACAGCCAGAGATCGGCCGAGGGATCCTGATCGAACTCCTTGACCATCAATCGATCCCGTCGCGCCGTCGAGGGCCAGTGGATCCGATGGAAGGCGTCGCCGGGCTGATACTCCCGCACCCCGCCGGCGCTGGGGGTGACCTCGGGCGTCCGTTGCCGCGGCGCCTCACCCCCCCGCCACAGCCCCGCTGGCAGGCCCACCCGCCAGAGGGGAAGAACCGAAGGATAGATGAGCACCTCCGTGGTCTCCGTCAGCCGCGCCGTGGCCTCGAAAAAGCCGAAGGGATCCGTCCCGATCAGGGTCAGGGGGCCCAGTCGGTAGAGCCCCCGCCGCCGACAGCGCGTCCGCACGGTCCACAGCCGCTCCCCGCCGCGCCCCAGGTTGTCCAGGACGAAACTGGCGCGATGGCCCGGAAGGGTAGATCCGTCCCGGACCTCCAGCCAGATCTTGGGAAACCAGCCGGTGTTCCGAAGGCGGAGGACCTCCTCGAAAAAGCCGCCGACCTGGCTGCGGCGGGCCCGCGGCGTCCGCTGGATCTCCAGGTCGCGCACGGCGCTCCAGGCCCAGGCCATAGAGACGGCCAACAGGGCGATCAGCAAATACGCCAGGTTATACAGCAGGGAGCGGCCGGTGATCAGCGCGGCCGCGCCCACGGCGAGGGTCAACAGCACCAGGCCTCGGGCCCGGAGGCGCATCGTCAGGCGGAAGATCGGCCGTTCGGGAACCGTCATGGGGAGCGGACCTCCCACGGGACCGTGGGGATCAGTTGCAGCTGCCCGCGATAGAGGCGGAGGCGACCCAGGATCTCCACCCGCGCCCCTTGCTGCTTCAGAGGGGCCGGGACGAGGGCGGCAACGTTTTCCCACAGGATCACCGGGATCTCACCGGTTCCGTCCTGCACGGCCAACCGGATCCCTGCGGAGAAGGGCTCCGCCCGGACTACCTGTCCCACCACCCGGACCCAGGCGCCCTCCTCCGATGGGCTGAGGCTCCCGATGGTCCGAAGGGGAACCTCCGGCCGCATCCCCTGTTTCACCATCATGTCACGGCCCCGCCGGGGGAGCAACTCCCGTTCCCCGCGGTAAAGGGTCAGCACCCCCGTGGCCTGGAGGACGGCGCCCGGATACAAGCCCTCGCGCCCCCGCACCTCCCCCATCTGCTCCGCGGGAATGAAGACCCGCAGCCGCCTCCCTTCCCCCTCCAGAACCACCGCCCATCCGGCGGAGAACCCCTGGATCTCGACCACCCGCCCCTCGACGGCGATGACGGCGCCCGTCGGCTGCTCGGGCAGCCCTGTCAGCGGCACCGGCGTGGCGGTGGGCCGTGGCCGCGGAGTGGGGGAGAGGGTGGGCCGTGGGATCGCCGTCGGCGGAGGGACGGACGCACGCGGCGGGGTCGGGGGGGGCTGGACCTGGGCGTCCCAGCGGAGATCGATGGAGAGCTCGGGGACCAGCCGGAGGTCGCCGTCGATCCGTCGCAGCGCCCCCCAAACCTCCAGGATGGCCCCGTCCGGGGGCCACGCCGGCAGGGCCCGCTGGAGCGTTGTGGAGAGTCGGATTTCGAGGCGACCGGTGCCGTCGTCGAGTTCCCATCGGGAAACGGTCCTCCGGATCAGCGCCCCCCGCACGCCGACCCAGTGCCCCTCCGGCATCGCCAGCGCCTGGGCAATGGAAACAGGGGGAGGGGACCAGGGGATCAGGGCCCAGCCCTCCGGGTCGTCCAGGATCACCTGAAGGGCCTCCCGGTAGAGCCCCAGGGCGCCGGTGATCTGTAGCCCGGCCCCCACCGGGAGGTCCGGGCGGCTCCCCGTCAGGGATTCATACCAGGCCACCTCCGCCGTTCCCGTCCCGTCCTGGAGGCGCACCAGCGTAAGGCCGGAGTAGGGCCGGCGGACCGCCCGGATCTGCCCGGTGATCACCACCCGCGCCCCGAGGTCCTGGCGGGCCAGCGCCCCGATGGGGAGGGGCTGCGGGGTCGGGCGCAGGACTGTTAGGTCCGCCGCCCGCCGCAGTTCCAGCGTCGGGGGGTCGCGATCGGTTCGGACCGGACCGGCGGCGGCCACCCAATCGCCGGTCCGGGGCATGCGGCCCGCGCCGACCAGCGCTGCGGCCACCGGCCCCCACGCCCGCACCACGAGGTCCCCGGTGCCGTCCTGGATGGAAAACTGCAGGCGGGCCGCTTCCGGCTCCCAGCGCGGCGGGGCCATCACCCATCCCTGGACCCGGACGTAGGCGGCGGGGGGAACTGCGGGGAGTTCCCCCAGGGA
>NZ_PSLG01000015.1:15566-42885 GCF_040289485.1 Thermoflexus sp.
GCTGCAGCCGGCCCTGGAGGCCCACAGCGATCAGGCCGGCGAGGGCCAGGGCCAGCGCCCCCAGGAGGGGGGCTGGGGCCGGCGGCGGGCGCGGGGAGGGCATCCAGCGGCGCACCGGAAGGGTCCTCGACATTCGCCTCCATAGGAATGATAGCCACCGCCGGAGCCTGCCTTCTAGGAGGCGAGGAGGTAACGGCGCCGGACCCAGGCGCTGAGGCCGTCCATCGCCAGGACCAGCAGCAGGACCGTGAGGAGCACCGTGGTCAGGCGGGCGTAGGCCATGGTGCTCAGGTAGATCTGCATGTAGAAGCCGATGCCGCCGGCGCCCACCAGCCCCAGGACCGTCGAGGCGCGGATGTTATATTCCAGCATGAAGAGCAACTGGCTGAGGACGGCGTTGGCGCTCTCCGGCCAGAGGACGAAACGGATCAGATGGCGGCGCTTGGCGCCGACGCCCCGCACCGCCTCCAGGATCTCCGGGTCGATCCCCTCGAAGAGCTCGGCGTAGAGTTTGGCCAGGTAGCCGACGGTATAGAAGGCCAGGGCCAGGGTGCCGGCCAGGGGGCCCAGCCCGACCACGATGACCATGACCACTGCCCACAGCAGCGAGGGCACCGTGCGGATGGCGGCGACGAGGAAACGGACCCCCCCGACCACCACCGGTGGGAACAGGGTGCGGGTCCCCAGCACGCCGAGGGGGAAGGCGAGGAAGAACCCCAGAAGCGTCCCCGCCAGGGCCATGCGCAGGGTCTCTCCGAGGGCGCCGGCGATCACCGGGAGCACCGATAGATCCGGGGGGAACATCTCCCGGGCGAAGTGGACCGCGTTGAGGGCGCCCTGGGCCAGGCGCCCGGGCTCGAAGAGCCCCATCCCACCCAGCAGCACCCCCAACAGCGCCAGCAGCCCGACGCCAAGCCCCAGGTCCCCCCAGCGGCCGACCTCCCAGCCCCATGAGGTCCCGCGCCGGGTCAGGCCTCGCGTGCCCACGCCGATCCTCCCTCCTCCAGGAGTTCCCGCAGCCGCGTCCAGCCCAGTTGGGCGGCCGGCCCGGTCTCAACCACCCGGCCGTCCTTCAGGATGGCCACGCAGTCGGCGAACTCCTGGACCAACTGGATCTCGTGGAGGTTCATGACCACCGTCAGGTTTCGTTCCTGGGCCCACGCGCGGACGAAGGCCAGGACCTGGGCGGCCCGTGGCAGATCTAGGTCCGAGACGAACTCATCGGCCAGCAGGATTCGGGGATCCTGCATGAGCGTCCGCGCGATGGCCACCCGCTGGCGTTCCCCCCCGCTGAGCCGGAAGACCTTCTCCTCCGCCTTGTCGGCCAGCCCCAGCATGGCCAGCAGGGAGCGGGCCCGCTCGACCTCGGACCGCGGGAAGAGGCCCAGGGCCGTCCCCCAGCCGTCGTGCCGGGCCAGGGCGCCCAGCAGCACGTTCTCCAGGGCCGTCAGGCCGCGGACCAGGCCCAGTTGCTGGGGGATGTAACCAACGAGGTGTCGGAACCCGGGCGGCAGCCCCACATGCAGGGGGTGGCCCTGCACCGCCACCCGCCCCTGCTGCAGGGGCAGCAGGCCGGCGAGCAGGCGCATCAAAGTGGTCTTGCCGGCCCCGGAGGGGCCCATCACCGCCCAGAACCCACCGGCCGGCACCCTCAGGTTGACCCCTTTCAGAACCCAGGCCCCCGGGCGGTAGGCGAACCAGAGGTCCTCCACATGGAGGGCTGGCGGGAGTTCCTCCTCCGCCTTCCAGACGGCCTCGGCCTGCGCGAAGGTCAGCGTCATCGGTGAACCTCGCCGAAAGATGCAACGATTCTACCCCGGGAAGGTCACGGGGTGATCCGTTCGGTGAAGGCGATGCGGGTGGCCTGGAGGTAGGCCTTGAAAGCCCCCAGGTGGGTCTGGGCGTCGCTCCGCTGGAAACCGACGAAGAGCCCTGAGACGAACTGGCGCATGAGGCCCCGGTGCTCCGGAGCCCCAAGGGCCAGCAGGGCGTCGATCACCTGGCTGCGCAGCGGCTCCGTCAGGGAGCGGCTCACCACCACCGCGTGGGAAGGCAGCGGTCCCTGTTGTTCGAGGACACGGGTGGCGGCCAACACCTCCCGGTACAGGGCCTCCGGCACATCACCAGCGATGATTGTCACATCGACCTGCCCGGCCTTCAAAGCCTCCCAGCACTGGGCGTAGCCGCCGGCGAAGAGCACCTCCCCGAAGAAGGCCTTGGGATCCGCCTCCCCGCGCTCCGGCTTCGGGAGCAGGCCCAGTTCGATCAGCCGGGCCAGGGGCGCGATGTAGCCGGAGCCGGAGACCGGGCTCGGGAAGCACGCCCGCCGGCCTTTCAGATCGGCCAGGCGCGTGTAGGGGGCCTCCCGACGGACCACCCAGTAGGAAAAGTAATGAGGGGCCTCGACCTTCTGATCCCCGTGGATCACCTCGCGGACCTCGGCCAGGACCAGGTCGGCGTTCGCTCGTTCGACCGCTAGGTAGGCGGCGAAGGGGCCCATGAACGCCACGTGGGCCTGGCCGAAGCGTAAGGCTTCCACCACCCCGGCCTGGCTCAGGGGAACGTAGATCTCGACCGTGACGTTCGGCCCCAGCCGCTGCTCCAGGAAGGCCTTCAACGGTTGGGCCCGCTCCTGGACCTCGGAGACGGCCAGCGTCGGCTGAACGGCGATGACCAGCCGGGTCTTTGAGGCCGCCCGCGGCGCGCAGGCCACAGCGAGCAGAAGCCCGCCGATGATCCCCCATCGAAGGAGCCGTCGCATCTGGAACCCTCCGGTCAGGGCATGTTCTGTTCCCACTGTAACGATCTCCCTTGGGCATGTCAATAGAAGGCCGTTAATGACAAAATTTCATAAATGGTTTTCTGACGAAGTAACCAAGGTTAATTTTTGTCGGTGTCCCGGGCGCTGGACGGGGGGCGTGATCTGCGGTAGGTTTATAAGGCTGAGGGCCGCAAGGGATCTCGCGGTTTCCGAGAGGGGATCGGTGGGCACGCGCAAGCCGATGGTCGCCCTGATGGGGCGGCCCAACGTGGGCAAATCGTCGCTTTTCAACCGGCTGATCGGCCAGCGCCTGGCGGTGGTCGATGAGCGGCCGGGGACCACCCGGGATCGCCTGCACGGGGAGGTGCTCTGGAACGGGTTCGCTTTCACCCTGGTGGACACCGGGGGGCTGGAGGTGCTCCCGCCCAAGGCGGAGGCGGGCCTGCGCCCCGCCCAGCCGCTGGCCGAGGACTCCGCCGCCTTCCTCCCTCAGATCCGGGCCCAGGCCGAGATCGCCATCGCCGAGGCCGATGTCCTGGTGCTGGTGGTGGACGCCCAGGCCGGCCTGACGGCCGCCGACGAGGCCGTGGCCGAGGTCCTGCGACGGGCTCAGAAGCCGATCCTTGTGGCGGCCAACAAGGCCGACAACGAGGCCCTGCGGGCGGCATCCGTGGAGTTCTATCGGCTGGGGCTGGGCGAGGTCTATCCCATCTCCGCCCTCCACGGCACCGGGATCGGCGAGCTCCTCGACGCCATCGTGGCCGCCCTGCCGGCCCTGGCCGAGGCGGAGGAGGAGGAAGGGGTCCGCATCGCCATCGTCGGCCGGCCGAACGTGGGCAAGTCCTCCCTGCTCAATGCCCTCCTGGGCGAGGAGCGCGTCATCGTCAGCCCCATTCCCGGGACCACCCGCGATGCCATCGACACGCCGATCGAGTGGGAGGGGAAGAGGATCGTGCTCATCGACACCGCCGGGATCCGCCGCCGGGGTCAGATCCAGCCCGGCGTGGAGCACTACAGCGTCCTGCGGGCCCTACGGGCGATCCAGCGCAGCGATGTGGTCTTCCTGGTGCTGGACGCCCCGGAGGGGGTGACCCATCAGGACGCGGTGATCGGTGGGATTGTGGTGGACGAGGCCCGCAGTGTGATCCTGGTGGTCAACAAATGGGACCTGCTCCAGGACGAGCGGGGTCGGCCCCGGGTCAAGCCAGAGGAATTCGCCGCCCACGTCCGGCAGACCCTCAGGTTTCTGGATTACGCGCCGATCCATTTCGTCTCCGCCAAGACCGGCTATGGCGTCCCGGACCTCCTCCCCCTGGCCCTCCAGGTCTATCGGGAACGCCATGTGCGCCTGAGCACCTCGGAATTGAACCGGCTGGTCCGGGAGGCCATGGCCGAGCAGCCGCCCCCCACCCGCAAGGGACGCCCTTTGAAGATCTACTATGTCACGCAGGCGCGCACGGACCCGCCGAGCATTGTCTTCTTCGTCAACGACACCGACCTGGTGCACTTCTCCTACGAGCGCTACCTGGAGAACCGCATCCGGGCGCGCTATCCCTTCACCGGGACGCCCTTGCGGTTGGTCTTCCGGGGCCACGAGCGCCCAGAGGACTGAGGTCATCCTGGACGGAGCGGAGGCATGAAAACCACACCGTGGGTCCTGTTCTGGCTGGGCGGGATCGCCCTGGCTGCCTGCCGGCCTGCGCCCTTGCTCGTTGCAGCCGCTGTCCGCCCGGACCGCCTCACCCCCAACGGCGACGGGCGGGACGACGTGGTGGTCATCCAGTATCGCCTGGGCCGGGCCGCTCGCCTCTCGATCTACTTCGTCGGCCCGGACGGGGTTCCCCATTACTTCCGGCGCGATCAGCCCCGCCCGCCGGGGGATTACGAGGTCCTCTTCAACGGGGTGGCGGAGAACCGGCTGCTTCCCGACGGCCGCTACACCTGGGTGGTGGAGGCGCGGGATGATGGCGAGGTTGCTCGCATCACCGGCACCTTGACCGTCAGCGGGTCGAACCCGCAGCCCCTGACGATCACCGGCTTCAGCATCTCGCCCCCCGAGATCACCCCCAACCGGGACGGCCTCAGCGACCGGGCCACCATCAACGTGTGCATCAACCGCCCGGCCCAGCTCTCCGTCTACCTAGAGGGTCCCGACGGCGTCCGCTACCCGGTGCCCCGCAAGACCATCCAGTTGCGGAAGCCCGGCGAGGAGGGCTGCCACCTCTTCGACTACGACGCCGGGGTGGACCGCGGCCAGGAGCCCCCGCCGGACGGGACCTACACGGTTTACGCCGTGGCCGAGGACCTCCTAGGCCTGCGGGATGTCGCCACCGGCACCCTGAGGATCCGGGAGGGCGGGGTGCCCCGGGCGGAGATCTTGAACGGCCAGGTCGAGTTCCGCTCTGACCGCTCCCAGGGGACCGGCGACTACATCCCGGTCTCCCTGGGCGGCTACTTGTATTTCACCCTCACGGTCCACAACTACGGCCGGGTGCCCATCCGGACCAGCGGGCCGCCCCCAGGGACCTGTTACGATCTGGACGAGACCTTCAACGCCCCGCGGCCGGGGCGCCCCGAGGGCTGGCCCGAGGAGTCCGGCGCCTGGCGGGTGGGCATCAACTTCGACACGGCGCTGCGCAATTACCCGTTCCGCTGGGCGGTGGGGCGCCCGGAGGACCTGGAGGTGCGGGTCCTGGACGGGCGGCCCTATTACTATCTGCCGCCGGGCCGCACCGCCCTGGTGACCGGGTGCATCCGGATGACCTACGTCCCGCCCCGCAACCCGCAGTATTTCTGGGCGGGCCTGATCCACGAGGACGTGGAGATCGCGCCGCTGAACGACCGGGTGGACCCCCACCGGGTCTGGATCCAGGGCCCCTAGGGTCCCCGGGTTGCCTTTGAATCGGGTATGATAGCCAGAGGATCCCTGGGGACCGGAGGGGGAAGGGTGCGGCTCTCGGTGATCATCCCCGTGTATAACGAGCGGGCCACCATCCGGGAGATCCTCAGACAGGTGCGGGCGGTAGGCCTGGCCGACGAGATCATCGTGGTGGACGATGGCTCCACCGATGGGACACGGGAGATCCTGGAGGAGGAGGCCCGGAGCGGGGACATCCGGGTGCTTTTCCACGAGCGGAACATGGGCAAGGGGGCGGCCGTGCGCACCGGCATCGCCCACGCCACCGGAGACATCCTCCTCATCCAGGACGCTGACCTGGAATACGACCCGCGGGACTACCCTCAACTCATCCGTCCCATCCAGGAGGGCCGGGCGGCCGTCGTCTACGGCTCCCGCTTCCTGGGCCCGCGCAAGGCGATGCTCTTCTGGCATATGATCGGCAACAAGTTCCTGACGATGGTCACCAACCTGCTCTACGATGCCATCCTGAGTGATATGGAGACCGGCTACAAGGTGTTCCGGGCCGACGTGATCCGAGACATCCCCTTGCGCGCCCGCGGTTTTGAGTTCGAGCCGGAGATCACGGCCAAGATCCTCAAGCGGGGCTACCGCATCTTCGAGGTCCCCATCTCCTATTACGGCCGTGAGTTCAAAGAGGGCAAGAAGATCCGGCCGGTGCGCGACGGCCTGAAGGCCCTGTGGACCCTGATCAAATATCGTTTCACGGATTGAGGCTGGGGAATGACGCTCCCCCTCCCTCCCGCCGATGAGAGCCGGCTGATCGAGGCCGCCCGGTCCGGCGACCTGGAGGCCTTCAACGCCTTGATCCGCCGGTATCAGGATCGCCTCTACAACCTGGCCTATCGCATCATGGGCGACCACGACTCCGCCGCTGACGCCGTCCAGGAGGCCCTCATCGCCGCCTTCCGGGGGATCCGCTCTTTCCGGGGTGGCTCGTTCCAGGCCTGGTTGGCCCGCATCGTCACCAACGCGTGCTATGATGAGCTGCGCCGCCGCCGGCGGCGCCCCCAGGCCTCCCTGGAGGCCCTCTTCGTCGTCGACCAGGGTCCGGAGGCCGAATGGACGTTGCCGCCGGTGGAGGGGCCGGAGACCTACGTGGAGAACCGCGAACTGGCCGAACTGTTGCACCAAGCCCTCCAGAGCCTGCCGGAGGACCAGCGCGTCGTCCTGGTGCTGGCGGATGTGGAGGGCTACTCCTACGAGGAGATCGCGGAGATCCTCCGCGTGCCCGTCGGGACCGTCAAATCGCGCCTGAGCCGGGCCCGCATGCGGGCCCGGGATTTCCTGCTGGCCCATCGGGAACTTCTCCCGGGGATCCGGCGTCCCCCTTGAGAGGGAAACCCCGCGGGGGCGACGGCGGTGGGTGATGACCATGGCCTTCTTCCGTCGGAATATCGATGAGCATCGATGGGTTCAGGAGCGGTTGTCCTTGTATCTGGACGGCCGCCTGGACCCCGACGAGCGGGCCCGGGTGGAGGCCCATCTGCGAGCGTGTGTCTCCTGCGCCCGGTCCTGGGAGACGCTGGCGTGGACGGTCCGCGCCGTGCGGGCCCTGCCGCGGGTCCCTGCCCCTTTCCCGCTGGCGGTGCGGCCGGAGCAGGTCGCCCCCGCTTCCCTGGGGGCGAGCACGCTCCGCTGGGCTGCCTGGGCGATGGCAGCGGCCTTCGTCCTGCTCCTGGGTTTGGATCTCATCGTCACGGGGGGCCGGCTCGCGGCCCCGACGTCCGAGGCTACGCCGGCGGGGCCAGCCATCGCGCGCCAGAGGGGGCTGTCGGAGCAGGCAGCGCCTTCCCCCGCGCCCCTCTTCGGGCTGGCTGTCCCCGAGGCCACCCCGACGCCGGCCCCTATGGCCCCGGCGGCGACCCCTCCGCCGGCCCCCGCCCCGCTGGCCTCCCCGGTGCGGTTCCTGGAGCTGGCCCTGCTTCTGGGGGCCATCGGCCTGCTGGCCCTCGACCGGTGGCGGGGCCGACGGGGCCGTCCGCCGGGCCTTCGCGGGTAGGACCTTGGTCGGTGCGGAACGGAGGAGCCGGATGCGACGGGCGGTCATTGTGGATTTCGGCGGCGTGCTGGTGCGGAGCGAGGATCCACGCCCCCGCCGGGACCTCGCCCGCGATCTGGGGCTCTCGGTGGAGGCGCTGGAGGATCTCATCTTCGCCAGCGACCTCTCCTTGCGGGCCCAGCGAGGGGAGATCCCCGAGCCGGCCTTCTGGCGGGCCGTCGGGGAGCGGATGGGCCTTTTCGATCCGGAGGCCGTGCACCGGCTGCGGGCGCGCTTCTTCGCTGGGGATCGCCTGAACGAGGCGCTGGTGGCGGCCTTGCGCGGCTGGAAGGGACGGGTCGCCCTGGGCCTGATCAGCAACGCGTGGTCGGGCCTGCGGGAGGTGTTGCGGCGCCTCGGGCTGCTGGACCTGTTCGACGTGGTGGTGATCTCCGCCGAAGTGGGGCTCCTGAAGCCCGACCCCCGCATCTACCGCCTGGCCCTGGAGCGGCTGCAGGTCCCGCCCCCGATGGCGGCCTTCGTCGACGATCTCCCTGAGAACGTGGAGGCCGCCCGGGCCCTGGGCCTCTACGGCATCCGTTTCCAAGAGACCGAAGCCGCCCTGCGGCAGTTGCAAGGGTGGCTCGATGGGGAGATCAGCGGGTAGAGATCCTGGGAACCGGCCCCGGCAGAGCGCCGTCCCATCCGGCCCACGCGGCGGCTTTCAGAGGCTCCCCCGGGTCCCTGTCGCCCGGCACGCCGCCAGGACCTCCAGGAGGGCGCTGTGGATCCGCCCGTTGCTGGCGACGATATCGGTCCCCAGGGACGGGAAAGGGGCGCCGTCGGGTGTGGTGACGACGCCCCCGGCCTCCTCGACCAGGAGGGCGCCTGCGGCCAGATCCCACGGGTTGAGCCGGAACTCCCAGTAACCATCCAGCCGCCCCGCCGCCACCGTCGCCAGGTCCAGCGCCGCCGATCCCACCCGCAGCACCCCATGACAGCGCTTCAGCAAGGCCACGAACTCCCGTGTGTTGTCGAAACGGGCGTCGTGGCGATCGTAAGGGAAACCCGTCACCAGCAGGGCGTCCTCCAGCTGCGACACATCGCTCACCCGGATCGGCCGCCCGTTCAGGAAGGCACCCCCGCCCCGACGGGCGGCGAACAGTTCGTCCCGCATGACGTCGTAGACGAGGCCCAGCACCCGCTCCCCCTCGTGCAGGAGGGCGATGGAAACCGAGAAGACCGGGAACCCGTGGGCGAAGTTGGTGGTGCCGTCCAGCGGGTCGACCACCCACAGCCAGGGGGAATCCCGCGAGGCCTCCCCACTCTCCTCGGCCAGCACCCCGTGATCCGGGAAGGCCCTGCGGATCCGGGCCAGGATCTCCTGCTCCGAGGCCACGTCCGCCTCGGTGACCAGATCGATCTCCCCCTTGTGATGGACCTCTCGGGTGCGGCGGAAATACCCCCGCAGGATCCGGCCGGCCTCCAAGGCCGCCTCCACCGCCACGGCATAGGCGCGGTCCAGGATCGTCGCCAGGTCCTTCATCGGAATGCCTCCCAGAGCGGGTGTCGCATGTCGGAAGGGGCCTGCTCCCGCCAGGCCTCGCAGGATTATAATCCTCTCCAGGGACCCGCCGGATGGGGTCGGGAGGCAAAGCGGTGATCCGTGCAGGGGGCCTTCGTCCCCTTTCGATGCGCAGAGCGGCTGGGCTGGCGCTGGCGCTGGCCGCCGCATGGGGGCTGGGCTGGGCGATTGCGGCTGGCGGTCCGCTCCTCGCCCTGGGCGGCCTGCTGGGCGTCGCCCTCGGGGCCCTGGTCCTGTGCTCCCTCGATTTTGCCTTCCTGATGGGGATCGGGGTGATCTTCCTCCTGCCCTTCGCCACTGTCCCGGTCCACCTGGGCTTTGTTCCCACATTTCTGGATCTGGCCGTTCTGGGGTGGCTGGTGAGCGGCCTGGCCTGGTGGGCCGCCGGCCGCACGCCCCCGCTGGAGGGAAACCCCCTGGCGTTCCCGGTGCTGGCCTTCGTCGGAACCACCCTGGCGACCTTCGTGGCCGGCCTGGGCCATGCGGCCCTCACCCCGACGGTCGCCCGTCGGTTGGCGGAGTTCCTGCTGGCGGCCCTCTCGTTCTTCTGGGTGGTCACCCTGGCGCGCGACGAGGCCCGGCTGGCCCGCTGGGTCCGCTGGATCCTGGGCCTGGGCTTCCTGGCCGCCCTCCTCGCGGTGGTCCTCTACACGTTGCCCGACGCGCAGGCCGAGGGCTGGCTGCTCCGCCTCCGGCCTCTCGGCTATTACCCGGAGGGGGGGCCGGTCCTCCGCTACATCCTGGACGATCCGCAACAACCCGAGCGGGCCATCGGCACCGCTGTGGACCCCAATCTGCTGGGCGCCACTCTGGCCACCCTGATCGCCCTCGCCTTTCCCCAGTGCTTCGCCCGGCGGCCCCTCTGGCCCCGCCCGCTGATCCTGATCTTCCTGGGCACGATGGGGGCGGCGCTGTTGCTCACCTTCTCGCGGGGCTCGTTCATCGGGGCAGCGGTGGCTCTCTTGGCCCTCGCCATGGTCCGCTACCGGCGGCTGCTGCCGCCGCTGTTCCTCGGTATGGCCTTGCTGTTCCTGCTTCCGGCGACCCGGGAATATGCCCAGCACCTCCTGGCCGGGTTGCGGGGGGAGGATCTGGCCACCCAGATGCGCTTTGGGGAATATCGGGATGCCCTGACGCTGATCGCCCGCTACCCGCTGTTCGGCGTCGGCTTCGCCGGGGTCCCCGATGTGGACCTCTACATCAAGGTCGCCAGCATCTACCTGTTGCTGGCGGTCCAGATGGGGCTGGTCGGGCTGGGGGTCTTCCTGGCGATGATGGGCGTCTTCTTCGCCGCCGCGGGGCGGGCCTGGAGTGCCCTGCGGGCCCGCCCAGATCTGGAGCCCCTCTGGCTGGGGCTCCACGGCGCGATGGTGGCCGCCCTGGTCAGCGGCCTCTTCGATCATCACTTCATGAACTTCGATTTCCACCATATGGTGCAGTGGTTCTGGCTGTTGGTCGGCATGGGGATGGCGGCCACCCGCCTCGCCCAGCCGTCTCCAGCGCCTGCGGTCACGGGGGAAATCCCGGGGGCGGTTGAACGGCCATGACGGGGGACCTCGTCTTCGCCCGCCTGCTCACGGAGGCCCCGGCCTCGCTGTTCTATCATCTGATGATCGGCCTGGCTCTCGAGGCCCTGCTCCTGATGGCCCTGGCCCAGGGCCGCTGGGCAGGGTGGCGGGGGGTTCCCGGGCGCCTCGCCCTGGCCGCCGGCCTGGGCCTCCTCGGCCGGGCCGTCCTCTTCGCCGCCGCCCTGGGGGAAACCCGGTGGCTGGCCCCCGGCACCGTGCTGCCGCCGCTGGAACGGGCTGTGGACCTCATCACGTTGGGATGGCTGGGGGGGGCGATGGCCGGGGGCGTGGGGTGGCCGTGGCTGCCAGCCCTCCATACCACACTGGCCCTGGGGGTGTATGGAGCCCTCGCCCCTGGCTGGCAGGCCCTCGTCCTCCAGGATCCCATGGCCTTTTACGCGCTGACCCCGCAGGACCGGGCGTGGATGCTCTGGCTGCTGGGGCTGTGCCTGGGATCGAGCGGCCTGCTCCTCTCCCAGCGCCCGGAGGGGTTTCGGGGCGTGGGATCCCTGGGATTCTTCGCCCTCGCCCTGGGGGCCATCCTCCAACTGAACCTCCCGGTCCCCGGCACCCATCTGGCCCCCTGGGTCCGATGGGGGGCCCTTACCGCCTACCCCCTGTGGCTGGCCGGTGCCTACCGGGCGACGGCCCTGGCCTTCCTCCGGAGGGCGTCGACAGCGGACGGGGAATCCAGCGCCCTCTGGGCCGCATGGAGCCGTGGGCTGCTGGCGGCCCTTCGATCGCCGGGGGCGCCGGCCCCGTTTCCGGAGGCGCTGGCGGCGGCCCGCCGGCTGGTGGGCGCCCGATGGTCCGCCCTGGGGCTCCTGCAAGAAGGCCAGTTGCTGCTGATCGCCCGGGAGGGCGAGGGGTTGCCCCAAGCCGGGACCGATCTCGCCCTCCCGCTGGCCGACTACGGGCCGATCGCCGGGATCCTGAGCCAGCGCCAGGGCGGGCTTTGCCGCCCTTCGGATCCAGCCGACGAGGCCTTCCGGCGGCTCTGGCAGGCCTTCGGGATGGCCGAGCCGGGGGATCTCTGGGTGGAGCCGCTGATCGCCGAGGATCGGGCGTTGGGAGCGTGGCTGATGGGGTATCCCCAGGGGGCCCGCCCCGACCCGTTGCTTTTGAAGCGGATGGCCGACCATCTGGCCCTGGCCGTGGTCGGCCTGCAGGCCTTGGAGCGCGGGGCCTTGGCGGAGGCCGCCTTGGCGGCCTTCCGACAGGTGCATGAGGAGACAGTCCGCCGCTTGGAGGACCGGTGGGCCGAGGAGCGCCAGGCGTTGCAACGGGAGATCAACCGCTGGGCGACGCGGGCTGCGGAGGCCGAGGAGGAGCGGGAGCGCTGGCGGCGGCGGGCGGAGGAACTGGCCCAGTTGCTGGAGGCCCGAGCCGCCTTGCCGGTGGCCGCCGGCCCGACCGGGGAGGGACCAGGGGCCACCGGCGCCGAGGCCGGGGACGAACGCTGGGAACTGGTCCTTGCCCTCCTCCAGGAGCTCCGCACGCCGTTAACGGCCATGCTCGGATATACGGATCTGCTGCTGGGCGAGTCCGTGGGGATCCTGGGGGCCACTCAGCGGCAGTTTTTGCTCCGCATCAAAGCCAACATCGAGCGGACCGCCGGCCTGATCCGGCAGGTCCTGCAGGTCGTCGCCCGGGATGGTGGGGCCGACCGGCTGGAGCCCGGTCCTGTCTCCCTGACGGCGGTGCGGGATCAGGTCCTGCAACGGCTGCAGCCGATCTTGCAAGAGCGGGGCCTTCAGGTCGATCTGGAGTGGCCGGAGGATCTGCCGCCGGTGGGGGTGGATCCGGACGCCGCGGAGCAGATCCTCTATGGCCTGTTGAACAACGCTGCCCTGTGCAGCCGGTCGGGGACGGCCATCCGTGTGATGGCGCGCCGGAACCCCAGCCTGCCGGGCGTGCTCTTCCTCCGCGTCCAGGACACGGGGGGCGGGATCCCGCCTGAGGAAGCCGCCCGGGTCTTTGTCCCCCGCTATCGGGCGGGCACACCCCTGATCCCGGGGGTGGGGGACAGCATCGGCCTCTCCCTCGTTCGGGCCCTGGTGGAGGCGAACGGCGGGCGGATCTGGGTGGAAAGCGAGCCCGGGGCCGGTAGCACCTTCACTGTGGTCCTCCCCCTGGCGGAAACCCATCGCGGGGGGTCCTCCGATGGCTGAACGCGAGCGGATTGGAGGGCCGCGGCCGGGTCTGCGGGAGGCCGTGGGCGGGGGGCTGGCCCTGGCCCTCATGGGCCTCTTGATGCTGGGGGCTCTCTGGACGGCGATGGCGGAGGGACGGCCGCGCCCGCTCCCGCGGCCGCCCAGCCCCACCGGGGTGGCCGTGGGAACTCTGCCGGGGGGCCCGGTGATCCGTCCGTCGCCCCCAACGTCCCGACCCTCTCCGACCCCGACGGTCTCGCCGGGGCCGGCCCTCGTTCCCCGAACGGCCTCTGCGACGCCGACGGCGACCGCTGTTCCGGTCTGCCGGCCGCCGGCCGATTGGATCCCCTACCGCGTCCAGCCGGGGGACACGGCCTTCCGGCTGGCGACCCGAGCTGGGATCTCCCTCTCTCGCTTCCTGACGGCCAACTGCCTCCGGAGCCCTGCCCTTTTCATCGGCCAGCGGGTGTATCTGCCCGTGGCCCTGCCCACCCCGACGCCCAACCCGACCCCCTGCGGTCCCCCAGCCGACTGGGTGCCTTACACCGTCCAGCCGGGGGACACCCTCTACCGCCTATCGGTGCGGTTCCGGGTCCCCCTCTCCGTCCTGATGCAGGCCAACTGCCTGACCACGCCGGCCCTCACGGTGGGGCAGCGCCTCTATGGGCCGCCGTCAGAGGCCACCCCGACGGCGGCGCCGCCTTCGCCACCGCCTCCGCCGCCTCCATTACCGACCGAAACGCCGACCCCTTCCCCGACGGCGATGCCCACGGGAACCCCTGCTGCGACGCCGACCGCTACCCCGGCGCCCAGCCCTTCCGCCACGCCGTAGCGCCATATAGCGCCATCGATGAAAGGGGCGCCGGGAGGGCGCCCCTTCCGGGATCGCGGCGGCGGGGGAAGAGGGGGCTACTTCTTGGTGGCCTTCTTCGTGGGCTTCTTGGCCGTCTTTTTGGCGGCAGCCTTCTTCGCGGGCTTCTTGGCGGCGGCCTTCTTGGCCGGCTTCTTGGCCGGCGCCCGGCGGGCCGGCTTGGCCGGGGCGGGGGGCGCTGGCGGCGCCATCTCCTCCGCCGGGGCCTCTGGAGCCGGGGCCACAGCGCCTTCCTCCATCTGGTAGTAGACCCACTTGCCGATCATGGCTCGCTCCTTTCTTCAAGGAGTGGAGAGGGCGGATGCTCCTTCTCGTCCCTCATTGTAGAGGTGCGTCATCTATTTAGGCAAGCCTAAATTCATCGCCCGGGAGATCTGTCGCCGACGCGTTGCGGCGGGGAAGGGGGCTTTCCGCTGCCTCCCGCGGCGGTCGGAGCCGGGGTATCATGGCGCGGACGTTGGCAAGGTGGGGCCGGGAAGACGGGAGGTGTGGGGTGCGAACCTGGCAGTGGGTGCTGGGGCTGGCGATCGGGGCGGTGGCCCTGTATGGGGCGATCCGGGGGCTGGATCTTCTCGCCCTGGGGGAGGTGTTGCGGTCGGGGCGGTATGGCTGGCTGTTCCCCGCCTTGGCCGCCCTCACGGTGAGCGTAGGGGCCCGCGCGGTCCGCTGGCGGATCCTGCTCAACGACCCTCCGGGCCTTCCTTTCTCCCGCCTCTGGAACGTCCTGAACATCGGCTACCTGGTGACCCATCTGGTTCCCTTCCGGATGGGGGAACTGGCCCGTGTCCTCCTGTTGGCCCGCCACCCCCAAACCCCGGCCGGCCTGGTGGCCATGTCCATCGTGGTGGAACACGTGCTGGACCTGGTGGCGGTGCTGGGGTTAGCGGGTCTGGCCCTGGCGGCCCGCCCGGAGACCTTGGGGATGGGCGTCCTGAGCCGGGCCGGGATCGGCCTGACGGGGATCGCCCTGGCCGGGCTGGCGCTGGGGGCCTTCCGGCCCCGCTGGGCGCTGGGGCTGATCCGGTGGGCGACGCGGCCGCTGCCCCGCCGCCTGCGGGCCTGGGTGCTCCGGGAGACGGAGGCCGCCCTGGCCGGGCTCCAGGTCCTCCGGTCCCCAAGGGCCCTCCTCCTGGCCCTGGCCTGGTCCCTGGTGGCTTGGGGAGCGGTGACGGCCCAACTGTATGCCGTGATGCACATCTTTCTGGAGGCCCCCGACGGGCAGGTGGCCCTCCTGACCACCGTCGCCATCACCTTCGGGATGCTGGTTCCCTCCACCCCAGGCTACGTGGGGGTGGTGCAGGGCATCACCGTAGGGGTGATGGGCGGGTTCGGGGTCCCCCAGGCAGCGGCCTTCAGCATCTCGGTGGTCTCCCACGCCCTCGTTTATGTTTACCTTTCCGTGTTGGGGGCCTTCGGGCTCTGGCGGGAGACCGGGGCGCTGCGTCTGGATTTCCTCCGGCGGGCAGACCGGCCGGGGGGCGTGTTCCCATCCGAATAGGAGGTCTGGCCATGCCGCCGCAGGCGTTGATCACCGGAGGAGCGGGCTTCATCGGATCCAACCTGGCCGACGCCCTGGCTGCGGAGGGCTGGGTGGTGTTGCTGTTCGACCTCCTGGCCCGGCCCGGGGTGGAACGGAACCTGGCCTGGCTCCAGGCTCGCCACGGTGGGCGGATCCGTTTCATCCGGGGGGACGTCCGGGATTTCCCCGCGGTGGCCGAGGCCGTCCGCCAGGCCGAGGTGGTCTTCCACCTGGCCGCCCAGGTGGCGGTCACCACCTCCTTAATCGACCCCCGCACGGACTTCGAGATCAACGCCCTGGGGACCCTGAACGTCCTCGAGGCGGCCCGGCAAGCCCGCCGCCGGCCGGTCGTGCTCTACACGTCCACCAACAAGGTCTACGGCGCGATGGAGGAGATCCCGGTGGTGGAGGAGGCCACCCGCTACCGCTACGCCGACCGACCCTTTGGGATCGACGAACGGCAGCCCCTGGATTTCCACTCCCCCTACGGCTGCTCCAAGGGGGCGGCCGACCAGTATGTGCGGGATTACGCCCGCATCTATGGCCTCCCTACGGTGGTCTTCCGCATGTCTTGCATCTACGGGCCCCACCAGTTCGGGACCGAGGATCAGGGGTGGGTGGCTCACTTTGTGATCTCGGCCATGGCCGGGCGCCCCATCACCATCTACGGGGATGGGAAGCAGGTGCGGGACGTGCTCTTCGTCACCGATCTGGTGGCGGCTATGCGGGCGGCCGTCGAGCGCATCGACCGCACGGCCGGCCAGGTGTATAACATCGGCGGCGGGCCGGAGAACACCCTCTCCGTCTGGCACGAGTTCGCTCCGCTCCTGGAGGAGATCCTGGGCCGCCCCCTCGATCCCCCGGCCTTCGGCCCATGGCGCCCCGGGGACCAGAAGGTCTACATCAGCGACATCCGGAAGGCCATGCGAGACCTGGACTGGCGCCCGCGGGTGGGGGTTCGGGAGGGCCTGACCCAGCTCGCCGAGTGGGTCCGAGAGAACTGGGAGACGATCCGGGCCCGGATGCCCCCTGCTGTCGGCTGAGGGAGGAGGGAGATCAACGGCCTTGCGGACCTTGCCTCGGGAGGGCGGTGGGCAGCGATGCGGATCCTGGTGGCCCTGACTTACTATCGGCCCCACATCAGCGGCCTCACCATCTACGTCGAGCGGGTGGCCCGGGCCCTGGCCGCCCGGGGGCACGAGGTGCAGATCCTCACCTCTCAGTATGACCGGGCCCTGCCCGCGGTCGAAGTGCGGGACAAGGTGCGGATCCGGCGGGTGCCCGTGTGGGCGCGGATCAGCAAAGGGGTGATTATGCCCACCATCGGCCTGTGGGCCACCCGGCTGGTCTGCTGGGCGGACGTGGTGTGGCTGCACCTGCCGCAGTTCGATGCCGCCGGCATCGCCCTGCGCGGCCGCCTCTTCGGCCGCCCCGTGGTCCTGACCTACCATTGCGATGTGACCCTCCCCCCGGGCCTGCTCAACCGCCTGGCCAACCTGGCCGTCCACGGGATGGACCACCTGGCGGCCCGCATGGCCGATGTGATCGTGACTTACACCGAGGACTACGCGCGCCATTCCCCTTACCTTTCCCGGTATCTGCCCAAGGTGCGGATCATCCCCCCGCCGGTGGAGATCCCCGTCCCCCGGCCGGAGGCGGTGGCCGCCTTCCGCGCCCGCTGGAACCTGGAGGGCCATGTGGTCATCGGGATGGCGGCCCGCCTGGCGGCCGAGAAGGGGGTGGAGGTGCTGCTGGAGGCGCTCCCCGAGATCCTGGCCGTCCATCCGAACGCCCGCGTCCTCTTCGCCGGTCCCTACCGGAACGTCCTGGGGGAGGAGGCCTACGCCCGGCGCCTGGCGCCGCTGTTCGCGCGCTACCGGGATCACTGGACCTTCGTGGGGGTCCTGGAGCCTGAGGAGATGGCCGCCTTCTTCGCCAGTTGCGACGTGGTGGTACTCCCCAGCCTGAACGCCACCGAGTCCTTTGGCCTGGTGCAGGTGGAGGCCATGCTCTGCGGGACTCCGGTGGTGGCCAGCGACCTGCCAGGGGTTCGCGTCCCCACCCGGACCACCGGGATGGGGCTGACAGTGCCCCCGCGAGACAGCCGGGCGCTGGCCCGGGCGATCCTCCAGGTGCTGGCGGACCGGCCCGCTTTCTGCCGGCCGCGGGAGGAGGTCGCCCGCCACTACAACACCGAGCGGACGGCCGCCGAATACGAAGCGCTGTTCCAGGCGCTGCGGGCGGGAAGGGGGCTGCCGTGAAGCAACGGATTCTCTTCGGGGCCGGGATCGGGATCAGCCTGGGGCTGTTGGCTTGGACCCTGCAGGGGCTTCATTGGGGGGAGGTGGCCGGGATGGCGCGGGGGCTGCGGGGGGGCTGGCTCCTGGCCGGCGCCCTTTTCTACTTCGTCGCCGTGGCGTTGCGGGCCTGGCGCTGGGGCGATCTGCTGGCGGGTGTGCAGCCCGTCCGCTTCCCCGACCGCTTCGTGGCCCTGACCATCGGCTACATGGGGAACAACCTCTACCCGGCCCGGGCGGGCGAGTTGTTGCGGGCGTATGTGCTCCGGCGGCGGACCGGCCTGAGCGTCAGCGCCGCCCTGGCGACCATCGTGATCGAGCGGGTCTTCGACGGCCTGATGGTGGCGTTGCTGGCCCTGGGGGCCCTCCTCTTCGTCCCCCTGCCTCCGGCCTTATATCCCCTCGTCCTCGGCGGCGCCCTCGCTTTCGGCGGGGCGTTGTTGCTGCTGATGGCCGCCGCCGCAGGCGCCCCATGGCTCCGGCAGGGGCTGGACCGCCTCGGGGGACAGGGGGCCGGCCCGGTGGGCGCCCGTTGGGCGGGGATCGCCGGGCGGTTCCTGGAGGGACTGATGGCCCTCCGCCGGCCCTCCCGCGCTGTGCGGGTGGGCGCCGTCACCGCCCTGATCTGGCTGGCCGAGGCCGCGACCTACGCGCTGGTGATGCAGGCCTTCCCCGTCCGGTCCTCCTTCCTCGCCCTGCTGGTGATGGTGGCGGCAGCCAACCTGGCCACAGCCCTTCCCGCCGCGCCGGGATACCTGGGGACCTTCGAGGCGCCGGGGGTGATGGTGCTCCGGGCCTTCGGCCTCCCCTCGGCGGTGGCCATCGCCTATACGCTGCTTTTGCACCTGATCCTCTGGCTCCCCATCACCCTGCTCGGCCTGCTCCTTTCCCTCCGTGAGGGGCTGCGCGGCCCTGTCCCCGCCGTGGGGGCCGAGGAGGGGGCCTGAGGGGCCGTCCGCTCTGGTAAAATGAGGGCGCAAGCCCGATCCGGAGCGAGCCAGCGCCGATGTCTCGCTATCTGATCCGCCGCCTGGCGGCGATGATCCCCGTCCTCATCGGGATCCTGCTGGTGGTGTTCGTGATGGTCCGCCTGATCCCGGGGGATCCGTGTCTGGTCATGCTCGGCGAGCGGGCCACCCAGGCCCAGTGTGAAGCCTTCCGGGAGCGCTTCGGCCTCAATGACCCGCTGCCGGTCCAGTTCGCCCGTTACGCGGTCCAGATCCTGCAAGGGGACCTGGGGACCTCCATCAGCACCGGACGGCCGGTGGCCGTGATCCTGGCCGAGCGCCTCCCGATGACCATCGAACTGACCATCGGGGCCATCCTGTTCGCCACCACGGTGGGCATCGCCCTGGGGATCCTCTCGGCGATCCACCAGAACTCCCCCATCGATGTGCTGACCATGGTCCTGGCCAACATTGGGGTCTCTATGCCGGTCTTCTGGCTGGGCCTGATGCTGGTCTATGTCTTCGCCCTGGTCTTCCGGGACACGCCCTTGTTCCTCCCGCCCTCCGGCCGCCTCTCGCCAGGCATCAGCCTGCCGCCGCTGGCCCGGGCCTGGGGTCTAGAGGAGGTGGAGGGCTTTCCGCGGATCCTCCTGATCTTCCTCTCGAACTCGGCCCTCTTCAACAGCCTGGTCACGGGGAACTTCCAGGCCTTCGGGGACGCCCTGCGCCATCTGATCCTCCCCTCGGTGGCTGTGGGGACCATCCCCCTGTCCATCATCGCCCGCATGACCCGGTCCAGCCTGCTGGAGGTGCTGGGGGAGGACTACATCCGGACGGCCCGGGCGAAGGGGCTGCGGGAGCGGATCGTGCTGGTCCGGCATGCCATGCGCAACGCCATGATCCCCATCGTCACCGTGGTCGGCCTGCAGGCTGGGAGCCTGCTCTCGGGGGCGGTCCTCACCGAGACAGTCTTCTCCCTGCCCGGAGTGGGCACCCAGTTGGTCTCGGCCATCCTGGCCCGCGATTACCCGGTGGTCCAGGGGTTCACCCTGGCCGTGGCCGTCATGTTCGCCCTGGTGAACCTGGTCGTCGACGTGTCCTATGCCTATCTCGACCCCCGGATCCGGCTGGAATAAGCCATGAGCGCTGTCGCCCCGCCCATGACCCGATCCCTGGCCCTTCCGCGCCGCTCGCCGACCCGGGAGGCCCTGGGCCGGCTGGCCCGCCACCGGTCGGCCCAGGTGGGCTTCTTCCTGCTCGGGCTGATGGTCTTCACCGCCCTTTTCGCCGACCGCATCGCCCCTTACGACCCCATCAAGCCTTTGAAGGGCGTCCAGCGCCGGGCCCCGCCCTGTGTCCACCTGCTGGGCTGCCCGCGGGATCAACCCCAGCACCTGTTCGGCATCGACGGCAACAACCGGGACCTTTTCTCGCGCGTGGTCTTCGGCTCCCGCCTTTCTTTGCAGATCGGCTTCTCCACCATCACCTTCGCCATCCTCGTGGGCGGACTGCTGGGGGCCGTCGCCGGCTACGCCGGGGGATGGGTGGACAACCTCATCATGCGGGTGATGGACGTGATCCTGGCCTTCCCCAGCCTGCTGCTGGCCATCGCCATTGTGAGCGTCCTGGGCCCGGGGCTGATCAACGCCCTGCTGGCCATCGGGTTCGTCTCCATCCCGGTTTACGCGCGCCTGGTGCGGGCCAGCGTTCTGGCGGTGAAGGAGCTGGACTACGTGATGGCCGCCCGGGCCGTCGGGGCCTCGCCGCTGCGGGTGCTTTTCGTGCACATCCTGCCCAACGCCCTGACCCCGTTGATCGTGCAGGGGACCCTAGGGATCGCCACGGCGATCCTGGACGCCGCCGCCCTCTCCTTCCTGGGACTGGGGGCGGAGGTGCCGAAGCCGGAATGGGGGCTGATGCTGGGGGAGGAGCGGAACAGCGTCTTCAACGCTCCCCACCTGGTCTTCTTCCCCGGCCTGGCCATCATGCTCACCGTGCTGGCCTTCAACCTGCTGGGGGACGGCCTGCGGGACGCCCTGGATCCCCGGCTGAGCCACCGGGGCGCCGAGCGAAAGCGCTGAAGGGGTTTTCGGAGGAGCGCTTGGAGATGGCATAATTAGATGCAGGGGGCCCGGGAGGTCGGTTGGCCGGCCCTCCCTCCGGCTCCCATCCTGGTCGGGGAGAACGGACGGCTATGGAGAAGCGGGTACCGGTCCGGATGACGGCGGCGCAGATCCGGCAGGCCTTCTTGGACTTCTTCGCCGCCCGGGGACACACCATCGTCCCCAGTTCCTCTTTGGTCCCGGTGGGCGATCCCACCTTGCTGTTCACCAACGCTGGGATGAACCAGTTTAAGAACGTGTTCCTCGGCCTGGAGACCCGGCCCTACAAGCGGGCGGCCAGCGTCCAGAAGTGCATGCGGGTTTCGGGCAAGCACAACGATCTGGAGAACGTGGGCCCCAGCCCGCGCCACCACACCTTCTTCGAGATGCTGGGGAACTTCTCCTTCGGCGACTACTTCAAGCGCGAGGCCATCCACTACGCCTTCGAGTGTCTCACCCAGGTCTACGGCCTGGACCCTGGGCGCCTCGTCTTCACCGTGCACCAGGACGACGACGAGGCCTACCGGGTCTGGGTGGAGGAGATCGGCGTCCCCCCGGAACGGGTCTTCCGCATGGGGGATAAGACCAACTTTTGGATGATGGGTGACACGGGCCCCTGCGGCCCCACCTCCGAGATCCACTACGACTGGGGGCCGGAACACTGCACCTGCGGCGATCCCCGGTGCAGCGTGGCCCTGGACAACGGCTGCGATCGCTGGCTGGAGCTATGGAACCTGGTCTTCATGCAGTTCGATCAGAAGGCCGACGGCACGCGGACGCCGCTCCCCCGCCCCGGGGTGGACACCGGGATGGGTCTGGAGCGGCTGGCCGTCGTCCTCCAGGGGGTCTTCTCCAACTATGAGACCGACCTGTTCCTCCCCATCATCGAACGGGCCCGGGAGGTACGGGGGCACACCCGCCAAGAGGTCGAGGCCCATCGGGTGGCCTACCGGGTGATCGCTGATCACACCCGGGCGGCGGCCTTCTTGATCGCCGATGGGGTGCTCCCGGGGAACGTCGGGCGCGGCTATGTGCTGCGCATGATCATCCGGCGCGCCGCCCGGTTCGGCCGCAAGATCGGATTCCAGGAGCCCTTCCTGGCCCGGGTGGCCGAGGCCGTGATCGAGATCATGGGAGGGCATTACCGGGAACTGGTGGACCGCCAGGAGCATATCTTCCGCACCCTCACCCAGGAGGAGGAACGGTTCCTGCGCACCCTGGATCTCGGCCTCTCCCGGCTGGAGGAGGTGCTGGAGGCCCTCCAGGCCCGGGGCGACCGGGTGATCCCGGGGGAGGAGGCCTTCCGCCTGTATGACTCCTACGGGCTCCCGCTGGAGATCACACGGGACGTGGCCCGGGAGCGGGGCTTCGCCGTCGACGAGGCCGGCTTCCAGCGGGCGCTGGCCCAGCAGCGAGAACGGGCCCGGGCCGTGGAGCGCTTCGAACTGGACACCGAGCAACTGACCCGTTACCGGCGGGTGCTGGCCCTCCTGCAGGACCGCGGCCTGGTGGGCGACCAGGGGGTCGAATACGACCCCTACAGCGGGACGGAGCGCGAGACCACCGTGGCTGCCCTTCTGGTGAACGGGGAGATGGTCCAGGTGGCCAAGCCGGGGGACCGGGTGGAGGTGGTGCTGCCGGCCACCTGCTTCTACGTCGAGAGCGGTGGCCAGGTCAGCGATATCGGCCACATCGCCCGCTACCCGGAGGGCGGCGGGGACCCCCTGTGGGAGATCGAGGTGGAAGACACCCGCCAGCCTGTCCCCGGCCTGATCGTCCACGTCGGCCGGGTGAAGGCGGGCCATCCCCGGGTGGGGGATCCCGCCTGGGCGGTGGTGGATTTCGAGCGGCGCTGGGACATCATGCGCAACCACACCGCCACCCACCTCCTCCACGCCGAACTGCGGGCGCTGTTGGGCAGCCATGTGGTGCAGGCCGGCTCCCTGGTGGCCCCCGACCGGCTGCGCTTCGACTTCACCCATGGCGCCCTCCTCAGCCAGGACGAACTGGACGCCATCGTCAACGATATCAACGCCGCCATCCTGGCGGATTACCCGGTCCACGTGAGTTACGAGCCCTACCAGCAGGCCATCGCCAGCGGGGCCATGGCCCTCTTCGGAGAGAAATACGGTGAGATCGTCCGGGTGGTTCGCATCGGCTGGCCCGACGAGCCTCCCATCAGCGCGGAACTGTGCGGCGGCACCCACGTCTACAACACCTCCCAGATCGGCGCCTTCGTGGTCACCTACGAGGGCGGGGTGGGCTCCGGGGTCCGCCGGCTGGAGGCAGTGACCGGCCGGGAGGCGGTGCGCCTGATCCAGGACCGCATGCGCCGGCTCAGCCACGCGGCCACCTACCTCGAAGTGCGGCCGGAGGAGGTGGACCGCAAGGTCCTGGATCTGCTGGACCGCATCCAGAGCCTGGAGAAGGAACTGGCCCGGCTGCGCCGCGAGGTGGCCCGCCAGGAGTTCGAGGCCCTGATGCGCCAGGCGGAGCGGGTCGGGGAGGTCACGGTGCTGGCCGCCCAAAGCCGCATCGGCGACCTCGAACAGTTGCGGGAGATGACCGACTGGTTCCGGGAGCGGGTGCGGACCGGCGGGGTGATCGTGCTGGCCACTGTCATCGGCGGCCGCCCGAACTTCGTCGCCGCCGTGACACCGGACCTGGCGGAGCGGGGGCTGGACGCGGTGCGGGTGGTGCGGGCGGTGGCTCAAGTGGTCGGGGGGAGCGGCGGCGGGCGCCCCACCCTCGCCCAGGCCGGCGGCCGCGAAACCAACAAGATCGGCGAGGCCCTTCAGCAGGCCCCGCGCTTGGTCTCCGAGTGGCTGCGGCGCAACCCCTCGTGATCCGCCCAGGCCCTTCGCGGGAGGGATCGGCCCGATGACCATCCGCGTCGTCCTGGACGCCATGGGGGGCGATCACGCCCCGCGGGCGACCGTGGCGGGAGGGCTCTGGGCCCTGCGGGAGATCTCCGACCTCCACCTCGTCCTGGTCGGGCCCGAGGAGACGATCCACGCAGAACTGGCCCGACATCGCCCGCGTGGGCTCTCTTTCTCCGTGGTGCACGCCCCCCAGGTGGTGGGAATGGAGGAACACACCCTCGCAGTGAAGACAAAAAAGGACTCCTCCCTGGTCGTCGGGATGCAGGAGGTCCGCGCGGGGCGGGCGGAGGCCTTTGTCTCCATGGGGAACACCGGCGCGGTGATGGCCGCCGCCCTCTTCCACCTCGGGCGGATCCCCGGCATCGATCGTCCCGCCCTGGCCACGGTCTATCCGGGGGCCTTCTCCCCATGCCTGTTGCTGGACGTCGGCGCCAACACGGACCCCAAGCCGGATCACCTGGTCCAGTTCGCCATGATGGGGGTGGTCTACGCCGAGCGGGTGCTGGGATGGCCCCATCCCCGGGTGGGGATCCTCTCCAACGGCGAGGAGCCGGACAAGGGCTCCTGGCGGGTGCGGGAGGCGTATCGGCGGCTGCAGGCCAGCGGGCTGCGTTTCGTGGGGAACGTCGAGGGCAAGGACCTCGCCCGTGGGCTCGCCGAGGTGGTGGTGACCGACGGCTTCACGGGCAACGTGGTCATCAAGCAACTGGAGGGGTTCGTCGCCTTCCTCGCCCGCTTCCTCCCCGCTCAATTGACCGACGACCCGCTGGACCGCCTCGGGCTGGCCCTGGCGCTGCCCGGGCTGCTGCTGGCGGCCCCCGGGCTGCTGTGCCTTCTCCCCAGCGTGCGGCGCATCTTCCGCCGCCTGGATTACCGGGAATACGGGGGCGCGCCGTTGCTGGGGGTGAACGGCGTGGTCATCATCGGCCACGGCCGCTCCGACGCCAAGGCGGTGAAGAACGCCATCCACATGGCTGTCCGGGCGGTGCGGACCGGCATGCTCGACCGCATCCGTGAAGGCCTCCAGGCCCTCGCCGCCGCCTCCTGATCCCGGTGTGCCGCTAAGGGGCCGGCAGGTTGGGGAGCGGGGGCAGCGTCGGGACGGGCGGCGTCGGCGTAGGGAGCGGCTCCGGAGGCAGGGAGGGCGTCGGCGTCGGGCTCGGGGTGACCGTCGGCAGCGGCGTCGGCGTGGGCACAATCCCGTTGTCCACAAAGGTCCGGATCTCCCCCACGAAGGCCTGGCCGGAGCGGTTGAAGGCCGTCACCCGCAGGGCATACCAGCCGGTCGGCAGGCGCGAGGCGTCCCAGATGGTGATCTGACCCTCCCGCACCGGCGCCAGGTGCGGCCCGCTCAGCCACTGCCATGAGATCCCCTCCGGGCCCACGATCCCCCATTCCACATTGTAATAGGCGAAGTCGGGGATCCACACGGTGCCCAAGACCGGCACCACCCCCCGCACCGTCGTGTGCTCGTCCGGCCAGCGGATGATCACCTGGGGGATGGCCGCGGCGCAGGTTTCGGTCGGCGGCTGGGGGATCTGGTTCCGCTCCGCCCACCAGCGGCCCTCCTCCGGGATCACATAGAACACCCGCTCGATGGGTGGCCCTGGGCAGCCTTCGACGTAGAGCAGCCCGGTGGCCCCGTCGATCACCACCGCCTTCCAGAGGTCGTGCTCCGGCCCGGGCGGCGGCTGGTCCGCCGCGAACACCTCCACGCGCCGGCGGTCGGGCGGGCAGTAGGGCGAGGGCATCGTCCCCGAATCGAGACAGATCTCCGCCTCGATGATCCCCGGCGGGCGGCGGAACTCCTTGGGGGGCAGGCGCAGCAGGCGGTGGGCCTCCTCCATGATGTCATGCCAGACCGGCGCCGCCCCCGTGATCCCCGTCACCCCCTTCATGGGCGTGTTGTCGGCGTTGCCCACCCAAACCCCGACCACCAGATCGGGGGTGTAGCCCAGCGTCCAGTTGTCGCGGAAATCGTTGGTGGTGCCGGTCTTGGCCGCCGCCGGGCGGGTGAGCCGCAGGGGGCTGTTGGGGCCGAAGGCCGCCCGCCGCGCCTCGTTGTCGGAAAGGATGGAGGTGATCAGATAGGCGTGCTCCGGCCGCATCACCGGCTGGCCGGGGGGCGGCGTGTAGGCATAAAGCACGTTCCCGAAGGCGTCGGTGATGCGCCGCACCGGGACCGGGGGCACCCGCCGTCCTTCGTTGGCGAAGGCGGCGTAGAGCCCGGCCATCTCCAGCAGCGGCACCTCCCCGCCGCCCAGCGTCAGGGAGAGGCCGTAGTCGTCCCGCGTGAGGGTGGTGATCCCCAGGTCGCGGGCCCGCTGCAGGAAGGCCGGCAGGCCCACAAAGGCCAGGGCCTTCACCGCCGGGACGTTGTAGGAGTTCCCCAGGGCGTAACGGACCGTCACCGGGCCGTGGAAGCGACGGTCGTAGTTGACCGGCTCGTAGAAGCGCCCCGGCCCATCGGGGAACCGGGTCGGCACGTCCCAGATCAGGGTCGCCGGCGTCCAGCCCTTCTCGAGGGTCACCAGGTAGGTCAGGGGCTTGATGGAGGAGCCCGGCTGCCGGGGGACGACGGCCATGTTGATCTGGCCCCCGTGGGCGGCGTCGTTGTAATCCGGGCTGCCCACCATCGCCAGGATCTCGCCGGTGTGGGGGTCGAGGATGACCACCGCCCCGTTGTTTACGTTCTTGTCCCGCAGTTTCTCCAGATGCGCCCGGAGGACCTGAGTCGCCATCCGCTGCAGACGGAGGTCCAAGGTGGTTTCCATCCGCAGCCCACCTCGGTGCAGGGACTGGGCCTGCAGGCCGAAGGTCTGCTCCAACCACTGGAGCACATAGAGGGCGAAGTGGGGCGCCTCGGGGGCCGGCGAGGTGGTGGCCGGCTTCTCAAAGACGTGAGCGGCCATCTCCCGGGCGGCCGCCTCCGCCTGCGCCGGGGTGATGACCCCGGCCTCGACCATCAGGCGGAGGACATCCCGATGCCGCCGCAGCGCCCGCTCCCGCCCCTGGGGAGTAAAGGGATCGTAGAGGGCGGGGGCCTGGGGGAGGCCGGCCAGGAAGGAGGCCTCCGCCAGGGTGAGATCCTTTGCCGGTTTCCCGAAATAGGTGCGGGCGGCGGCCTCCGCCCCGTAGGCCAGGTTTCCGTAGTAGATGGTGTTCAGATAGATCTCCAGGATCTGCTCCCGGGGGTAGCGCCGGGTGATCTCGGCCGCCAGCACCACCTCCTTGATCTTCCGCCGCAGGGTGCGCTCCGGTGAGATCAGCAGGTTGCGCACCAGTTGCTGGGGGATGGTGCTGGCCCCGCTGACCACGTCCCCTTCCCGCAGGTTCTGCCAGAGGGCGCGGGCGATGGCCAGCGGATCGAACCCCGGATGCTGCCAGAACCGCGGGTCCTCCGTGGCCACCGTGGCCTGGATCAGCCAGGGGGAGATCTCCGAGAGCCGGACCAACTGGCGGCGGCCGCTCTGGGGGTCGGCGATCTCCCCGATCACCACGCCCTGGCGGTCGGTGAGGACCAGGGAGGTAGACAGGCTGAGGGCGCGCTCCTGGAGCAGCGCCGGGGGCGGCAGCTGCATCGCCACGTAGACGTAGCCGGCCATCGCCAGGACACCGCCGGCCAGGCCCAGGAGGAGGGCAAGGGCCAGCAGGGAAAGCAGGGCCCGCCCCCAGGCCCGGCGCCGGGGCACCGCGGAGGGCTGGGGCGGGCGCGGCGGGGCCGGCGGAGACCCCC
>NZ_PSLG01000016.1:0-9503 GCF_040289485.1 Thermoflexus sp.
GAGGGTTGTCATCTTTTTGCCGTGAGGTTCCGCCGGGCGGGGCCCCATCCCGGGCGGCCGTGCGGCGCCGGGGGTGGGGTCGGCCGGGGCCCGCTCAGGTTAAAGCGAACCGCAAAGGTTCTCGGGAGGGCATGGAGGGTGGTATATATGACTCAGAGCGCCCCCTGGCCCCTGGGGAGGATCCCCGGATGCGGATCGGGATCGCGAGAGGTGGCCCGATGCCCTTCGTCCATCTGCACGTCCACAGCGAGTATTCGCTGCTCGACGGCCTCAGCCGGCTGGAGGATCTGGTCCATCGGGCGGCGGAGATGGGCATGCCTGCCCTCGCCCTGACGGACCATGGGGTCCTCTATGGGGCGGTGGCCTTCTACCAGAAGGCCCTGGAGGCCGGGATCCGGCCCATCCTGGGGATGGAGGCTTACGTGGCCCGGCGCACCCTCCAGGACCGGGAGCCGGACGACCGGAGCCTCTACCACCTCACCCTGTTGGCGATGGACGAAACGGGATGGCGCAACCTCATCCGTCTGGCCACCCTCGCCCAGTTGGAGGGCTTCTATTACAAGCCCCGCATCGACAAGGCCGCCCTGGAGCGCCACGGGGAGGGCCTGATCGTGCTCTCCGGCTGTCCTTCCGCTGAGATCCCCCGGCTGCTGGCCCAGGGGCGGACGGAGGAGGCGGAGGCGGCCGCGGCCTGGTTCGCCGAGCGCTTCCCGGGCCGCTTCTTCCTGGAGCTGCAATCCCACCCGGGCGTCCCGGAACTGGACACCATCAACCGGGGCTTGGTGGCCATCGCCCGGCGCCTGGGGCTTCCCCTGGTGGCCACCAACGACGTCCACTACGTCCGCCCCGAGGAGGCCACCCTCCAGGACGTGTTGCTCTGCATCCAGACGGGGAAACGCCTCCGGGAGCCCGGGCGGATGCGGATGAGCGACAACACCTACTACCTGCGTTCCCCGGCCGAGATGCAGGCCCTCTTCGCCGAGGTCCCGGAGGCGGTGCGCAACACCCTCCACGTGGCCGAGATGTGCGAACTGACCCTGGAGCTGGGGAAGCACCGTCTGCCCCGCTTCGACCCGCCCCCCGGCTTCCCGGACCCCGTGGCCTACCTGCGGCATCTGGCGGAGGAGGGGTTCCGGGCGCGCTTCCCCCAGCCCCGCCCCGGCTATCGCGAGCGCCTGGAGTATGAACTGGACATCATCCACCGCATGGGGTTCGATGCATATTTCCTTATCGTATGGGACTTGATCCGCTACGCCCGGGAGCGGGGGATCTGGTGGAACGTGCGGGGCTCGGGGGCGGGGAGCCTGGTGGCTTACTGCCTGGGGATCACCCGGGTGGACCCCATCGAACTGGACCTGATCTTCGAGCGCTTCCTGAACCCGGCCCGCGTCTCCATGCCCGACATCGACATCGACTTCCCGGACGACCGGCGGGACGAGATGATCCGATACGCGGTGAGCCGGTATGGGGCCGACCGGGTGGCCCAGATCATCACCTTCGGGACCATGAAGGCCCGCGCGGCGGTGCGGGATGTGGGCCGCGCCCTGGACCTGCCGCTGCCCGAGGTGGACCGGGTGGCCCGCCTGATCCCCGCCGTCCCCGGGAAGGAGGTCTCCATCCGGGACCTTCTGGATCCATCCAACGAGGAGGGGCGGGAGCTCCGCCGCCTGTATGCGGAGAAAGATTACATCCGGGAGCTGTTGGATCTGGCCATGCAACTGGAGGGGACGGTGCGCCACGCCGGCACCCACGCCGCCGGGGTGGTGATCGCCGACCGCCCCCTGGTGGATTATGTGCCGCTGCACCGGCCCACCGGCCTCAAGGGGGAGCCGAACGGCGAGGGGAACGGTGAGGAGGCCCTCCTGCCGGTGACCCAGTTCGACATGGGGGCCTTGGAGGCCCTGGGGCTGCTGAAGATCGACTTCCTGGGCCTCTCCACCCTTACGGTGATGCGGGAGACCTGCGACCTGGTGGCCCGCCGTCACGGCCTCCGGCTGGACCTGGAGACCATCCCCACGGACGCGCCGGAGGCCTACGACCTCCTGGGCCGGGGCGAGACGGTGGGGGTCTTCCAGGTGGAGGGGCGGGGGTTCAGCCGGATGATGCGGGACCTCAAGCCCCAGGCCTTCACCCACGTGATGGACGCGCTGGCCCTCTATCGGCCCGGGCCGCTGGAGTATATCCCCAACTACATCCGCCGGATGCGCGGCCAGGAGCCCATCGTCTTCCGCCATCCTCGCCTGGAGCCCATCCTCCGGCGCACCATGGGCATCCTGGTCTACCAGGAGCAGATCATGCGGGTGGCCATCGACCTGGCCGGCTACACCCCCTCCGAGGCCGATGAGTTGCGCAAGGTGGTGGCCAAGAAGAAGGGGGAGGCCTTCCCCCGCCAGCGGGCCAAGTTCCTCGAGGGCTGCGTCCGCAACGGCATCCCCCCCGAGGTCGCCGAGGCCATCTGGGGGGACATCGAGTTCTTCGCCCGCTACGGCTTCAACGCCGCCCACGCCGCCTCCTACGCCGTCATCACCGTGCAGACCGCCTACCTCAAGGCGAAATACCCGATGGAGTATCTCTGCGCGCTGATGACGGTGGACCGCGACAAGACGGAGAAGATCGGCCTCTACGTGGCCGAGTGCCGCCGCATGGGGATCCCGGTGCTGCCGCCGGACCTGAACCACAGCGAGGTCACCTTCACCATCGAGCGGACCCCCGACGGCCGGGAGGGGATCCGGTTCGGGCTGGCGGCGGTGAAGAATGTGGGCGAGGGGGCGGTGGCCCGCATCCTGGCCGCCCGCCGGGAGGGCGGCCCCTTCCGGGACCTGGACGACCTGGCCCGCCGGGTAGATCTGAAGGAGGTGGGGCGGCGGGCCCTGGAGTCCCTGATCAAAGTGGGGGCCCTGCGGGCCTTCGGCAACCGGGCCCAACTGCTGGAGGCCCTGGACCGCCTGATGGAGGCCAGCGCCCGCTATCACCGCGAGCGCCAGCAGGGGATGCTCAGCCTCTTCGAACTGGCCGATCTGGGCGCGACGCTGGAGGCCGCCTCCTTGGTCGGCCCCCTCCCCGAAGTCCCCGAGGTGGAGGAGCGCCAGATCCTGGAGTGGGAGAAGGACCTGGTCGGCGCCTATCTCTCAGAGACCCCCTTGATCCGCCGCTGGCCGGACCTCCAGCCCTTCATCACCCACACCACCTCGGAGCTGCGCGAGGAGGTGGGGGCCCAGACGGTGAAACTGGCCGGGATGGTGCGGGCGGTCCGGACCGCCGCGACGCGCTCGGGGGAGACAATGGCTTACGTGACCCTGGAGGATATCCACGGCGGGGTGGAGGTGGTGATCTTCCCCCGCCTGTGGAAGCAGAAGGGCCCTCTGGTCCGCCCGGACGCCCTTCTGATCGTGGTCGGGAAGGCGGAGATCGGCGGGCGGGAGCCGCGGGTGGTGGCGGAGGATCTGCGGGACCCGGAGGCCCTCGCCCGGCCGGCCGAGGAGGCCCTGCCCGAGGACAGCGCGGGCCTTCCGGAGCCTGTGGGCACCGCCGCCCTGGAGGACGGACCGCCCTCCGCCGTCGAACCCCCGCCGGCGCCCGCGGGGTCACCCGGTTCGGGAGGACCGTCCGCGTCCGAGGCGGTGGGCCCCGGGGAGATCCCGCCGGCGGATCCGGAGGGGGCCAGAGGCCCGGCGACGCCCGAGGCCCCCGGGCGGGCCCCGCGGCACATCGTGGTTTACCTCTATCGTACCGATCGCTTGGAGGAGGACCTCCGCCGGCTGCATGAGGTCCATCGCCTGCTCACCGAGCGGCCGGGGGCCGATCCCTTCAGCGTGGTGGTGGTTTACCCCGACCGGCGGCAGGTCCGCCTGCGCTTCCCGAACGACCGCACCACCTACTCCCCGGATCTCCTGGCCCGCCTGGAGAGCCTCCTGGGCCCCAACTCCGTCCGGGTGCTGCCGCTGGAGCCGGCGTGAGGCGGTAAAATCGAGGCCGACGCGGAGCGGATCCGGAGGGGGGATGGAGCCCTGGGTGGTGCTGGGAGCTTATCTGATCGGCTCGATCCTGCCGTCGGAGATCTTCGTGCGGCGGCGGACCGGGCGCTCGCCCCACGATTTCCAGGACAACCCGGGGGGCGGGGGGGCCTGGCGGCTGGCCGGCCCCGCCGGTCTGATCACCATCCTGTTCGATCTGGGCAAGGGGGCGATCCCCACCGCCATCGCCCTGCGGGCGGGCTTCTCCCCACCATGGCTGATCGCCGCTGCCGTTGCCCCCGTCGTGGGCCACGCCTGGCCTTTTTATAAGGTGATCCGCCTGGATCGGGGCGGGCGGGGCCTGGGGCCGGCCACGGGGGCGCTGTTCGCCCTGGCGTTCCGGGAGGTGGTCCCCGCGTATGTCCTCGGGGCGCTGGCGGCCTATCGCTTCCGCTGGCTGCCCAGCGTGGGGATCGTGGCCTTCCCCCTCGGCCTCCTCCTGATGATCCTCGGACGGGTCCCCCCGGAGCGCCTGGCGGCGGCGCTGGCGGTGATGCTGGTGGTGCTGCTGCGCAATGGGAACCTGTTGTGGACGGTGGCGCGCACCCGGGGGACAGTGCGGCCCCACTAGGTAGGGGCACAGCTCCGGCCTGGGAGACGTGGCCGGCAGGCTTCTTCGAGATGCATGTGGACCTGAGCCTCGAGGTATATCCGAGCCAGACGGAAGCGGAGGCGGGGATCAACGTCGCCGGGGCTGTCTTCCGCCGCCTGTCGGAGGTCCGAGCGGGAGACCGCGTGGAGATCTACGGGCGGGATCGGAGAGCGGTCTACGTTGTCATCGAGCGCCACATCCTGCCGGAGCGCGGCCAGCCCCTGGCGGTCCGGCGGGCCAACGCCCGGTGGATCGGGAGGACAGGGGAGCCCCGCCTGACCCGGGTCGGTTGCTGCCCCCCCTGGAGCAACTCTCACCGCTGCGGGCGATGGAGTAAAATGAGAGCGAACGTTCGATCCGGGGGTGGGAGCCGCGATGGGGCGCAAGATCCGGGTCCTGATCGCCAAGCCGGGGCTGGACGGGCATGACCGGGGGGCGAAGGTGATCGCCCGGGCCCTGCGGGATGCGGGGTTCGAGGTGATCTACACCGGGCTGCGGCAGACGCCAGAGATGATCGCCGAGGCCGCCCTGCAGGAGGATGTGGATGTGGTGGGCCTCTCGATCCTCTCCGGGGCCCACATGACCCTGCTCCCCCGGGTGGTGGAGGAACTGCGGAAGCGGGGCCTGGACGACGTGCTGGTGATCGCGGGGGGGGTCATCCCCGAGGAGGACGTCCCCGCCTTGAAGGCGGCTGGCATCCGGGAGGTCTTCGGCCCGGGGACCAGCACCGAGGCCATCGTGCAGTATCTGTGCGATTACTTCGGGATCACGCCGGAGGACCTAAAGGCCGCCGGCCAGCCGGTGACTCCCTGATCGAGGTGGCCCGATGCAGGATCCGGTCTCCCTCTTCGAGCGGGCGCGGGCGGGGGACCGCCGGACCCTGGCCCGGCTGATCACCCTCCTGGAGGAAGGCGGCGAGGCGGCCGCGCGGGTGGGGGCGTATCTGTTCCCCTACACGGGCCAGGCCTACGTGATCGGGATCACCGGTCCGCCGGGGTCCGGCAAGAGCACCCTGGTGAACGCCCTGGCCCGGGCCTACCGGGAGCGCGGCGAGACGGTGGGGATCGTGGCCGTGGATCCCAGCAGCCCCTTCACCGGCGGCGCCCTGTTGGGCGATCGGGTCCGGATGCAGGACGTGGCGGGGGACCCGGGCGTTTTCATCCGAAGCATGGCCACCCGGGGCAGCCTGGGCGGGCTGGCCCGGGCGACCGGCGAGGTGGTCCGGGCGCTGGACGCGGTGGGCTTCCGCTGCATTCTGGTGGAGACGGTGGGGGCCGGGCAGGTGGAGGTGGACATCGCCCGCGCGGCGGACACGGTGGTGGTGGTGCAGGCGCCGGGCCTGGGCGATGACATCCAGGCCATCAAGGCGGGCATCCTGGAGATCGCCGACATCCTGGTGGTCAACAAGGCCGACCGAGAAGGGGCGGCCGCGACCGTCCACATCCTGCGCTCCATGCTCTCCCTGGGCGGCCCCGCCCTGATCCGTCACCACGGCCAGCAGATGGTGGTGCAGGGCGTGGCCCCCACGGCCTCCGGGTGGACCCCGCCGATCCTGCAGACGGTGGCCACGGCCGGGAAGGGGATCCCGGAACTGATGGAAGCCATCGAGGCCCACCGGGCCTATCTGGAGCGGAGCGGAGAGGGAGAGAGCCGCCGGCGCCGCCGCATGGCCGAGGAGCTCTCCCAGCGGGTCCGCGAGCGCCTGTGGGCCGACGTGGTGCGCCGGGTGGGGCGCGCCCGCCTGGACGGCCTGGTGGAACAACTGGCCCGCCGGGAGATCGATCCCTACACGGCGGTGGAGCGGCTGCTGGCAGAGCTCCGGAACGGGTAGCCGATCGGCCCTCAGCGCTGCCACCAGTCCTTGTCGGAGCGGGGATCCATAAAGGCGTTGTTGTCCCGGATCCCCACATCGATCTGGGCGCCCTTGGCCCGCCCGAGGGGCTGCCCGCCGCGCAGGGCCGGCAGTTGCGTGCGCCCCCGCGCGTTCCATTCCTGATACAGGCGCAACAACGAGGGCTCCACGCAGATCCCCGTGATGTAGAGGGTGTAGCCCCGGGCGGTGCTGTCTTCCCCCGTGTATTTCAGGGTGATCTGATCCGCGTCGGCGTAGAGGACCAGGGCCTGGAACCCGTTCTCGATGCTGATGTAGTAGCGGCTGTCCGGAAGATGGATGACCTCGCCGGGAGTCACCGCGAAGCCAGCCACGGAGACGGGCGGCCAACCGGGCGGCGGGGGCAGCCGCTGGTGTTGGGACCAGTCCCACCCGTTGTTCTTGTAGACGTCCCGGAAGACGGGGATGCGGTGATCGGCGAACAGGAACCGGAACTGGGGGGCTCTGGGGTCAGAGCCGCCATCGTAGGGCACCAACCCTTTGTATTCATTGACCGCGACGTATCCGAGCAGGAGCAGGTTGTAGTCGGGGTTGTCGGCCACGTTGAAGGAGACGGGGTGGATGACCGGGAAGGTGTTGTAAGAGACCCCCGGGATCGGATCGCAGACGCCCCGGGAGACCAAGGGGAGATAGATTCGGTAAGTCGCCATCGGGGCGAGGTCGGCACCGGCGGCGATGGCGGGGGCCGGGGTGGAGAAGGGCGTCGCCTCCGCCTCCCCGGCTCTCGGCCGCGCCAGCCCGCTCAGCAACCCCCATCCCATCAGGGCGATCAGTCCCCCGCGGATGAGCCCTCCCATCATCGCGCTTTCCTCCGGGTGGAGACCGGTGGGCGTGCCGCCTGCCTCGCTATCGGATCTCGATCGGGGCGGGCCCCTCCGCCCCCGCGGCGCCCGCTGTGGCAGCCACCGAGAAGGTCCACGTGTAGGTTTGTCCGTTGATGGTGAGGGAGACGGTGTAGCGCGTTCCCGGCGGCAGCGGCTCCCGCGGGATCACCACCACGGCGTCCCGGCTGTCCAGGACGGCCCGGCCGAGCCATTGCTGGTAGGGGTCCGGATGGGTGAAGGTGGTTTCATCGAAGACGCAGTGGTCCACCGGGGAGCCGTCCCGCAGAAGCCGGTGGTCGGTCACGGTGGGGGTGATTTCCCCGGTGCCCAACAGCAACAAGATGGGGAGTCCCGCGGGTTGGGCGTAGCCGCAGTGGGCCAGGGGATCCGGATACTCACCCCACTCATAGAAGGCCCGTAGGAAGGTGGTGGCCCCGTCGCCCGGCCAGCGGATGGGGAAGCGGATCCCGTCGAGGGAATCCCGCCAGCCCCGCAGCACATCCAGGGCGGCGCCCATCTGCAAGCCGCCGTCCGCCTCCCGATAGGACCCGTAGCCCACGCGGGCCAGGCGGGGATCCAGCATCCCCACTGCGTGGAAGGGGACCCGCATCCAGACGTCGATGGCAACGGTGTCGGGGACGGTCGCATCGGTGCTGGCCATCAGGTTGGCGTTGCGGGCGCAGGCATCCCCCTCCGGGGTATACCATGGGTTCCCTGGGTCTTCGCTGTGGCCGATGACGTCGTTCTTCACCATATAGCGGGCGTGCTTTCCGCAGCCGTCACTCAAGGAGAGGTCCTCCGTCACCGGCGGCAGGCTGGCCATGGCCCGATAGGCGTTCAGACGAGAAAGCCATGGGGCCGGGGGTGCCTCCGGCGCCCGGAGCACCAGTGGGAGGAAGACCAAGAAGGGGGGCGTGGTCGCCGCCGAAACCGGTGGAGCCTCCCCCACTGTGACCGCCGGCGCGCCCCATCGGGGGCGCGCCGATGCTCCCAGGAAGCCCCCCCACAGGCCGACCAGCGCCAACCCGAGCCCCATCCCCCGTGCCCATCTGCCCATCGGTCCCTCCGGTTTGAGGTTGGTTTCATTTTACCGGGTGGGGGTCGATAAAGCAAGGGTTTGCTCCAGGCGTTGGGGACAGGGGCGAAGGGGCAAGGTCACGAAGGCGGTGGGGCCGGAGGGTAAGGGGATCGGGAGGCGTTCCCCTGTTTTCCAGTTATAGAGGGCCACCCGCACGGCGGTCAGGGGGGTCCCTGAGACCAGGGGCAGAGTCCGGAGGTCGGGCAGCGGCTCCCCCTCCGGGATCTGATCGAAGGGGATGGATCCCCCCCAGGGTGGCCCATCGGCCTGGACGATCGGCCGGCCCTCGGCATCCAGCCCGTGGAGGGCCGCCGAGAGGTCGGGGGCGATCGGTCCCCTGTGGACCCACTCTAGCAGCACGAGGAGCCGGCCGGGGCATCGGAAGGCGGCGCCCCGGGCCAGAAGGGGGCCTTCCGCAAAGGGGATCCCGAGGTCGGGGAGGGCGGCCCGGAGGTCGGAGAGGAGCACCTGGGTGTGGGGTCCTTGGGCCGCATACACCGTGAAGGCCACCAGTTCCGCTCGGGCGATCCGCCGGGCCAGTTCCGGAGGCGGGAGGGGTGGGCCGGCCGGGTGGAAATCGTAACCCTCCGGTCGGTTGAAGGGGACGTCGATGGCGGCCATCTCCACCTGGGGGCGGGCTGGGGTGTTGGCGAGGAACAGCATGCCCGGCAGCAGGTGGCTGCCGAAGATCAGCGCCCCCTCCGATCCCATCGGGAAGATCCGTTGGCGGTCGGCCATCCACTCGGGGAAGTTGATCAGCAGAGCGGTCCGGGGGGCGGTCCACCGGGCGGCCGCGATCAGGGCCCGGAGAGGCTCCAGGGCCCGCGTGTGGAGGTCCACCTGTCGCTGGATCATTCCCCCGGCGGCGATGAGGGCCCCGATGAGGGCCAGCTGTTGCAGGCGCCGAAAGGCCCGGCGGGTCTGGGAGGCGGAGGAGAGCCATGCCCCCCAAAGGAGGGCGGCGCCGGTGGTCGCCAAGTAAAGAAGGCGCGGTCCGTGGAGGAAGTAGTCTGTGGGCAACAGCAGCCCCGCCGGCAGTGCCCCCAAGCCGAACAGGGCCAGGCCGCCCCAAAGGGCTCGGGCCTGCCCCTGCCGTCCCCGGACC
>NZ_PSLG01000016.1:9603-41617 GCF_040289485.1 Thermoflexus sp.
GCAGGTCAGCGGGCTGGAAGCCCGGCGCGGGAGGCTCCCCCCGGGGCAGCCACCGATACAGGGCGGCGTAGAGCCCGCCGGCCGCCAGGTAAGGCGCCCAGTCCCAGCGGCGCTGGCCGGCCAGCCCTGCTGCCAACGCCAGGATGCCCCCCAGCAGGACGGCCGTCTCGTGGTTCAGCAGCGCCAGCAAGAACAGGAGGGCGAGGGCCATGGGGCGGGCGAAGGCCGGCCGCGATGGCCGGAGGTAGATCCAGACCGCGAGGAGGAAAAAGGCGGTCTGCCAGACGTGCAGGGAGAAGGCCGGGACCAGCAGGGCCTGGGGGTGAAAGGGGTGCAGGCCGAAGAGGAGGCCGGCGGCGAGGGCGGCCGGCCGGAGACCGGGAATCTGCCGCGCCACGCGGAACAGCAGGGCGACGTTGAGCAGGTGGGCGGCCAGGCTCAGAAAGTGGAAAGCCGGCGCCTCGTAGCGCCCGAAAAGGGCCCGGATCCCCCACGGCCAGAGAAGGACCAGCGGGCGGTAATACCCGTATCCGGGCAGCGGGCGGAGCAGGTCCAGAGGGGAACGGCCCTCGATCAGAGCGAGGTGGAGCAGGTCGTCGTAGAACAGCGGGAAAAAGAGCGCCGGGGCATACAGCGCCCACGGCGGCAGGAAGAGCGCCCAGGCCCGACCCACCCGGCGAGGGCCTTTCCCCATTCGCGCCACCGGTTGCGCCGCGGAAAGCCGCTTCATGGCGAGGCCGGGACCTCCAGGAACGAAGTGGGAAGGGGATCGCCGCCGGTGAAGGCCGGCAACGGCGTCCCGGAGGCCCACCGGTAAACCCCCAGCCGGATCCGCCGGATCTCTCCCCAGCGTTCGGGAGGGTTGGGGAAGAAGCGGACCTCCTGGATCTCCGCGCCGACGGGCCAGCAGCCGAACCCGACGAACCCGGAGCCGGGGGGCGGCCCGTCCTGCTGGGCGACGACCTGTCCCTCCCGGTCCAGGAAGTGCACCGCCGCCGAAAGGTCCCTCCCTCCGGGGCCCAGGACCGCCCAGCGCAAAAAGAGGCGGGGCGGATCGGCCTTCACCTGGTATCCCCGGAGGGCCAGGGTCTGGCCAAACCGGACGTCCAGCGGGATCCATTCGGCTGCCGGGAGGGCGGTCAGCGCCTTCGGATAGGTGGCGATCTCCAGGGCCAGGTGGCGCTCGTCCTCGTAAAGGGGATGCAGGAAAGGCCACCGGACGATCTCGCACCGGCGGTCCCGGTAATGCTCCATGTCCACGATGGCCATGCGCACCCCGATCCGCCCCAGTTCGGCCAGGGTTCTGGCGGCCTCCTCGGTGGGGAAGGCAGCGACCTTCCGGCCGATGATCTGGGTGAGCGGCGGGGTGAGGCCGCTGTAGCCGTTCACCAGGCGCTTGCCGTGGAAGAGGGTGCCATACATCCGCCAGGCCTCCGGATACTCGGGGTCGGGCAAGACGTGCATCGGCAACGCGATGATGGCGAAGTCCCCCGGCTGACTGGCCAGCCAGCGGTAAACCGAGGGGAGATCCGGCAGGAACCCCAGGGGGGGCAGTTGGAAGAACCCCTCCACCAGGGCACCCAAAGCGAGGAGGGCCAGGACGGCCGCCCGGGCCGGGGAGCGGGAGATCCGGCCCAGGAGCGCGGCGGCCCCCAGGCCGGCCAGGCCGGTCAGACCCCACACGGCCAGGGCGAACCATCGCGCCGGAACCCGCATCCAGCGCAGGTCCTCCAGGCGCTCCAGCGCCCACCCATAGGGGGTCGGCAGCGCGTATGGCCCGATCTCCAAGACCGGCCCGAGGGCCAGGCCGACGCCCAACAGGACGGCCAGCGCCATGGTCAAGGCGGCGGGGCGCGCTGCCCCCCTGAGGCGCCGGAAAGCCAGGAGGCCGATGAGGGCCATGGCCGTCGTCAGGATCCCGGGGAAAAGGTAATGTTCCGGGGTGATGCCCGGCCGGGCGCGGAACGGCGCCGTCAGCCGCCCGGACCACGGCAGAAGGGGGGACGCCGCCAGGAAGTCCGTCGGGCGGGCCGAGAAATAGCGGATCACCTCAGAGGTACGGAACGAGAGGGTGAGCGCCCGGATCTCTCGGTAAGGCGGCAGGAGGGCCGCGGCGGCCAGGCCTAGGGCCGCGCCGATCCGCAGCAGCCCTGGGAGGGCTCGAGGGTTCCGCGGGCCGAGCCCGAGGGCCAGCACCAGGTAGAGGCCCAGGAGGATCCCCGCGAAGGCCGCGATGTGCCAACTGGTCCAGAGGGCCATCAGGGCGGCGAGCAGCAGCGCCCCCTCGCGGCGGGGCGAGGGGCGGCGGAGGTGGTCGAGGGCTGCCAGGACGGTGAGCGGCAGCCAGGCGGTG
Organism: Thermoflexus sp.; assembly: GCF_040289485.1. Taxonomy (GTDB): domain Bacteria; phylum Chloroflexota; class Anaerolineae; order Thermoflexales; family Thermoflexaceae; genus Thermoflexus. The sequence continues at coordinate 11,957 of NZ_PSLG01000016.1, forward strand.
GCGAGCAGGTGCAGATGTAGGTGATGGGCGGCCCGGTAGGGCGCGAGGGCGTAAAGCAGCCCGGCCAGGAAGGCGGCGTCGAGCCGCCCCGTCAGCCGCCGGACCAGATGATACATCCCCATAGCCGAGGACCAGAAGGCGAACAGCAGGGCGACGTTGTAGGCCAGGATCGGGTTCCCTGTTCCCAACTGGATGGGGGCGGCGATCAGGCTCAAGCCCAGCAGGTGCTCGGAGAAGGCCAGGGTGTTCGCATACGGGAAAAAGGGCGGCGCCTGGAACAGGCGGCGGGGGTCCCGCAGGAGGGCCTGGAGGTCCCATGCCATGATCCAGGCGTTGAGCAACGGATCCGAGAGATCGGTGAGGGCGCGGCCCATCGGCGGGATGAGGGGAGCGAAGACCGCCAGCTCCACCGCCAGATAGGCAGCGGCGACGACCCCGTGGCGCGCCAACCGTCGGCCCTTCATGGCCGCACCTCGACGGCCAAGGGGAGCGTCCACGCCCGCCGGCCCTCGGCTTCCAGGTGGCGCATCTCCGGCCACCGATACCATCCAACCTGCAATGTGTAGCGCCCACCGGGGAGATCCCCGGGGAGGGAAAGGGTCACCCGCTGGGGGATCACAGCGCCCGGCGGCCATTCCACGGTCGGATACGCTCCCTGGTAGGGCCACCCATCCCACTGGGCCCACAGGCGCCCATCGGGGCCGATCAGGTGCACGAAGCTCGTGTAGGGCTCGGGGAGGGGTTTCTCGGCCCTCCAGTAGAGCCAGAGGGTGAGGGATCCCCCAGGCCGGGCTGGGGGGTCCGCCCGATACCCGACCAGGTGCAGCATCCCACCGAAGGCCACGGGGGGTTCCAGCCGGCGGTAGTTCCACACCCCGGGGCGCAGCACCCAGACCGGGAACAGGAAATGATCCGGCCGATCGCTCCCCTGGGGGGGCAGCGGGCGGTCCGGATGTCCCTGGGCGTAAAGCCCGAGGCGGAGCGCGTAAGGGCCCTCCGGAAGGTGGGGGGGCAGGCGCAGGCGATGGAGATCCAGATAGTAAACGTCCGGGCGCCAGGCGTCCGTCGGCATCTCCCCAGGGTGCATATGGTCGCTTTGGGCCCAGGCCTTCCCGCTGGCCCGGTCCAGCAGGTGGACGAAGGCGCTCCATTGTTCGCGCATGGGCCGCAGGGCGCGCCAGTACAGGTAGACCTGGAGGGTCTCGCCGGGGGAGGGGATCTCCGGCTCTAGGCGGTAGCCGATCAGTTCGATGGCGTCCCCGAAGCGCAGGCCCAGGGGATGGGTCATCCCCAGGGGGGCCTCCACCGAGGTGCGGATGCGGAACAGGGTGGTCTGCGAGTCCACATACAGGACCTTCAGGGCCAGGAGCCCGGCGAGGACCAGGGAGAGCCCCAGGGCCTCGCGGACAGGGATGGCCTCCGGGGGTAGGGGGGCTCGGTGTCGGGCCCGCTGGAGCCAGCGCCGCAGCAGCGCCGCGGCCCATGCCGCCCATGCCGCCACGGAGAGGCCGTCGAAGAATCTTCGAAGGGGCGTCTCCGTCCACCAGAGGGAGAGGGTGTAAGCGCCGGCGGGGAGATCCACCTGCAGCCATCCGGTCGGCGTGGCGGTCCAGGGTCGTGTCTGGCCATCCACCCGGACCTCCCATCCCGGGTAGGCGAACAGGAGGAAGCGGGCGGTGAAGGGCCGGTCGCTGGTCACCTCATAGCGCGCGCCCAGGGGATGCAGCGTCACTGGGCGCACCGTCGTCCCGGCCGGCAGGCTGGAGCGGTCCAGGCGGTCCGCCACCCCGCCGCGGGCGCAATCGGGCCACAGCGGTTGCTCCGGCACCCCGCCCGCCGTCTTGGGGAGCAGTTCCCCCACGCTGGTCAACCCAATCAGGCGGCTGCGCGTCTCGAACGCGACCAGATCGCACACGGTGGCCGAGTGCATCGGGGTGAAGGTGCCGTATGGATAAAGCAGGGGGGCGGACCCGATCAGCAAAGCCATTAGAGCGGCGATCTGCCAGGGCGTCCGCGCCGGCGGGCGGAGCCCTTGGGCTGGCAGCCCGACGAGCAAAGACAGGGGCAGCGACGCCAGGCCCAGCCAGCGCCACGGGAACTCAGCGAAGGCCAGCAGGGGCACGCGCTCCCAGAGGGGGCGGGAGGCCGGTTGCATCATGAAGAACGCGAAGGCCAACCCCGCCGCGGCAAGGGCGGCGGGACGCCGCAGGGCAGGCCGCCGGAGGGCCATCAGCCCCGCGGGGAGGACCCAAAGCCCCTGGTGCAGGCCGACCGTCAGGACCTCGGGCGCGTTCCCCCGGGCCTGGTCGTGCAGCGGGACCGGCTCGGTGAGGCGTTGCAGGGAGAGGAAGTGCCGGCGGAAGTCGAAGTGGCCGGCCAGCAGGCGCTCCAGATGCACCAGCGGCCGCTCCATCAGGGCCGGGCCCCAGAAGAAGGCCGCCATGGCCATCCCCAGCCCCGCTGCGAGGAGCGCCGTCGGCAGGTGCCGCCGGCTTTCCCGGGAGAGGGCGAGGAGGGCCAGGCCGTAGCCGGCCAGCAAGAGGGTGCTCAGCATCGCGGTGATGTTGTGGGCGAGGATCAGCAGTGCGTAACTGAAGGAAAAGGCCAGCCGGCTGGAGGGTCGGCCGTCCGCGAGGAGGCGGTGCAGGGCCCAGAAGACCCAGGGTGCGAAGGCCTGCGCGGCCAGCTGCGGGTAATCCCCCTGCCAGTAGGCCTCGCGGAGGCGGAAGGGGGCCAGCATATAGGCGAAGGCGGCCAGCAGCGCCGCCGGCCCGTCCAGCCACTGTCGGGCCAGCCGATACATCCCGAGCCCTCCGATGAAGAACAAGAGAGCCAGGTGGAGTTTCGTCGCCTGTTCCGGATCAAGGCCCAGGAGGACCAGCCCCGCGGTGGCCCAGGGGAAGTAAGGAGCGTTGAAGAGGAAGAGGGGATAGCCGTAGCCTAGGGCCAGATCGGGGGCCCAGCGGGCGTAGGGCACCCCCCAGCGCAGCAGATGCGCCGCCTCCACCACGCGGTAGACATGGAGGAGGCCATCGTGGGTGGGCGGGAACCCGTCCTGCCGCATGGGGGAGCCGATCAGCAAAGTGAGGAGGATCAGCGGCAGGGCGACAGGTCCATAGGCGCGCCCCGCCTGCGCGACCGCCTCCGGCTTCATCACGGTTCCTCGACAGGCATTCTTGGCATGGGATGTCCGCTCGCGGCGCCGGCGGTGGGCCTCCTCCGCCGGGCGGCCCGGGCCCATCGGCCCCCTGCGGGAGCGGGTGGGATCCAAGGGCTGGACGGATCGCCCTATAATCCTATGCGTCTGGATCGGAGCCGGCAAGGCGCTGGCTGGGAGATCGGATGGGCGCTGCGCCGATGCGGGTTGGAAGCCGATGGGCGACACGCCGCTGGATCGTTCTGGCCCTCTATGGCCTCCTGGCGGGCTTCTACAGCCTGACGGTCCCCCTGTTCGAGGCTCCCGACGAGTTCGCCCACATGGCCTATGGGCGCCATCTGGCCCGCAGGCAGGGCCTGCCGGTGGTCCGACCCGGAAGCGATGCCCCCTGGCAGCAGGAAGGGGTTCAGCCGCCCCTTTACTACGCGGGGTTGGCCGTCCTGGCGCGGCTGATCGGGTGGATCCCGGAGGACCTGGAGGCCTTCTACCGGCTCCATCCGCTGGCCAGTGACGACCCTGGGCGGGAGGCCGGGCGGAACCGGGTGTTCCACGGGGAGGAAGCTGTCTTCCCGGCCAGCCCTACCCTCCGTCTCTTGTATCTCTGGCGCGGTCTTTCGGTGCTCCTCGGCGCAGGGGTGGTGGGGGCCGCGATGGCGGGGGCCCGCCGGATGTTCCGGCGCCCGGCCCTTGCCTTCGAGGTGGGGCTGTTCATCGCGACCCTCCCTGGCTTTCTGTTCATCAGCGCCGTCGTGAACAACGACGCGATGGTGAACGCCACCGCTGCCCTCGTCCTGTTGCTCCTCATCTGGATCGGTCGGGAGGGGCTCTCGACAGGGCGCGCGGCGGCCCTCGGCGTCGCCCTGGGCCTCGCCGCCCTGAGCAAACTGAGCGGCCTGCTCCTGGTGCCGCCGGCAGCGGCCCTGGTGGTGATCCTCGGCTGGCGCCGACGTCGGTTCCGTAAAGGGCTGGTGGCCCTGGCGGCCATGCTGGGCACGGGCCTGGCCTGCAGCGGTTGGTGGTTCTACCGGAACCTTCTCCTTTACGGCACGCCGTTTCCGATGCCCTTGCTGGGCATCCATCCCGGATCCCTTGGGGATCCGTTGCGGACGCTGGCGGCCCTCTCGACGCCCTGGGAGAAAGACCCCTGGGGGGCTCTGGGCGCGCTGCTGCGGTCCTTCTGGGGCGCCTTCGGCTGGGCGTCCCATCTGCCCATGCCGTCGTGGGTCTACGGGGTGCTGACGGCGTGGGCGGCGCTGGCCCTCCTCGGGCTGGCCAGGGTGGCCCGGCGGGCCCTCCGCGCGCCCCTCGGGCCGGATCTCGTCCTGGGCGGCATCTTGTTCGGCTATGTCCTTCTGGTGGGGCTGGGCATGGCCCGCTGGGTCTCCGTCCAGGGACGGCATCTGTATCCGGCCCTGATCCCCATCGCCTTGGGGCTGTGGGCCGGCTGGCGCCACTGGACCCAACGTTTGCCCCCGGCCCTGCGCCGGGCGGGAGTCCGCCGCTGGCCCTTGGGGTTCATGCTCCTCCTCTCCGGGCTGGCCCCGGGCCTCTGGATCCGGCCGGTTTATCAGGTGCCGACGTATACCGAGGCGGAAGTCGCGCGGGCGGGCCCGCCGATGGCGGCCCGTTTCGGCGACGGGTTCCGACTCCTCGGCTTCACGCTCTCCTCGGCCCGGATCGCCCCGGGCGACCGCCTGGAGGTCACCCTCTACTTCGAAGCCCTGCATCCGGGCTCTGCGGATTGGAACCTGTTCGTGCACCTGACCGAGGCGGGGGAGCCCGCGCGCATCTGGCGTCAGGAGGATCGCTATCCGGGCCGCGGGCTGCTCCACCCGGGGCAGATGCAGACGGGGCAGCGTTGGAAGGAAACGGTGCGGTTGCCGGCGCCGGAGGGGCTCGACCGACCCCATGTCCTCTGGGTGGTGGTGGGCTTCTACGATCGGGCCGCGTGGAGGCGCGGGGAGGGGCGGCGCCTCCCGGTGGCGGGCGCCTACGGAGAGGCCTTGGCCGATGCGCTTCCCCTCGCCGCCGTCCTGGCGGCCCCCGAGCGCCGGTGGCGGCCGCATCCGGCCTCGTGTGTCTTCGGCGGCCAGATCGCCCTGGACGGGTTCTGGCTGGAGCCCACCGCCGCGGGGCTGGAGGTCCTCCTGCTCTGGCGGGCCCTGCGTCCGCCGGATCGCGATTATGTGGTTTTCACCCATCTGCTGGATCCCTCCGGGCGGCTGGTCGGGCAGCACGACCGGCCACCCCTTCCTCCGACCTCCCGCTGGCGGCCCGGGGGGATCTATCCGGCGGTTTATCAGATCCCGCTCCCGAGCGGACGGGAGGCGGGCCCCTATACCCTCCGGGTCGGCTTGTATCGGCCCGACACCGGCGAGCGCCTGCCCGGCCCCGACGAAGGGGGGGCGTGTGGGGTGACTTCCTGGGACGGGGGCCGGCGATAACGTCCGATGGCATGTCCCGGCGCGGCCGGTATAAAATTAAACCGATGCCCGGGGGCGTCGCCCTCGGGGCTGGAACGGCGAGGCGGAGACCTTCCAGGAGGAGGTGCGCCGGTGGAAGCGCATGGGATCCCGCCCCAGGAGACGCAGACGGTGGAAGGAGCCGCCCCGACCCTTCCGGAGGCCCCCGCTGTGGGGGCGGAGGCCTCTTTGGCCGAACAAGTGGAGGCCCTCAAAAAGGCGCTGGAGGAAGCCCAGGCCCAGGCTCAGGAATATCTGGAGGGATGGCAGCGGGAGCGGGCGGCCTTCGCCAACTACCGGAAGCGGGTAGAGGCGGAGCGGGCCCAGTTTGCCGCCGAAGCCACCGCCCTCCTCATCCGCAAACTGCTGCCCATCCTCGACGACTTTGAGCGGGCCCTCCAGACGCTGCCGGACAACCTGCGCCATCTGACCTGGGTGGAGGGGATCGCCCTGATCTACCGGAAACTCATGCTGATCCTGGAAGGGGAGGGGGTGCAGCCCATCCCGGTCCAGCCGGGCGATCCCTTCGACCCGATGCTCCACGAGGCGGTCCTCTACGAGCCGGCGGAGGGCTTCGAAGAGGGTCAGATCGTCGAGGAACTGCAGCGGGGCTACAAACTGGGCGACCGGGTGCTGCGCCCCACCCTGGTGAAGGTGGCCCGCAAGGCCGAGCCCGCCTCCACCGCCCCCGCCGAGTGAAGGGGCCGCGGGCCGGCTCCCGGCACCGGAAGCGCGCGCTCCGAAAAGAGGAGCCATGGCGGCTGCCCGCAAGGACTATTACGAGATCCTCGGCGTCCCACGCAACGCCACGCTGGAGGAGATCAAGCAGGCCTACCGGCGGCTGGCCCGCCAATATCATCCAGATGTAAACAAGTCACCCGACGCCGAGGAGAAGTTCAAGGAGATCAACGAGGCCTACGCCGTCCTCTCCGATGCGGAGAAGCGGCGGCTCTACGATATGTATGGCCACGCCGGCCTGGAGAGCCGGGGGGTCCGCCCGGAGCCGGCGGATTTCACCGACCTTTTCGCCGACCTCTTCGAGGATCTCTTCGGCTTCGGGACGCGGGCCCGGGCCCGCCCCGCGCCCCGTCGGGGCGCTGATCTCCAGGCCGAGGTGACCTTGACGTTCGAAGAGGCCGCCCTGGGGGCCGAGAAGGACGTTGAGGTGGTCCGCCACGAGCTGTGCCCCCGATGTCGCGGCGTGGGGGCCGAGCCCGGGTCGGGGCCCGTCCGATGTCCCACCTGCAGCGGCCTGGGGGAGGTGCGTCGCGTCAGCCAGTCCTTCCTGGGCTCCTTTGTCCAGGTGACCACCTGCCCGACCTGTCGGGGCGTGGGTGAGGTGATCACCGCCGTTTGTCGGGAGTGCGGGGGGGAGGGCCGGGTGCTCACCCGGCGCCGGTTGGCGGTGCGGATCCCCCCTGGGGTGGACGACGGGATGCAGATCCGTCTCCCTGGAGAGGGCGAGCCCGGGGAGAACGGCGGCCCCCCTGGCCACCTTTACGTGCAGGTCAAGGTCCAGCCCCACCCCTACTTCCGCCGTCACGGGGATGACCTCATCGTCCCGGTGGTTCTCAACGTGGCCCAGGCCGCCCTCGGCGGCCGCATCCGGGTGCCGACCCTCGAGGGGGAGGAGGAGGTGGAGATCCCCCCGGGCACCCAGCCGGGCCACGTGATCCGCTTGCGGGGGCGGGGCATCCCGCACCTGCGTCGGAACGGGCGCGGGGATCTGCTCATCGTGGTCCAGGTGGAGATCCCCATCCGCCTGACCGCGGAGCAACGTCGGCTGTTCCAGGAACTGGCGCGAACCCTGTCGCCCGGCGGCTTGCCGAAAGACGGCAAAGGGCTCCTGGAGCGGCTGAAGGACCTCCTGGGCGGGTGAGCCGCCCCGCCCTCCATTTGGGACGGCGGGGGATCGGATGCGGTGGCTGGAGATCTCGGTGCAGGTGCCGACCGAACTGGCAGATCCCATCGCCGAAGTGCTCTCCCGCTACGTGCCCCACGGCATCGCCTTCGACTACGGCCCTCCCCCGGCCGTCGAAACGGACTGGGAACGCCCACCGCCTCCCCCACCGGTCCTCACCGTGCGGGCCTATCTGCCCATGACGGAAGGCTGGGAGGCCGCCCGCCACCGGATCGAGGAGGGCTTCTGGCATCTCCGGCAGATCCTCCCCTTCCCCCCTCCCGAGTTCCGGGTGATCGACGAGACGGCGTGGGAGGAGGCGTGGAAAGCCCACTACGATGTGCTGCGGGTGGGCTCCTTTGTGATCAAGCCCAGTTGGCGGGAGGCCGCGCTGCGACCGGGGGAGCTCCTCATCGAACTGGATCCGGGGATGGCCTTCGGGACGGGAACCCACCCCACCACCCGCCTGTGCCTCCAGGCCCTGGCGGAGTGGCTGGAGCCGGGGTCGCGGATCCTGGATCTGGGGACCGGCTCAGGGATCCTGGCCATCGCCGCGGCCCGCAAGGGGGCGGCGGTGGTCTGGGCGCTGGACATCGATCCGGTGGCCGTGCGGGTGGCCCAGGAGAACGTCCGGCGCAACGGCGTGGCCGATCGCGTCCACGTCCGGGAGGGCTCCCTGGAGGCGGCCCGGGCCCTGGGGGAGCCCTTCGATGGGATCCTGGCCAACATCCTGGCCCCAGTGATCGTCCGGCTCTGCGCCGAGGGCCTGGGCGATCGGGTCCGGCCGGGGGGCTGGGTGGTGGCCTCGGGGTTCTTCGCCGGCGAGCAGGAGGAGGCGGTGGGGCAGGCCATGGCGGCCGCCGGCCTGCGGGTGCGCGCCCGCTGGGAGGAGGACGGATGGGTGGCCCTGGGGGCGCGCAAGGAATGAAAGGGCCCGCCCGCTGGGTCCGCCGGAGGCTGCAGCGCTTCTTCCAGTGGCTCTATGAGGAAGGGGCATGGGCCTACGATGGGGTGGCGGCCTTGGCCTCCGCAGGGCGATGGGTCCACTGGGTGGAACAGGCGCTGTTGGTTCTGGAGGGGCCGCGGGTGCTGGAGATCGGCCACGGGCCGGGGCATCTGCTGCGGGCGATGGCGCGGGCGGGGTGGCACCCCGTCGGGCTCGATCGCTCCGCGGCCATGGGCCGCCGCGCCCGCCGCCGGGCCGGCCCCAGCGTCCCGTTGGTCCGGGGGGAGGCCCAGCGCTTGCCCTTCCGGGACCGGGGGTTTGACACCGTGGTGGCCACTTTTCCCGCCCCTTTCATTCTCGAGGCCGACACCTGGGCGGAGGTGGCGCGGGTCCTGCGGCCGGGCGGGCGCTTCGTGGTCCTGCTGGGTGCACGCCCAGCGCCGGCCTGCCCGTGGCGGTTGCTGTATCGCCTCGCCGGCCTCGGGCCCCTCGGGGCAGACCTGTGGGTTTATCTGCAGCAGCAGGGGGCGGCGGTCGGGGTTGCCGTGCGGCCGTGGCACGTGCATGATGGACGGTGGCGGCTGGAGGGATGGATCGGGATCCGAGAAGCCCGGGAGGGATGAGACGATGGGGATCTCCATGGCGTTCTACCGACCCGTCGGGGAGGATCTCTACGAGTATATCCCAAGCATCGCCCTGCACACCAGCCGGCTCTGGGACTTCCTGCGCTGGTATGGCGATGTCCGGTATGAGAGCGCCCACCGGATCCTGCCGATGGTCCCGGATCAAACCCTCTGGAGGGAGGGGGAATGGGAGGATATAGAGGAGGAGGATGGCCGCTGGCGGATGCGGGTGCGGGGGGAGGTGGCGGAGGACATGCGGAGGTGGGTAGAGCAGCATGAGGAGATCCTCGCCGCCCTGGAGGCCCATCCCCCACCCCCGGATCTGGCGGATCTGGTTCAGGCCATCATCGAGCGGATGCGCATGGGCGGAATCCCAGTGGTCTCGTGGTGATCCGGACGCCGGGGCCCTTTCGGATCGGATCCCACGGGCGGAGGTGAAGCGATGGCCGATGTCCACGGGGGGCGGTTGGTGGCCAAGGCCCTTAAGGCGGCGGGGGTGGAGGTGATCTTCACCCTGTGCGGCGGCCATATCCTCCCCATCTATGACGGATGTCTGGATGAGGGGATCCGCATCATCGACGTGCGGCACGAGCAGGCGGCGGTGCACGCCGCGGACGCGTGGGCGCGCCTGACGGGGCGTCCCGGGGTGGCAGTGGTGACCGCCGGGCCGGGGGTCACCGACAGCGTCACCGGCGTGGCCAACGCCTTCCGGGCCAACAGCCCGGTGCTGGTGATCGGCGGGCAGGGCCCCTTCGCCCAGTTGGGCCGCGGGTCCCTCCAGGAGATGGACCACGTGGCTGTGATGCGGCCGATCACCAAGTGGGCGGGGGCAGTCTATGAGACGGAGCGCATCCCGGAGTTCATCGCCGTCGCCCTCCGCCACGCTCTGAGCGGGCGGCCGGGGCCGGTTTTCCTGGAGATCCCCATCGACGTGCTGTTCCGTTTCGTGGACGAGCGCCAGGTGGCCTTCCCGCGCTTCGCACCGGTGCCGCGCCCCGGGCCATCGAAGGCAGCGCTGGAGCAGGCAGCCGCGCTGCTGGCCGCGGCGGAACGGCCGGTGGTGATGGCCGGGAGCGCCGTCCGCTGGTGCAACGCCTACACCGCCCTGGCCCGATTTGTGGAGGCTCTGGACCTGCCCCTGTTCACCAACGGGATGGCGCGGGGGACGCTGCCCCCGGACGCCCCCCAGTTCTTCCAGCACGCCCGGCGCAAGGCCTTCGCGACGACGGACCTGCTCATCCTGGTGGGCGGGGAGTTCGACTTCCGGCTCCGGTTCGGCCAGGAGATCGCGCCGGAGGCCCGGGTCATCCACCTCGATCTGGAGCCGACCGTCATCGGGCACAACCGGCCGGTGGATCTAGGCATGGTGGGGGACATCGGGCTGATCCTGGAGGAATGGCGGGAGGCGATGGCCGCCCGCCATCCGGGCCGCCGCTGGACAGCCTGGCGGGAGGCGTTGCGGGCCATCGAGGAGGGGGAGGCGGCCCTCTGGGCCCAGGGGCGGGATTCCCCGGAGGTCCCCATCCATCCGCTGCGGCTCTGTCACGAACTGGCCCGCTTCATCGACGAGCGGACCATCGTCATTGGCGACGGCGGGGATATCGTGGCGGCAGCCTCTCGCATCCTGCCCGTCTACCGGCCCGAGCTGTGGATGGATCCGGGGCCCTTCGGCTGCCTGGGGATCGGGTTGCCCTTCGCCATCGCGGCGCAACTCGCCCACCCGGACAAACGGGTGTTGGTCCTGTTCGGCGATGGGGCCTTCGGGTTCAACGGCTTCGAGTTCGACACGGCGGTGCGCTTCGGCCTGCCCATCATGAGCGTGGTGGCCAACGACGCCGCCTGGAGCCAGATCCGCCGTCCGCAGATCGAGATGTTGGGGGAGGCCCGGGCGGTGGCCACCGCCTTGGCGCCGACCCGATACGACCGGGTGGTGGAAGCCTTCGGGGGCTATGGGGAACAGGTGGAGCGCCCCGAGGAGATCCGGCCCGCGCTGGAGCGCATGGCGGCCGCCGGCAAGCCGGCCTGCTTGAACGTCCGCACCCAGCCCCTCCCGGCAAGCATCCTCTCGGCGCGGTATTTCTGAGGGCGGCGGCAGGGAGGCACCGCGGCCGTCCCCGCCGCCGTTCTCTTGGGGTTGACAACAGCTGACATTTTTATTATCAGCCATTTCAGCCACGAAGCTTTCCGACGGGGCGCGCCCGCACGGAATCCACCCCCTCACCGCCTGGCGGTGGGTTCGAGGTGGGCCAGCGCCCCGTTCCCACAGCCGGTGGACGGCTCGCGGGTTTTCTGCCATCATGCAGATAGAGCCGGTGAAAACCCAGCCGGCTCCGGGCTGGCCACCCCAAACGGCCCTACCGGGAGTTCCCCGGGAAGGGACGCCTGTGGAGATCCCGAGATGGGGTCGAGGAAGCCGGAAGGGGCCGGTCATCCGTTTCGCCTCGCAAGGTGAAAGGGATGACGATGCGCCACGGAACGGTGCTCCTTGTCACGCCTCTGCGTCCTCCTCCCCGATGACGGTGAAGGTGCGGGGAGGGACCGGGGGCGTCGCCCACAACCCCTGGCTCATCCAGGCAACCATCGGATACCGCCACGGCATCCAGGACCCTCCCCACGGGAGGGGTCCGGGGTCCCCATAAAGTCCGAAGGACTTGGTGAGGTGCCTCCACGGCGGCTCCATCGGGGCGGACCAGGCGGGGGTGGGCCCGGCCTCCACCCCCGGGAACTCACCCCACGAAGTGGGACCCCTGGTGGCCTCCCGGGGTCCCCACGCGATCCACGGATCGCGTGGGGTGTCCCTCCCGAGGGCCAGCAGCAGGAACAGCAGCGTCCCCACCGCCGCGCCGGCCATCACGGACAGCCCCCATCCGCCGAGGGAAACTCCCACCCAGATGGCCCCGGTGATCCCAAAGGCCAAGGCGAAGAGCATGAACACGAACCCGATCGGTGCGCGGATCATTCCCCCCTCCTCTTGAAGGCGTCGCTGGGGGACCCCGAGGGGTCTGTTTTTTCCCGTTGTCGCTCGCTGGCCTGCAGGCGGGCCCGGATCTCCTCGGGGGCGATGTAGGCCGCCTGGAAGCGGGTGACCGCACCGCCGACCACGGCCAGGAAATCCCCTCTCCCGGCCAGCCGCTCCGCGCCGGTCCCCCCGATGCCGGCCGCCACCCGGGCATCCTCCGCCGTGACCACCCGCCCGACCAGGCGGGCGGGGAAGTTGGCCGTCAGCGCACCGCCCAACAGGGCCGCCGTCGGCTTCTGGGTGCAGGCCAGCAGATGGATGCCCGTCTCTCGTCCCCGCTGGGCCAGCCGGGTGAGGGCCTCGCCCAACTCCCGCCCCCCCTGTTGCAGGAGATCCGCCAGTTCGTCGATCACCACCAGCAGCCGGGGGGTCTGCACCCCTTCCCGGGAGCGTCGCTCCATCACCGCCACCACCTCCGCCAGACACGCCAGGCCCTCCGCTGCCTCACCGGCGGCGAAGGCCCGCACGTGGGGCAGATCCCGGAAGGGCAGGAAGGCCCGGCCCTTGGGATCCACGATCACCAGGGCGAGTTGCCCCGGCCGGTGGGTGAGGACCAGGGAAAGGAGCATCGTCCGCGCCAGAGAGGTCTTGCCCGAACCGGTGGTCCCGGCGATCAGCACGTGGGTCACCTGGGGGCTGGTCAGCCGCAACAGCAGCGGCGCCCCATCGGCCGCCAGGCCCAGCAGGGCGGTGTAGGCCGGGTAGCGAGGGAAGGCGCGCCGCACTTGGGCCATCAGGGGCTCGAACCGCACCACCTGCGGGTCCGGCCGGGGGACCTCCACCTGGACCACCGGGCCCTCCCGCTGGATCCGCACCCCAGGCACTCCCAGGGCCAGGGCCAGATCCTCCGCCAGCCCTTTCAGCCGGGACCAGCGCACGCCAGGGGCGGGGACTACCTGGAACAGGACGGTCGTGGGGGTCACCCGGCCCCCGGTCACGCGGCCGGGGGCGCGGTGCTGCCACAACACCTGTTCCACCAGATCCGCCTGGGCCTCCAGCCACCGTCGCTGCATCGTTCCGCCTCCTCAGAGCACCCATCCGCTGAGCTCCCGCACCGGGCCGAAGCGGAAGGCGACGCGGCCTTCCAGGATCACCGCGCGGGGGTCCACGGTTTGCTCCGGCAGAGCCGGGTGCGCCGGCTTGAGGATCCACCGGGCGGGGAAGGGCTGCCCCTGGCCGTTCCGCCGGTCGGAGGCTGCCCAGAACAGTTGCTTGAGGGTGGCCCGGTTCCGCCCATGATCCATCTCCCCAGCCGCCGGCGCGTCCCGCCAGCGGACCACCACGAGGTCCCCCCAGCGCAGGGTCTCCAGGCGCACCGGCTCGATGAGCACAATGTCGAAGGGCTGGATCCCCACGCCGATCATGGAGTCCCCTCGCACCCAGAGGGCGAAGCGGCAGTCGCGGGGGACCCACGCTGCTGGCAGGGCCAGTTCTCCCAGGGGCTGCGAGACGATCTCGTCCACCGCGTCGGGGAAGGAGGCGGGGACCACGCCGGCCAGCGGCAACCGGACCACCCGGGCGTCGTGGGAGACGGGGCGCCAGGTGCGGGATTTGCCAGGCTCCCGGGCGATGCGCCCCTCTCGGAGGAGGACTCGGAGATGATGCAGGACGTGGGACCGGGAGGAGAAGCCCAGGTGACGCCGGATCTCCTCCAGGGAGGGGCCGTATCCGTGGACCGTCCAATAGGCCTCCAGGAACGCCAGCAGCCGATCGCGGGGACCCATCGCGGCCTCCGATTAGAACAAATGTTCTAATACAAGGATATACCATCGGGGCCCCTTTGTCAAGTCGTCTGAGGTGGGAGGACCCGGGACGCCTGTGGCGACTAGGGGAGGCCGCGGATGTAGTGCATGGCGCCGAGGTGGCGGACCATGCCTTTGAGTTCCATCACCGCCAGGGTCCCGGTCACCTGGGCCACCGGCAAGCCGGCGGCCCGGGCAATGTCATCGACATGCATCGGCTCCCGGCCCAGCACCTCCAGCAGTCGGGCCTCTACCGGGTCGGCGAGGAGTTGTAACTGGACCTCGGCCTGCTGGACGGCGGTCGACCAGTTCAGCGCCTCCAGAAGTTCCTGGGGCGAGGTCACCGGCGTGGCCCCGTCCCGGATCAGCCGGTGGGTCCCCTGGCTGGCGGGGGAGAAGATGCTTCCCGGGACGGCGAACACCTCCCGGCCCTGTTCGGCGGCGTGGCCGGCGGTGATCAGGGCCCCGCTGGTGGCCCCGGCCTCCACCACCAGCACGCCGACGGAAAGCCCGCTGATCAGGCGGTTCCGGGCAGGGAAGTTTCCGGGCTCCGCGGGGGCGCCCAAGGGGAGTTCCGAGAGCAGCGCCCCCTGTTCGGCGATGCGGGCGGCCAGCCGGGCGTGCTCCAGCGGATAGACCCGGTCCACCCCGCAGGGGAGCACGGCCAGGGTGCGCCCGCCGGCCTTCAGGGCCGCCTCGTGGGCCAGGCCATCGATCCCCCGGGCCAGTCCGCTGACGATCGGGATGCCGGCCCGGGCCAGTTCTCCAGCGAACCACTCCACCACCTGGCGCCCGTAGGCGGTCGGCCGGCGCGTGCCGACGATGGCCAGCGCCCAGCGATCGGCCTCGGCCAGGCTTCCCCGGACGAAGAGGACCGGCGGCGGGTCGGGGATCCGCCGCAGCAGCGGGGGATAGGCGGGGTCCGACCACGTCAGCGCTGTAGCCCGGGCCTTGCGCAGGCGTTCCAGTTCTCCTTCGGGGTGCAGCCGTCGCCGGGCCTCCGCCAGGTTCCGGACGGTCCGTTGATCCAGGCCGGCGGCCCGCCAAGCCCCCTCGTCGGCCTCCCAAGCGGTCCGCAGATCCCCGAAGTGGTTCAGCAGGGCCCGCAGCCGCGCCGGCCCGATCCCCAGCACCCGGTTGAAGACCAGCCAGTAGCCTAGGTCCTCCATCGCGCCATCCCGCCCGCCGCCGGCCCGCGCGGCGAAGGTCTTCCCAAAATTATGATAGCCGTTCGGGCGAGGGATCTTCCGCGTTGGTCACCATGCGGCGCAGGCGGGTGGCCAGGCGGCGGTAGAAATCGGCGCGATCGCCCAGGCGCATGAAGCAGGCGCTGAAGGGGGCGGCGGCGATCTCCACCCGATCCCCATCGGCCAGGGGCTGGTCCCCCTGGCCATCCACGGCCAGGGCCGCCCGTCCCTCGGCGTGCACGGTGAGGGTTACCCGGGCTCCTTCGGGCAGCACCACCGCCCGGTCCAGGCTGAGGTGGGGGGCGATGGGGACCAGGAGGATGTTCTTCAGTTCGGGGGGGAGGATGGGGCCGCCTGCGGCCAAGGCGTAGGCGGTGCTCCCGGTGGGCGTGGCCACGATGAGCCCATCCCCGATGTAGGTGGTGAAGTAGCAGCCATCGATCTCCGCCCGGACCCGCACCGTGCCAGCCACGCCCATCCGGCCGACCACCACGTCGTTCAGGGCGTGGAAAGGGCCCTCCGTCCGGTCGCCCCGCTGCACTTGGGCCTCCAGCATCAGACGCCGTTCGATCCACCAGCGGCCCTCCCAGAGCTGGCGGAGCCGCTCCGGCCATTCCGCCGGCTGGATCTCGGCCAGGAAGCCCACCCGCCCCAGGTTGACGCCCAGCAGGGGCACGCCGGCGGGGGCGGCGTGGCGGGCGACCCGGAGCATCAGCCCGTCCCCCCCGAAGGTCATGGCCAGGTCCCAGCCCGCCACCGCCTCGCGGCCGGTCAGTTCCTCCGCGGAGCACAGGATGGGTTCGCAGCCGGCGGCGCGGAGGTGCTCCGCCACCGCCTCCGCTAGCCCGCGGGCGCTGGGCCGATGGGGATGGAGGACCAGGCCGATGCGCCGGAACCGGGCCCCCCGCTCCGATGGTTCCATGCGGTTCCCTCCCCGCCGGATTCCCCCTCTTCATCTTAGCCGATCCGCTGGGCGCCGGAAGGCCACTGGAAGCCTCGCGCCTCCAGGCTTTGCCCGGTGATCGCGCGGCTCTCGTCCGAGGCCAGGTAGACGAAGATGGGGACGATCTCCTCGGGCGCGGGGAGGGTTTGGGGGTCCTCCTCCGGGTAGGCCTGGGCGCGCATAGCCGTGCGGGTGGGGCCGGGGTTGACGGCGTTGACCCGGATGCCCTCCGGGGCGAGTTCCTCGGCCAGGATCTGGGTGAGGATCTCCACCGCGCCCTTGGAGACGGCGTAGGCGCCCCATCGGGCGTGGCCCCGGCGGCCGACGCCGGAGGACAGGTTGATGATGGAGGCCGCGTCTGATCGGCGCAGCAGGGGGAGGGCCTCCCGGGTCACCAGGAAGACCCCGGTGACGTTGACCTCCAGGACCTCCTGCCAGGCGTCGAGGGGATACTCGGCGATGGGGAGGCGGGGGCCGAGGATGGCGGCGTTGTTGACCAGGACGTCGAGGCGGCCAAAGCCGGCGTCGATGGCGGCGATGAGCCGGCGGACCTCCTCCGGCCGGCGGACGTCGCAGGGCTGAGCCAGGAGGCGCGCCCCGGGGCGGAGGGCGCGCAGGGCTTGCGCCGCGGCGGACAGGGCGACGGGGTCGCGGGCACACACGGCCACGTCGGCTCCTTCCCGGACATAGGCCTGGGCGATGGCCAGCCCGATCCCCTGGCTGGCCCCGGTGATCAGTGCCACCTTCCCCTTTAAGCGCATGCGCGGCTACGCCTCGGGGAGGAACCAGGTGCCGGTTTCGCCGCGGAGGGCGGCGGGGATGTGGGGCGGGTCGGTGATGAGGGCCGCCTTCCCCCCGCTCTCCAGGTATTGCAGGATGGCCTCCACCTTCGGCCCCATGGAGCCCGGCGGGAACTGCCCCTCGGCCAGGTAGCGCCGGGCCTCCGAGACCGTCAGGCGGTCCAGCCAGCGCTGGGTGGGCTTCCCGTAATCCAGTGCCACCTTCTCCACGGCGGTGGAGATCAAAAAGAGATCGGCCTTCAATTCGATGGCCAGCAGGGCGCTGGCCAGGTCCTTGTCGATCACCGCCTCCACCCCCATCAGCTCCCCCGTCTCGTCCTCCACCACGGGGATGCCGCCTCCCCCCACAGCGATCACCACGAAGCCGTCCCGCAGCAGGGCCTCGATGGCCGGGCGTTCGATGATGCGGCGGGGCCGGGGGGAGGGCACCACCCGCCGCCACCCCCGGCCCGCGTCCTCTTTCACCACCCATCCCCATTCCGCCGCCCGGCGCCGGGCGGTCTCCTCGTCCATCCACGAGCCGATAGGCTTGGTCGGGTTCCGGAACGCCGGGTCGTCCCGGTCCACCAGGACCTGGGTGACCACGGTGACGGCCATCTGGTGCATGCCGCGGCGGCGGAACTCGTTATACAGGGCCTTCTGGAACATATAGCCGATGGCCCCCTGGGTGTCGGCGTCGGCGGCGTCGAGGGGGACCGGGTGAAGTTCGTGGAGGGCGAGTTCGCTGCGGCGCAGGATGAAGCCCACCTGGGGGCCGTTGCCATGGGTGATCACCACGCGCCAGCCCTGGGCGATCATCTCGGCGATGTGGATCATCGTCTCGCGGGCCGCCTCGTATTGGTCGGGCACGGTCATGCGGTCCGGGCCTTTGATCAAGGAGTTCCCGCCCACGGCCACCACGGCCAATCCAGGCTGCAGACGCATCCTCGCCTCCGGAGGTGGGTTCTCCTGCTCCCTCAGCGCATCACCAGGGCCATCACCGCCTTTTGCACATGCAGACGGTTCTCCGCTTGGTCGTAGATCACCGATTGCGGCCCGTCGATCACCGCGTCGGTCACCTCCAGCCCCCGGTCGGCTGGCAGGCAGTGCATATAGATGGCGTCGGGCCGGGCCAGCCGCATCCGCCGCTCATCGGCGATCCAGTCCTGATACTTGCGGGCAATGCGGGCGCTCTCCTCGGGGTCCGTGGTGGTCAACCAGCAGCCCCAACTCTTGGGGTAAACCGCGTCGGCGTCCCGGAAGGCCTCTTCCATGCTGTCGGTGATCTCGAAGGCCCCGCCATAGCGCCGCGCGTTCTCCTCCGCCTGGGCCACGATGTCGGGCATCAGCCGGAACTCCGGCGGGTGGGCCAGCACCACGTGCATGCCGAAGCGGGTGAGTTGCAGGATAAGGGATTGGGGGACGGAGAGGGGCTTCTGGTAACTGGCGGCGTAGGCCCAGGTGACAGCGATCTTCTTCCCCCGCAGGTCCCGCCCCTTCTTCTCCATGAGGGTCATGAGGTCGGCCAGGATCTGGAAGGGATGGTAGAGGTCGCACTGCATGTTGAGGACGGGGGCCCGGCTGTAGCGGGCCACCTCGGTGATGTATTTGTTTCCAACCCCCCAGTCCACGTGGCGGATGGCGATGGCGTCGAAGTAGCGGCCGTAGATCTCGCCGATCTCCTTGGGGGTGTCCCCGTGGGCGATCTGGGTGGTCTTGGACTCGATGAAGGCGGGGTGCCCGCCCAACTGGGCCAGCCCGGCCTCGAAGGAGGCGCGGGTGCGGGTGCTGCTGTAGAAGAAGAGCATGGCCATGGTCTTGCCCTCGAGATAGCGGTGGGGGACGCCCATGGCCTGCTTCATCTTCAAGTCGAAAGCCACCTCCAGCACTGTCTGGACCTCCTCCACCGAGAGGTCCAAGTCGCTGATCACATCGCGGCCCCGCAGGTTCGTCTGCATGGCATCCTCCTGGCTGATGGGGTGGGTCTCAAGGGAGGAAACGTCGCAAGATGGATGGGAAGAGGGCGTAGAAAGCGGTGGCCTCCACCACCTCCTGCAGGGAGATGTGCTCGTCGACGCGGTGGGCGTAGATCTCATCGCCCGGCCCGAAGCCGATGCTGGGGATGCCGGCCTTCCCCGCCCAGTAGGTCCCGTTGGTGGAGAAGTCCCACTTCCCCGTGGGCCGCCGCTCCCCCCACAGGGCCTCGATGGTGGCCTGGCCGGCCTGGACCAGGGGGTGGGACTCCTCGAGGGCCCAGGCGGGGAAGAACTTCTCCACCGGGTAACGGAAGCCGGTGTAACTGGGATCCTCGTAGCGGAGGATCTCCACCCGGATCGCCCCGCGGTGCTCTGGCGGGATGCAGGCCTCGATCTGGGCTACGGCCTCCTCCCGGGTCTCCCCGAAGGTCAGGCGCCGGTCGATGTAGATGGTGCACTCGTCGGGGACCGCGTTGATGGAAGGGGTGCGGCTTTCGATCAGCGTCACCGTCACGGTCCCCTTCCCCAGGAAGGGATGGGACCCCAGGCGGGGGTCCAGGTCCCGGATCCCGGCGATGACGGGGAGCATCTTGTAGATGGCGTTGTCGCCTAACCAGTTGGAGGCGGCGTGGGCGCTGCGCCCCTTGGCGATCACCTTGAGCTCCACCCGCCCCCGATGCCCCCGGTAGACCCGCAGGCCGGTGGGCTCCCCAATCACCACGGCGTCGGGCCGGATCTTAGGGTCGACCTCGACGAAGACGTTGGGGGCCAGCCCGTCGCACCATTCCTCCATGTTCCCGAAGTAATACGCCGTCCAGCCCTCCAGCAGCCCCAGGTCCCGGGCGATGGCCAGGCCGTAGATCATGCCCGGGGTGGAGCCCTTCTCATCGCACGCGCCGCGGGCGTAGAAGCGGTCGCCTTCCAGGCGCCCCCGGAAGGGATCCCAGGCCCATTGCTCGGGGTCCCCGATGCCCACCGTGTCCAGGTGGCTGTCGTAAACCAGCACCCGGGGCCCGTCCCCGATGCGCCCGAGGATGTTCCCCATCACGTCGAACCGGATGTCCGCAAAGCCCAGGCGGGCCATCTCCTCGGCCACCCGCTCCCCGACCGCGCGGATCTGGGCGTTGTAACTGGGGATGGCCACGATGTCGAAGAAGAAGCGCAGGATCGCCTCGCGTTGGGCCTCCACGCGCTGACGGATCTGAGCGACCGGCTCGGCGGCCATCGGCGTCTCCTCCAGGGGGATGTCAACCGGCGGGTCATTGTGCCATCGGCCCCGCGGCTTTGTCAACCGACGGCGGAGGAAGCGGCGTGGGCCGCCTGGTGTCCGGGGGCGCGGAGCCCGGCCAGACGACGGGCCTCCGCGGGGGCGTGCGATTTCGAGGGCCGTGGTAGGATCTTTATATGCCGGAGCTGGGACCCTTGGTCCCGGCCTCGCTCCGGCAGGGAGGTGAGGCGACATGCGCCTGTGGGATGTACGGGCCGGCCTGCAAGCGCTGCAGACCCTGGGGGCGTTGGCTGAACAGACCAGGGCCGCCCTCGCCCGACGGATCCAAGGGGAGTCGTTGCCAGAGAACGCCCAGGCCACCCTCCACAGCGCCCTGGACCATCTCTCCGAGGTCCGGGAGGGGTTCATCCTCAGCTTGCGCACCGCAGCTGTCCTCTCCTTCGCCGAGCTGCGGGCCCTGGTCGAGCGCGTGCTGATGGACTGGTCGGCCTGGGAGGCGGCGGGGTTCCGTTTCCTGCCCTCCTTCCAGTTGGCCCGCCCCGGCGACCAGGTGTTCTTCTTCCACCACGCCTATATCGCCATGGGCGTCCTCCCCCGCCTGCCGGATCATGCGGTGACCTTCCCCCATCAACGGCGGCCGACGTATGCCGACATCCCGGTGCCCAGCACGCCGGGGGAGGTGTTGGATCGCATCGAGGAGATGGAACACGTGGTCTGGGTCGCCGAGAACGCGGACCTGGAGGCCGTCCCCCCGGACTCGGTGCGCCGGACCTACGCCTTTTTCGAGGCCAGCGCCTGGCTGGTGGCCACCGAACTGGCCCGGTGGCGGGGACGGCCGGCCGGGGGGTCCTCGTGAGGCGGATCTGCCGTCTGGCTCAGCGCAAGGCTTCGTCCAATTCCGCCGGCGTCGGGGCGCGCAGGGCGCCCGTCCAGACCCGGACTGGCCGCCCTTCCGCATCGAACAAGATGAACGACGGCGTCAGGCGCAGCCCGTGGGCTTCTCCGAAGGCCCGGCCGGCCGGGCTCAGGGCCTCCACATAGAGCACCCGTCCCTGACGCCACGCGTGCTCGAGCCCGCGCACGGCGGGCTGGATGGAAAGGCAGCCCGCTCAGTAGTTCGAGAACCAGTAGACCAGGGTCGGCTGTCCGCCTTTCAGGGCGGCCTCGATCTGGGCGGCGGAGGCGAAGGGCTGCGAGGGACGGGCCCGCATCGCCCACCCGAAGGCGACCCAGGCGATCAGGAGGAGCCCCCACAGCCCCCAGCCCCAGGGGCTGGCCCGGCGGAAGATCAACCCGGCCGCCAGCGCCGCCAAGGCCAGCCCGCCCAGGATCACAAACGAATACCGGTTCAGCCACGCCATCGGTCGTCCTCCCACCGTTCCCGGCCTAGGCCGACGCGCCGGCCTCCTCGGGCAGGCGGTAGGCCTTGAACTGCTCCCGGAGCACCTTCTTATCGAACTTCCCCACGCTGGTCTTGGGGATGGCCTCCACGAAGACCACGTCGTCGGGCAGCCACCATTTGGCGAAGCGCGCGCGCAGGAACTCCAAGAGCTCCCCCTTGGTGATCGTCTCCTTGTGCTCAGGGCGCGGCACCACCACCGCCAGGGGGCGCTCCTGCCATTTCGGGTGGGGGACGGCGATCACGGCCGCCTCGAGCACCTTGGGGTGCGCCATCAGGGCGTTCTCCAGGTCCACCGAGGAGATCCACTCGCCGCCGCTCTTGATCAGGTCCTTGGTCCGGTCCACGATCTGGATGTAACCCTCCGGGTCGATGGTCACCACGTCCCCCGTGCGGAACCAGCCCTCCTGGAAGGCCTCGGCGGTGCGCGGGTCGTTGTAGTAGGCCCGGATCACCCAGGGGCCGCGGACCTGCAGTTCGCCCATGGTCTTGCCGTCCCACGGCACCTCCCGCCCTTGCTCGTCCACCGCCCGGATCTCCACGCCGACCACGGGCATGCCCTGCTTGGCGCGGACCGCGAAGCGCTCCTCCTCGGGCCAATCCTCCATGTAGCTTTTGAGGTTGGCCACCGTGCCCAGCGGGGTCGTCTCGGTCATGCCCCAGGCGTGGGCCACCCGGATGCCGAAGCGCTTCTCGAAGGCCTCGATGAGGGAGCGCGGCATGGCGGAGCCGCCGACCGGCATCAACCGCAGGCTGGAGAGGTCATACCGTTCGCGCTCCAGCAGGGCGTAGAGGCCGATCCAGATGGTGGGGACGCCGGCGGTCACCGTCACCCGCTCGTTCTGGATGAGTTCGGCGATGTCCCGCGGCTGCAGGTGGGGGCCGGGGAAGACGATCTTGGCGCCGACCATGACGGCGGCGAAGGGCAGCCCCCAGGCGTTGGCATGGAACATGGGAACCACTGGCATCACCACGTCCCGCTCGCAGAGCCCGAAGGTGTCCGCCAGGCAGAGGGCCAGCGAGTGCAGGAAGATCGCCCGGTGGCTGTAGACCACCCCTTTGGGGTTCCCCGTGGTCCCGGAGGTGTAGCACATGCCGGCGGCGGCGTTCTCGTCGAGGCGGGGCCACGGGTAGGGGGCCGCCGGGGCCTCCTGGAGCAGGGTCTCGTAATCCAGGGCGGGCTCCAGGCGGGTCTGGACCGGGCCGGTGTCGCCCATGATGACGAAGGCCTTCACCGTGGGGATCTGATCGCGGATGCGCTCCAGGAGGGGGGCCAAGGAGGCGTCGACGAAGATCACGCGGTCCTCGGCGTGGTTGATGATGTAGACCAGCTGGTCGGGCGCCAGACGGATGTTCAGGGTGTGTAAGACGGCGCCCATGCAGGGGGCGGCGAAGTAGATCTCCAGGTGGCGGTAGGTGTTCCAGGCGAAGGTGGCCACCCGGTCGCCCCGCCCGATCCCCAGGCGGCCCAAGGCGTGGGCGAGGCGATGGACACGCTGGTGGAAGTCGGCGTAGGTATAGCGGTGCATGCCGGCAGCGGTGCGGGTGGCGATCTCCTTGCGGGGGAACAGGCGGGCGGCACGATCCAGGAAATGGTGGAGCGTCAGGGGCCAATCCATCATCAGCCCTTCCATGGCGCCCTCCTCTCCCAGGGGATCATTTTCATTATAGCCGATTTCATTATAGCCGATCCGCCGACGGCTTAGGGGAGGGGCCGCGGGGTCAATCCAGCCGGCCGGTGAGGATGGCGAGTTTAACCTCCTCGATGGCCCGGGTGATATGGATGCCTCGCGGGCATGCTTCCACGCAGTTGAAGATGGTGCGACAGCGCCAGACCCCGAACCACTCGTTGAGGATGCGCAGGCGCTCGGCCGCCCCTTGATCGCGGCTGTCGAAGATGAAGCGGTGGGCCTGCACGATGGCCGCTGGGCCCAGGTATTCGCCGTTGGCCCAGAAGGAGGGGCAGGAGGCGGTGCACGCCGCGCACAGGATGCACTTGGTCGTGTCGTCGTAGCGCGCCCGCTCCTCCGGCGTTTGCAACCGCTCCCGCTCCGGCGGCGGGTCGTTGTTGATCAAGTAGGGCATGATGCGCCGGTATTTGGCGAAGAAGGGCTCCATGTCCACCACCAGGTCCTTGATCACCGGGAGCCCCGGGAGGGGCTGGACGGTGATCACCCCCTTCCCCTCGGCCATGGCCTCCCGCACGAGGACCTTGCAGGCCAGCCGGTTGCGGCCGTTGATGCGCATGGCGTCGGAGCCGCAGATGCCATGGGCACAGGAGCGGCGCAGGGTCAGGGTGCCATCGAGATACCATTTCACGTAGTGGAGGGCGTCCAGCACCCGGTCCACCGGCTCCGCCTCCACCTCGTATTCCCCCCACCACGGCTTGCGGTCCTTCTCCGGGTTGAACCGCTGGATGCGCAGTCGGACCTTCATGGCCCATCCTCCGATGGGGTCTGGGCGTGGAAAGGAGCGGACCAGCGCCATCCCCCAGGGATGCGCTGGGGCCCCCTGGCCTGGGCGGCCTGGATCCGGGCGGCGCCTCGCTCTCCTCACTTGCCAGGCGGTCCTCTCATAAAACCCCTCCGCCCGCCTCGAGGGGGCCGCCTTCCGATCGCGCAGGGCCTGGGCCGGCCGATCCCAGTGCCGGGAAGGCATCAATAGGCCCGCTCCTTCGGCGGCCACTTGGTGATGACCACCGGCTTGTAGGCAAAGGTGATCTCCCCCTCCCGCCGCCAGATCAGGGTGTGCTTGAGCCAATTGGTGTCGTCCCGCTTCGGGTAATCCTCACGGTAGTGGGCCCCCCGGCTCTCGGTGCGGTTCAGGGCGCTGAAGGCCGTGGCCTCGGCCACGTCCAGCAGGAAGCCCAGTTCGATGGCCTCCAGGAGGTCGGTGTTGAACCGGTAGCCCTTGTCGTCGATGCGGATGTGGCGGTAGCGCTCCTGGAGCTCCCGGATTTTCTCGATGGCCGTCTCCAGGCCTGCCGCCTCCCGGAACACGCTCACGTAGGTCTGCATGGTCTCCTGCAGTTCGTTCCGGAGGGCCGCCACGCGCTCCTCGCCGGTTCCGTGGCGGATGCGCTCCACGAGGGCCATGGTGAAGGCCTCAGGCTCGGGCGGGAGCGGGGCGAAGTCAGCCTGCCGGCAGTATTCCGCCATGTGGCGGCCGGCCCGCCGGCCGAAGACCACCAGGTCCACCAGGGAGTTGGTCCCCAGGCGGTTGGCCCCGTGTACCGAGACGCAGGCGACCTCGCCGGCGGCGTAGAGGCCGGGGACGGGGGTGTTCTTCTCATCGCGGATCACCCGGCCGTCCACGTCGGTGGGGATGCCGCCCATGACGTAGTGGGCGGTGGGCTGGATCGGCACCGGCTCCCGCATGGGATCGATGCCTAGATACACGCGGACGAACTCGATGATATCTGGGAGCTTCTGCTCCAGGTATTCGGCGGTGACCTCGCGGCCCCCTGGTGCGCTCTTGAAGCGGTTGATGGTCTCGGGGCGCATGTCCAGGTAGACGTAGTCCTTCCCCCCGATGCCGCGGCCCTCCCGGATCTCCATGTAGATGGCGCGGGAGATCACGTCGCGGCTGGCCAGGTCCTTGAGGGTGGGCGCGTAGCGCTCCATGAAGCGCTCGCCCTTGTCGTTGAGGAGCACCGCCCCCTCGCCCCGGGCCGCCTCGCTGAGCAGGATGCCCAGCTTGTAGATGCCGGTGGGATGGAACTGGAAGAACTCCATGTCCTCCAGGGGGAGGCCCCGCCGCCACACGATGGCCATCCCATCGCCGGTCAGGGAGTGGGCGTTGGAGGTGACCTTGTAGATGCGCCCGGCCCCGCCGGTGGCGAAGAGCACCGCTTTGCTGTGGAAGATGTGGATGTCGCCGGTGGCGATCTCGATGGCCACCACCCCCCGGACCGTCCCGTCCTCCAGGATGAGGTCGGTGACGAAGAACTCGTCGAAGAAGGTGACGTTGTGTTTGATGCACTGTTGGTAGAGGGTCTGGAGGATCATATGGCCGGTGCGGTCGGCGGAGTGACAGGCCCGCATGACCGGGGCCTCGCCGAAGTTGCGGGTGTGGCCCCCGAAGCGGCGCTGGGCGATCTTGCCCTCGGGCGTCCGGTCGAAGGGCAGTCCCATGTGCTCCAGTTCGATGATGGCCTCGATGGACTCATAGGCCAGGATCTCCGCTGCGTCCTGATCCACCAGCCAGTCCCCGCCCTTCACCGTGTCGTAGGCATACCATTCCGGCCGATCCTCCTCCATGTTCCCCAACGGGGCGGCGATGCCCCCCTGGGCCGTCCCTGTGTGGGAGCGGGTGGGGTAGAGCTTGCTGAGGACCGCGGTCCGCACCTGCTTGGAGGCGTAGAGGGCGGCCATCAGGCCGGCGCCCCCCGCCCCCACCACCACCGCATCGAACCGGTGCCGATGGACCTTCATCGAGGAACTCCTTTCCGGTCGATATCCGTCCGCCGAACGGACCCGGGTCGTGCCCTACGGGCAGCCGGCGGGCAGCGCGGTGACCCGCACGCCCCCGATCAGGGCGACGGCCCCGATGGCGATCACAGCGGCGCCGCCGACGAAGGCGATCCCCTTCAGCGCCCGCTTCCATCCTGCGGAGTGGACGTAGTCGTCGATGACGTAGCGCAGGCCGTTGAGGCCGTGGACATAGGCCAAGAAGAGCAGCAGGGCGTCGTAGACCCGCCACCAGAACAGCACGTTCCAGCGCTGATAGACGAAGCAGGCGTTGATGTCGTGGACGTTGTTGATGATGTGCATGATGGCCAGATGGCCGAAGGCCAGGGGGATCAGCAGGACCCCGGAGACGCGCATAAAGATCCAGAGCCAGGCCTCCAGACGGGGCCGGACGGGGGGGACCGTTCGCGGGACAGCCTTCGGGGCGGCGGCCATGTTCACCTCCCCAGGATACCTTTGTGGAGGATGGTGTTGCCCATGATGATGGAGGCCGGGATGTAGAGGGCGAGGAAGGCGACGAAGGTCCACAGGATGAGGCGGGCCTGGGTCTCCACCGCCCACAGGCGGGGGCGGAAGTCGCTGATGGCGATGCGCAGGCCGTTGAGCCCGTGCCAGAGGACACAGCCCACCAGGATGATTTCCCCCAGGCCGAAGAGGGGGTGGCGGTAAAGGGCCAGGGCGTGCTCATACCAGGTGGGGGCGAAGTAAACCAGGGAGGTGTCGAGGATGTGGACCGTGAGGAAGAGCAGGGTTCCCAGGCCGGCCACGCGGTTGGCCACCCAAGCCCATTGATGAACCCGCCCGCGATACCGAGGGATCTCCCGCAGGACCCGCCCGAGCCCGGCCCCGGGGGCCCATGTCCCTTCCAGGGCCGGCCCCGGCTGTCCCCACCGCGCCGATGGAGTTCGCTCCACATCGGCCATGGCCGGCTCCTTTGAGAAGTTTTTCACACCGATTATAGCACGGATGGGAAGCCGTGGCGCCGGGTTCGCCGGATCGGTCAGCGCCTCTCGTGGGGCGCCGGCGGGTTGTCCGATGGGGGCCAACGCCCTAGGACCAGGGCGACGTTGTGGCCGCCGAACCCGAAGGCGTTGACCATGGCCGCGCGGACCTCTGCGCGGCGGGCGGTGTTCGGGACGTAATCCAGGTCGCACGCCGGGTCCGGGGTCTCGTAGTTGATGGTGGGGTGGATCCAGCCGGAGGTCAAGGTAAGGACGGCGGCGATGGCCCCCAGGGCCCCCGCCGCCCCCATGGTGTGGCCGATCATCGATTTGGTGGCGCTGATCGGGATGCGATAGGCGGCCTCGCCGAAGACCTGCTTGATGGCTGCCGTCTCGATGGGGTCGTTCAACCGGGTCGAGGTCCCATGGGCGTTGATGTAATCGATGTCCTCCGGCCCGAGGCCTGCGTCCTCCAAAGCCCAGCGCATGGCGCGGGCCGCCCCCGCCCCGTCGGGCTCCGGGGCGGTCACATGGTGGGCGTCGGCGGCGTTTCCGTAGCCCAGCACCTCCGCGTAGATCCGGGCGCCCCGGGCCCGGGCGTGGGAGAGCCGCTCCAGCACCAGGATCCCAGCGCCCTCCGCGTAAACGAAGCCGTCCCGGTCCGCGTCGAAGGGGCGGCTGGCCCGTTCCGGCTCCTCGTTCCGGGTGGAGAGGGCCCGCATGGCGGCGAAGCCGGCGATGGCGAAGTCGGTGATCAGCGCCTCCACCCCGCCGCAGATCACCACGTCGGCGATCCCCCGCCGGATCCACTCGGCTGCCTCGCCGATGGCCTGGGCTCCAGTGGCGCAGGCTGCGGCCACGGTGGCGATGGGGCCCCGGGCCCCGAAGTAGACGCTCACATGGTGGCTGGGCATGTTCGGGATGGAGGCCACCAGGGCGAAGGGGCTCACCCGGGTCAGCCCCTGGGTCCGGAAGATCTGGATCTGGCGGTCGGCCACTTCATAGCCCCCCATCCCCACCCCGATGAGCGTCCCCACCCGCTCGGGGTCCGGGAAGGACGGGAACCCGGCGTCCCGGACGGCCTCCAGGGCGGCCACCACCGCGAACTGGGAGCAGCGGGCCATCCGCCGGGCCTCCTTCGGGGAGAGGGCCACCGTGGGGTCGAACCCCTTCACCTCGCCGGCGATGCGGACGGGGAGCCCCGAGGCGTCGAACTGGGTGATGGGGCCGATGCCCGAGCGACCGGCGAGCAGGCCCTCCCACAGTTCCGGGACGCTCAGGCCCAGGGGGGAGAGGGCGCCCATCCCCGTGATCACCACCCGTTGCGCCTCTTCCCGCCGGCCCTTCGATGGCTCTCCCACCGTATCCCCTCGGCCTGTCCTCACAGGATGCCCACCTGGCTGTAATCCCCCAGGGTGAACTTATACGCCTTCGGCTTGATGGGGGAATGGGTGATCACCACCCGGCGGCCGATCAGGCTGTCGGTGATGCGCGGGATGTCCTCGATGCGGCAGTGCTCCAGGACGATGCTGTGCTCGATCTCGCTGTTGACGATCTCGCAATGGTGGTAGATGCTGGTGAAGGGGCCGATGTAACTGTTGACCACCCGCGTGTGCTCCCCGATGATGGCCGGGCCGCGGATGCGGCTGTTGATGATCTCCGCCCCCTTCTCGATGGTCACCTTCCCTTCCAGGACCGAATCCCGGTCCACGTAGCCTTCCACCCGGGGCTCCAGTTCCTCCAACACCAGGCTGTTGGCCGCCAGCAGGTCGATGGGCTTCCCGGTGTCGATCCACCAGCCGGTGTGGAGATAGGGGTAAACCCGATAGCCCTTCTCCACCAGATACTGGATCGCGTCGGTGATCTCCAGCTCCCCCCGCCAGCTGGGGCGGATGGCTTCCACGGCCTCGAAGATGGGCGGGCGGAACAGGTAGATGCCCACCAGGGCCAGGTTGCTGCGGGGCTCCCGCGGCTTCTCCACCAGCCGCACGATACGGCCGTTCTCCAGTTCGGCCACGCCGTAATGCTGGGGGTCGGGGACCTCCTTGAGGACGATCTGGGCGTCATAGTCGCTCTCCAGGAACATCTGCACCAGGTGCCGGATCCCGCCCTGGATCACGTTGTCCCCCAGGAACATCACGAAGGGCGTCCCGCCCAGGTAATCCCGAGAGATCTTCACGGCGTGGGCCAGGCCGAGGGGCGCCTCCTGTCGGATGTAGGTCACCTTCACCCCCCAACGGCTCCCATCCCCCACCGCCGCCATCACCTCCGGGGCCGTGTCCCCCACCACAATCCCGATGTCGGTGATCCCAGCGTCTCTCACCGTCTCGATCACCCGGAACAGCACCGGCTTGTTGGCGATGGGGATCAGTTGCTTGGCGCTGGTGAAGGTCAGGGGATACAGCCGCGTCCCCTTGCCCCCGCTCAGGATCAACGCCTTGATGGCCGACATCCTCCCCTCCTGGATCCCAGGGTCATTCCCACAGGACGACCCCTCGCACCGGGGCGCCAACCGCCTCCAGCCGTGCCCGGGCCTCCCGGAGGGCCCCGCGGCGGGTGCGGTGACGCCGCGCCAGCAACAGCACCCCGTCGACGTGCCGGGCCAGAGCCAGGGTCTCGCTCCGCTCCGTTGACGGCGCATAACAGATGACCCGTTCGGCCTGCTCCCGGAGGCTCTGCATCAGGGCGGCCCAGGGCAGCGGCCGGGACGCGGAGCCGGGGGGGCCTCCGGCCAGCAGCCAAAGGCCAGGGACCCTCGTCTCCTGGAGGAGCCCGGCCAGGGGCGCGGCGGGCGCCTCCGCCAGGGCCCCCAGGCCCGGGGCGTCCGGGAGACCGAAGAGGGCGTGTAGGGTCGGCTGCTCCCGGCCCGCGTCCACCAGCAGGGTCCGCT
>NZ_PSLG01000017.1:0-10299 GCF_040289485.1 Thermoflexus sp.
CGGGCCGCCGCCAGCCGGGCCCGCTCCGCCGGCGCATCCTCCACCCGGACGCGGCGCGGGGTTGCTACCGCCCGGCGGAACCACCACGCCGGCCCGACGGCGACACCCGGGGAGGCGGGGAGACCCTGCAGGCGACGGCTCATCCGCCATCCTCCCCGAAGCGGGACTCCACCAGCGCCCGCAGGGCGGCGATGGCCTCGCCCTCGTCCGGCCCCTCCGCCGTGATCTCGATCACATGGCCGTGCTCGGCTCCCAGCGTGAGCACGGCCAGGATCGCCTTGGCGTTCACTGGAGGCGTCCCCCGGGTCACGTTGCGGACCGTGATCGTGGAACGGAACCGCGCGGCCATCTGCACAAAGAGCGCTGCCGGCCGCGCGTGCAACCCCACTGCGTTCGTCAACGTCAGCGTCACCCGCTCCATGGCCAACGGGACCGCTCGGGATCTCACCCGCCTCGGGGGACCTTGGGCATCCGGGCGGCCTCAGCTGCCGAGGCCGCCACCTCCGCCGCCGTCTTGCCGATGGAGGCCTCCACCGCGGCGACGATGGCCCCTTCCACCAGCGGCGCCTGGCTCAGCCAGACGCGGCCGCGGTCCCCCGGCGGGAGCATCTCCACGGCCATCTGAGTGCCCATCACCGCGCTCCCCAGGTCCATCAACACCAGGACCTCGTCGGCCTGGGCCAGGGCGGCCTCCAGGGCCTGCCGGATCCGCTCCACGCTGGTCCCCAGGGTCTGCTCGTCCAAGCCGCCGGCAGCGAAGATCGGCACCCGGCCCCGGACCATCTGGTCGGCCAGTTCCTTCACGCCCTCCGCCAGTTTGGCGCTGTGGGCCACGATCACCAGGGCGACCATCGCCATCCCTCACCGGGTCGCAGGCTGCGCCGCGGGCTCGCCGACCAGAGCGGCTACCAGCTCCCGGCAGAAGTCTGGGATGTCCGGCACCACCCGCCCCCACACCAGGTTGCCCTCCCGGAAGGCCGGGGCATCCACCCAGATGGCCCCGGCGTTGATCAGATCGTCCTTGATGCCCAGGCTGCCGGTGGCCCGATGCCCCCGCACGATCCCGGCGGAGATGCCCACCTGGCCGCCGTGGCAGATCATGGCCACGATCTTGCCTTGGTGGTAGGCCTCCCGCACCAGCCGGAGGACAGCCTCGGAGCGCCGCAGTTTGTCCGGCGCCCAGCCGCCGGGGACCACCACCGCGTCGAAGTCGGCGGCCGAGACCTGGTCGGCGGCCACGTCGGCCTTCGCCGTCAGCCCGCCGCTCTTGCTGCGGACCACCCGGCCGGCCTCCAGGCCCACCACCGTCACCGAGGCTCCTTCCTCCTGCAGCCGCATCAACGGGACCCAGAACTCCAGGTCCTCGAAGCCCTCTTCCACCAGGATGGCGACCTTCTTCCCCTTCAAGCGCATGGCGCCTCCACCTCCGCGGAAAGATCCACCGCCTCCCGCCCGGCTGCCCATGCGGGGGGAAGGGGTCCGCAGGCCGGGCAGGCCTCGACCTCGAAGACCCGCTCCAGCGTCGCGGCGTCCACGGCCTCCGGAGGGCCCTCCCGAAAGCCGATGGCCCCGCACCGACAAGCATACCAACCGACGGGGGCCGCCTCAAAAGGAGCCGCCGGGCCCAGATCCACCATCTCCACGCCCATCCGCCAGCGGGCATTGGTGAACAGCCGCCGACAGCCTGCCGCGCGGAGCCGCTGGACGTATTCGGCGAAGATCGAGCAGTGCCGCATCAGCAGGATCGCCGACGTGACCGGCGGGAACGGCCAGGTGCGGGCGTCGGCCCACACCACCGTCAGCCGGCCGTCCTCCAGGGATATCGGCTGTTCCCAACGCAGCCGGGAGGGGGAGATCCTCAGGGCCTCCAGGCCCTTGGCCAGCAGCGCCCACTGGCGCTCCACGGCGATCACCCAGGCCCCTCCCCGGGCCAGCCGCAGAGCCAGCCGCAGATCTCCCGCGCCGATCTCCAGGACCCGCTCGCCCGGGGGGATGCGGGCGACGATCCAGGCGTAAACGTCCTCCTCATAGGGGGCCCACAGGGACTCCCAATCGACGCCTAAAGGCCCCGCGACCGGACCAGCCACGACAGCCACACCCCGTAGCCGACGATCAGGATCCCCAACGCCGCCAGCCCCCGCTTCACCCATCGGTCCGCCGCGGGGCGGATCCCCAGGTCGAGGAGGATCGCCCGCACGCCCATCAGGGCGTGGGCGGTGACCACGACCAGCATGAGGATCTCCCACGCGAACACCGCCGGGTGGGAGAGATAGGCCACCACATCCCGATACGTCCGCAACCCGCCCTCCACCACGAAGTGGTTGAAGACCATGTGGAGGGCCAGCAGGACCAGCAGCAACAACCCGGTGAGGGCCTGCCAGATCCACATCGCCCACCTCGCGCGTCTGGGCTCACCCGACCAAGACGAAGAGGGCGTAAAGGGCGATGCCGGTTGTCAGCAGGGTCAGGGCCATCACGCCCCAGAACAACCGGGCCTGGTGGGGGACGGCGATCCCCAGCCCCAGCAGCGTCACCCGGACCCCGTTCAGCGCGTGATACAGCAGTCCCAGGAAGAGCACCCCGTCCAGCGCCAGGAAAAGGGGCGACTTGGCCGTGGCGATGAAGGCATCCCAGGCCTCCGGCCCCTGGGCCAGCAGGCGCAGGACATACAAGTGAAGGAACAGATAAACCGCCAGGCCGATGCCGGTCAGGCGCATCAACAGGAAGGCCAGCCCGCCCTCCTGGCGCCCCCGCAAGTCCGCCCAGCCGAGGGCCCCTCGCCAGCGGGAGCGCTCCCTCATCGCCCACCTCCGATCCAGCGCCGCACCTTCTCTGCGATCAGCCGCCGCCGCAGCCGCCCGATGGCCGAGGCTGGATCCACGTTCGACGGGCAGACGGCAGTGCATTCCATGGCGGAATGACAACGCCAGGCCCCGTGGGGATCATCGGCGAGGGCGATCCAGCGCAGAACCTCCCCGCCCCGGGGTTCCGCCAACATGCGCTCGACGGCTGCCAGGGCCGCCGGGCCCAGATAGGCTTCGTCAGCGGCCATCACCGGGCAGGCCGAGAGGCACAGCCCACACTCGATGCAATCCTCGAACCGCACCGCCTGCTCCACCCCTTCCGGAAGCGGGCGGTCGGCGGTCAACTCGTCTCGCCGGACAATGGCGAAGCCGACGGCCGACATCCGTCGCATCATCGGCGTCACGTCGACGAGGAGATCGCCCAGCCAGGGGAAATGGCCCAACGGCTCCACCACCACCGGACGTTCGGGATCGAACTCCTTGAGCGGGGTGATGCACATCAGGCGCTCCCGCCCGTTCACCCGAACGCCGCAGGCCCCGCAAGAGGCGTGGTGGCAAGCATGGCGGAAAAGAAGGCTGCGGTCCTGCTCGGCCCAGATCTTCTCCACCGCGTCGATCAGGTAGGCCTCCGCCGGGAGCGCCACCCGGTAGGTCTCCAGACGGGGGGGGCTCCCGGGGCGTCCCCGCAGGAGACGGAGCGACCACGTAGGCATCCGCGGGTCCCTCCACGGTTAGTCATAAAAGGCCCGGTAGGAGAGCAGGGGCACCTCGTGGGTCCGGCATGGGATCTCCAGGCCCAACTTGGCGCACACCACGTCCACGGTTTTCTCCGCCATGGCCCGGGCCGTGGTCATCTTCCCGCCGGTGATGGTGACGAAGCCCTCCACGCCGTCGACGGCGTGATCAAAGCACTCGAAGGTCCGCGAGAGCTCGCGGCCGTCGGCGGCCACCCCGCGCCGCCCCACTAGGGGCCGGGCCACGGCGAACACCCCACGGATCCCACCCCGGGTGTAGCCGGGGATGAAGCGCTCGGCGCTCTCCAGAAGCAACCGGACGTGGTCCTCCGGGATGGGGATGAAATCCGGATCCTCCACCCGCCACGAGGTGGTCCCGATGATGGCCGTGCGCCGCTGGGGGACGATGATGTCGCCATCGCCGGGCAGGTTCAGGCGGTTGATCACCATCCGGTTCCAGCGGCGCCCCACCGAGATCATCACCCCGGCCGTCGGGACCACCGGGACGTCCACCCCAGCCATGGCGGCGATCCTCCCGGCCCACGGCCCCGCCGCGTTCACCACGATGTCCGCACCGATGACCCGTTCCTCGCCCGTCCGGCGATCCCGCACCCGGACCCCGGACACTGTCCGGCCCTGGAAGACCATGTCCACCACCTCGGTGTAGGTGAGGACCACGGCACCGTTCCGCTTGGCGGTGGCCAAGAAAGAGAGACAGAACCGGAAGGGCTCGAACACCCCATCGGGCACCTGGACGGCCGCTAGGATCCCGGGGTTCAGATGGGGCTCCAGGGCCAGCGCCTGGCCGACGGGGATCTCGCGGGCGGGGATGCCGCACTCGGCGCACGCGGCCAGGAACTGCTCCTTGAAGGAAAGGTCCCGCTCGTCCAGGGCCACGAAGAGCCCGTCGTTGCATTCCAGGGCCTCGGGCATGAGGCGCCGCAGGATCATGTTCTCAACGATGCACTCGCGGGCGGACTCGGGGTCCTTCATCGCATACCGCCCGCCGGAGTGCAACAGACAATGGTTCCGCCCCGAGGTCCCCGAGGCGACCTCTCCTCGCTCCACCACCGTGACCCGGAAACCCCGGAGGGCCAGGTCGTGGGCGGTGGCGGCGCCGGTGGACCCGGCACCGATCACCACCACGTGGGCGCTCATCGCTATCCCCCTACCATGCTGCCGAGGGGCCGAGAGGAGATCGGGGCCAGCCCTCCGCCACCCCTCGGATCGCGGAAGGCCGGCCCTCGGGCCCCCTTACAACTCGACCCAGCCGAAGGAGCGCTCCACCGCCTTCTTCCAGCCGGCGTAGAGCCGCTCGCGGGTCTGTGGGTCCATCTGGGGCAGCCAGCGCTTGTCCTCCTTCCAATATTTACGGATCTGATTCGGACCGCTCCAGAAGCCCACCGCCATCCCGGCAGCATAGGCCGCCCCCAGGGAGGTGGTCTCGGCGATCACCGGCCGCACCACCGGCACCCCCAGGATGTCGGCCTGGAACTGCATCAGCAACTCGTTGTAGACCATCCCGCCATCCACCCGGAGCTCCGCCAGTTTGATCCCGGAGTCGGCATACATGGCGTCGAAGACATCCCGCGTCTGATACGCCGTGGCCTCCAGGACGGCGCGGGCCAGATGCCCCTTGTTAATGTAGCGGGTGAGGCCGACGATCACCCCGCGGGCATCCAGCCGCCAGTAGGGGGCGAAGGCGCCGGAGAAGAAGGGCACGAAGTAGATGCCCCCGTTGTCCTCCACCGTGCGGGCCAGGTCCTCGATCTCAGCGGAGCGGGAGATCAACCCCAGGTTGTCCCGCATCCACTGAACCAGGGCGCCGGTGATGGCGATGGAGCCCTCCAGGGCGTAGACGCACGGGCTGTTCCCAAACTGATACGCCACCGTGGTCAGCAGGCCGCTCTTGGAGGGGACGATCTGGGTGCCGGTGTTCAACAACAGGAAGCAGCCGGTGCCGTAGGTGTTCTTGGCCATCCCCACATCCAGGCCGGCCTGCCCGACCAGGGCCGCCTGCTGGTCGCCCAGGTCACCGCACACAGGCACCTCGGCCCCGAAGAGGCCTGCCTGGGGCGTCTTGCCGTAGAGTTGGGGATCCGAGGAGGGGCGGATCCGGGGCAGCATCTGGCGCGGGATGCGATGGATCTGGAGGATCTCAGCGTCCCAATCCAGGGTGCGCAGGTTCATCAGCATCGTGCGGCTGGCGTTGGAGACGTCGGTGACGTGGGCGCCGCCGTCCGGGCCGCCCGTCAGCCACCAGATCAGCCAGGTGTCGATGTTGCCGAAGAGGGCTTCTCCCTTCTCTGCATCCTCCCGGACGCCGGGGACATTGTCCAGGATCCACTGGAGCTTGGGGCCGGAGAAATAAGTGGCGATGGGGAGGCCGGTCTTCTCCCGATACATCGCCTCGTAGCCCTCCCGCTGCAACTGGGCGCAGATGGGGGCGGTGCGGGTGTCCTGCCAGACGATGGCGTTGTAGTAGGGCTTGCCGGTGCGCTTGTTCCAGACGACGGTGGTTTCGCGCTGGTTGGTCACCCCGATGGCGGCGACGTCGAACCCGGTGATGCCCGCCTTGGCCATAGCGTTCCGCACCACCCCTTGGGTCCGCTCCCAGATCTCCATCGGATTGTGCTCCACCCAGCCCGGCTGCGGGTAGATCTGCTCGTGCTCCTTCTGGTCCCAGGCGACGACGTTGCTCTCGCGATCGAAGATCATCGCCCGCGTGCTGGTGGTCCCCTGGTCGATGGCCATCACATACTTGGCCGCCATGGCAACACCTCCTCTTTGGGCTGTTTGAGGGCTTGCAGCCTCGCCCAATCGTTCCTCGCCTCGCCCGCACCCGGGCCCTCAGGTCGCGTTCGCCCACACCTCCGCGGCGGCCTTCAGGATCAGATAAGAGGAAGTAGCACCCGGATCCTGATGGCCGGCCGAGCGCTCGCCCAGGTAACTGGCCCGGCCCTTGCGGGCCACCATCGGGATGGTGGCTTTCATCCCCGCCTCCGCCGCCTCGGCCATGCGGCGCAGGGCCTGGCCGAAGGGGATGCTGTTACGGAGGGCCTCCCGAAAGGTCTCCAGGGCCGGGAGCAGGGCGTCCACCATCGTTTTGTCGCCGGGACGGGCCTGACCTCGGGCGATCACGCCGTTGATGGCTGCCTCCAGGGCCTCGGCCCAGTCCTCCGGGGTCAGCAGCAGTTTGTTGGCCGTCTTCACACCCATCTGCATGAAGAAGGTGCCGTAGAGGGGTCCGCCGGCGCCGCCGACCGTGGCCACCAGGGTCATCCCCAGGGTCTTCAGGATGGTGCCGATGTCTTTGTCGGCAACAGAGGGGAGGCGCGCCATGAAGGCCTTGAAACCCCGATCCATGTTGACCCCGTGATCCGCGTCCCCAATGGCCGCGTCCAACTGTGTCAGGTAATCCCGGTTCTCCTCGATCACAGCGGCGCAGCGCTCCAGCCAGGCCACCACATCCTCTCGCGTCACCGGCATCCGTGTTCCACCTCTTCGGTTTGCAGCGGCGGGGGCAGCCTGTCCCTCAGACCCTCATCACATCCCCCAGCGCAGCGCCGGGGTCTTGACCGGGTGGTCCCACAGCTCCAGCATCTCGTCGTCGGCCCGGAGCAACGTGATGGAGGTCCCCGCCATCTCCAGGGATGTGATGTAGGCGCCGACCAGGTTGCGGACAATCTGGATCCCGTTCTTCTCGCAGATCTCAGCCACCTTGCGATAGACGATGTAGAGCTCGCTCAGCGGGGTGCCGCCCATGGAGTTGACCATGCAGATCACCCGGTCGCCGGCCTTGAAGGGCAGGTCCTTGAGGATGGGCTCCATCAGGCGCTCCACGATCTCGTCGGCCCTCTTGAGGGGCTCCCGGTAGCGACCTGGCTCCCCGTGGATGCCGATGCCGATCTCCATCTCGTCAGGCCCCAGATCGAAGGTCGGCTTGCCCACGTGGGGGACGATACAGGAGGTCAGGGCCATGCCCATGGAGCGGCCGTTCTCCGCCACCCGGCGCCCCAGGGCCGCCAGGCGCTGCAGGTCGTAGCCGCGCTCGGCCGCGGCCCCCAGGACCTTCTCCGCCAGCACCGTGGTCCCCGTCCCTCGGCGGCCCTGGGAGTACAGGCTGCTCTCCACCGCCACGTCGTCGGCGATGAGCACGCTCTCCACCTGGAATCCCTCCCCGCGCAACAGGTCCGCGGCCATGTCGAAGTTCATCACGTCGCCGGCGTAGTTCTTAACGATCATCAAGATGCCGGCGCCGCCGTGCACCGCCTTGGCCGCCTCATACATCTGGTCAGGAGTGGGCGAGGTGAACACCGCACCGGGGCAGGCGGCGTCCAGCATCCCATAGCCGACGAAGCCCACGTGCATGGGCTCGTGGCCGCTGCCCCCGCCCGAGATCACCGCCACCTTGCCCGGCCGCGGGGCGTCGGCCCGGTAAACGAAGTTGGGGTTGAAATGCACCTTGATCAAATCGGGATGGGCTTTGGCCATCCCCTCCAAAGCCTCCGGGACCACGTTCGCCGGATCGTTGATCAATTTCTTCATCGCCATGGTCGCCCTCCTGAGATCGGGGGAAGGGCCCAAGGGGCCCTTCCCCTGCAGGGATCCACACCACCGACCGTCTCAAGCCGGGAAGAGGGCTGTGAAGACGAAGGCACCGATCAGGCCGCCGATGATGGGGCCGACCACCGGGACCCAAGCGTAGCCCCAATCGGAGTCGCCCTTGCCCGGGATGGGGAGCACCGCATGGGCGATGCGCGGCCCCAGGTCGCGAGCCGGGTTGATGGCGTAGCCGGTGGGCCCGCCCAGGGAGAGGCCGATGGCCCACACCAAAAAGGCCACCAGCAAAGGCGCCAAGCCATCCGCCAGTTTGTTGGCCCCGATGGCCAGCACCCCAAAGACCAACATGAAGGTGCCGATGATCTCGGTGAGGAGATTGAGGCCGTAGCTGCGGATGTTGGGGGCAGTAGAGAAGACAGCCAGTTTGAGGGCCGGGTTATCGGTCTCGGCGAAGTGCGAGTAGTAGGCCAGCCAGACCAATACCGCGCCGATGAAGGCCCCGATGAACTGGCCGATGATGTAAAGGGGGACATCCGACCACGGGAACTTGCCGACCGCCGCCAGGGCAATGGTCACGGCCGGGTTGATGTGGGCGCCGCTGATGCGCCCCACCGCATACACGGCCATGGCCACCGCCATCGCCCACCCAGTGGTAATCACAATCCACCCGGAGGCCTGCCCCTTGGTCTTGCCCAGAACGACGTTGGCCACCACGCCGTCGCCCAACAGGATCAGGATCATCGTGCCGACGATCTCCGCGACGAACTTCTCCATGGCTGCGCTCCTTTCGTCCCGGCAGGTCAGGATGGGCAGCACCCGATCGGCATGGGCAGGACGGCCTCGCCGTCCGCAAACCGAACCCCCACCGCAACCCCGTGCCTCCCCCGTGTACCTCCTCGCAGGGAAAATTCAAAGACATGCTCCTAGAAGCCCATCATAGCCCCATCGGCCGGCCCATGCATGCCCTTTCGAGGCATATGTTTCAAAGTGAAACATCCTTTGGTATGGAATGTTTCTTCATGAAACACACTGGGCCTTTTCCGGGGCTGTTCAGATGGAAGCGTCTGGGGAAGGTCCGGGCCGGGGGGGAAACGATCAGTCCAGCTCTTCCCAATCGATCTTGGGGAGCCTGTAGAGGCCGGCCTTGAGAACTTTCAGAGCCAGCAACGCGCATTTGATGCGGGCCGGACCCAGGGGGATTCCCAACATCGCCAGGACGTCCTCCCGGGTTAACGACCGCGCCTCTTCAACCGTGGCCCCCTTGATGCGCTCCGTCAGCATCGAGGCCGAGGCCTGGCTGATGGCGCATCCCTTGCCCGAAAACCGCACATCGACGATACGCCCATCCCGGATCTTCATATCGATCCGGA
Organism: Thermoflexus sp.; assembly: GCF_040289485.1. GTDB lineage: Bacteria > Chloroflexota > Anaerolineae > Thermoflexales > Thermoflexaceae > Thermoflexus. The sequence goes on from NZ_PSLG01000017.1 coordinate 9,472, forward strand.
TGCGATCCCCACACAGGGGGTTGTCGTCCTCGTAACTGATGTCGGGGTCCGGAAGCACCCCGTAGTTGCGGGGGTTCTCGTAATGATCCAGGATGATCTCGCGGTAAAGATCTTCCATGGGCACCTCACGCGATTGGCTTCCTTTCCATCTTACCATAACCCGCCTCGGGCCTCTATTTCCTGAAGCCCCCTGAGAGCGCCCCTCCCGATCTCCCGTAACAGAGAGGTCTCCCTCGCCGACATGGTCGACGACGGATCCGATGTGAAGGAGGTGGAGGATGGGAACCCGTCGATGGTTCGTCGTGGGCGCGTTCATCCTCCTGTTCGGCCTCACGGCCGGCTGCGCCAACGCCCCCGCCGGCGCCGCCCCCACGGAAGGCGGTCGGGTGCGTTGGGAAGGGACGGTGGAGGCCGTGCTGCCGAACGGACTTCGGGTGAACGGCCAGGAGATCCGCCTGAACGGCCAGACAGTCCTGGAGGGGGAGATCCGGCCGGGGATGTCGGTGGTGATCGAAGGGCAAATGGTGAACGGCGCCTTCCTCGCCCGGTCTGTCCGCCCCCAGGGGGCCGCCCCCGTCGGGGGAAGGGCCCTCTCGCCCCTGCCGACGCCCACCCCCGGTCCGGGCGTCCGGATCGAATTCGAGGGAACCGTTGAGGCAATCCTGCCGGAGGGCTACCAGATCGCCGGCCACACCGTCCTCGTCACCACCACCACCCACATCGAAGGCAACGTCCAGGTCGGCGCCTTCGTCCAAGTGGAGGGCTTCCTCCAGCCCAACGGCACCGTCCTCGCCCGCGAAATCGAGGTCAAGGCCCCCAAGCCCACCC